>NZ_CADCUP010000209.1 GCF_902805925.1 uncultured Nocardioides sp.
TGGGTGACGGCGGTGTAGAGGTCGAGGGCGTCGGCGAGGTCGAGCTCCGCGGTCACGCGCATGGTGCCGGTGAAGGAGACCTGCTGCTCCTCGATGGTCACGTGACGGGAGTCGGAGCCGCGGGCGGCCTCCAGTCGAGCGCGGGTGGGGTGGAACCGGGCGATCGCGGTGTCCACGAGCCGGTCGACGGTGGTGGTGGAGGTGCGGTGCGCGAACGGGGCGAGCTGCCGGTCCACATACGCCGCGGCTTCTCGGGACAGGTCGGCGTGGATGGTGGTCTCCGCGACGCGACGCGCCTTCCAGGCGGGCAGCTCGCCGGTCTGGACCCGGCGCCACAGCCGGGGGAGGCGGTGGCGCAGCTATAGGGCCTGGCCGATGAGCCGCTTCGCCGCCACGGGCTCCTCGTGCTCACCACCACCGGGCATGGTGAAGGTCGTGGCGTAGTCCTCGGACGCGGGGTGCAGATCGGCCCACTGGCACGCCGCCACCAGCAGCTCCGCCTCCGCGCGATCGGCAGCGGCACGGCGTGAGCGGGCGTAGCCGAGCACCGCTGCCGCGGTGTCGGGAAGCTCGCTCGTCGTGGGGGCCATAGGAGAACTCAACCAGGGACCACCGACACTTCGCGGGGTCGCGATGGCCCCTGTGCACAGCCGATCGCAGGTCTCGAGTGGCTCCGCTGCCCGTCCGCCCTGAGCCGCCGAGTAGGCATGCGGCGTCGCACGACGACCCGCCCACGAACGCGCAGGAGCCCCGCTCCCTGACGGGAACGGGGCTCCTGGATGAAGCGGTGGGTCAGACGGTCAGGTCAGATCACTTGGTGATCTTGGTGACCCGACCGGCGCCGACGGTGCGGCCGCCCTCGCGGATGGCGAAGCGCAGGCCCTCCTCCATGGCGATCGGCTGGATCAGCTCGACCATCATCTCGGTGTTGTCGCCGGGCATGACCATCTCGGTGCCCTCGGGGAGGGTCACGACGCCGGTCACGTCCGTGGTGCGGAAGTAGAACTGCGGGCGGTAGTTGTTGAAGAACGGCGTGTGCCGGCCACCCTCCTCCTTCGAGAGGATGTAGACGCTCGCCTCGAAGTTGGTGTGCGGGGTGGTCGTGCCGGGCTTGATGATGACCATGCCGCGCTCGACGTCCTCGCGCTTGGTGCCGCGGAGCAGCAGACCGACGTTCTCACCGGCCTGGCCCTCGTCGAGCAGCTTGCGGAACATCTCGACCGCGGTGACCGTGGTCTTCTGCGAGCCCTCGCGGATGCCGATGATCTCGACCTCCTCGTTGACCTTCACGACGCCGCGCTCGATACGGCCGGTGATGACCGTGCCGCGACCGGTGATGGTGAAGACGTCCTCGACGGGCATGAGGAACGGCTTGTCCATCTCACGCTCGGGGGTCGGGATGTAGTCGTCGACGGCCTGCATGAGCTCGGCCACCGAGTCGCCCCACTTCTGGTCGCCCTGCAGCGCCGGGAAGGCCGCCACGCGCACGACGGGGATGTCGTCGCCGGGGAACTCGTACTCGGTGAGGAGCTCGCGCACCTCCATCTCGACGAGCTCGATGAGCTCCTCGTCGTCGACCATGTCGCACTTGTTGAGCGCGACCACCAGGGCGGGCACGCCGACCTGGCGGGCGAGCAGCACGTGCTCGCGGGTCTGCGGCATGGGGCCGTCGGTGGCGGCGACCACGAGGATCGCGCCATCCATCTGCGCGGCACCGGTGATCATGTTCTTGATGTAGTCCGCGTGACCCGGGCAGTCGACGTGCGCGTAGTGGCGCACCTCGGTCTGGTACTCGACGTGCGCGATCGAGATCGTGATGCCGCGCTGGCGCTCTTCGGGCGCCTTGTCGATCTGGTCGAAGGCCGAGGCCTCGTTCAGGTTCGGGAACTTGTCGTGCAGCACCTTGGTGATCGCCGCGGTCAGCGTCGTCTTGCCGTGGTCGATGTGACCGATGGTGCCGATGTTGACGTGCGGCTTGGTCCGCTCGAACTTCGCCTTAGCCACTGGGGCTCCTCCTGGTTGGGTTGTTACTTGACTCGTGGTGGGTGTGTTGCAGCCGAGGATCTACGGCAGGGCAGTCCGGGTCGGACTACTCGCCGCGGACCTTCTTGATGATCTCGTCGGCGATGTTCGAAGGAACCTCGGCGTACGAGTCGAACTCCATCGAGTACGACGCCTGCCCGGAGGTCTTGGACCTCAGGTCGCCAACGTACCCGAACATCTCGGACAGCGGGACGAGCGCGTTGACGACCATGTCGCCGTGACGCTCCTCCTGGGCCTGGATCTGGCCGCGACGGCTGTTGATGTCACCGATGACCGTGCCGAGGAACGACTCGGGGGTGGTGACCTCGACGGCGAACATCGGCTCAAGGAGAACCGGCTTCGCCATCCGTGCGGCCTCCTTGAAGGCCTGGTTGCCGGCGATCTTGAACGCGAGCTCGGAGGAGTCGACGTCGTGGTAGGCGCCGTCCTCGAGGGTGAACTTCACGTCGACCATCGGGTAGCCGGCGAGGACGCCGAACTCCATGGCGTCCTGCCCGCCCTGGTCCACCGAGGGGATGTACTCCTTGGGGACCCGGCCGCCGCTGACGTTGTTGACGAACTCATAGCCCGCACCGGTCCCGGTCTCGGGGTCGATGTTGGGGCCGAGGGAGATGACCACCTTCGCGAACTGGCCCGACCCACCGGTCTGCTTCTTGTGGGTGTAGCTGTGCTTGGACACCTCCTTGCGGAGGGTCTCGCGGTAGGCGACCTGCGGCTTGCCGACCGTGGCCTCGACGCGGAACTCGCGCTTCATCCGGTCGACGAGGATCTCGAGGTGGAGCTCGCCCATGCCGGCGATGATCGTCTGACCCGTCTCCTCGTCGGCCTTGACCGTGAAGGTGGGGTCCTCGTCGGAGAGGCGCTGGATCGCGGTGCCCAGCTTCTCCTGGTCGGACTTCGTCTTCGGCTCGATGGCGACCTCGATCACCGGGGCCGGGAAGGTCATCGACTCCAGGATCACCTGGTTCTGCGGGTCGGACAGGGTGTGCCCGGTCTTGGTGTCCTTGAGACCCATGACGGCCACGATCTGGCCGGCGCCGACCGACGCGATCTCCTCACGCTTGTTGGCGTGCATCTGGTAGACCTTGCCGATCCGCTCCTTGCGGCCGTTGACCGAGTTGACCACGGTCGAGCCGGCCTCGAGCTTGCCGGAGTAGACGCGCACGTAGATCAGCTTGCCCAGGTGCGGGTCGGTGGCGATCTTGTAGGCCAGTCCGGAGAAGGGCTCGTCGTCGCTCGGCTGGCGGACGATGACCTCGTCCTCGTCCTTGACCGAGTGGCCCTGGATGCCGTCGATGTCGAGCGGCGAGGGCAGGAACTTCACGACGGCGTCGAGCAGGGGCTGGACGCCCTTGTTCTTGAACGCGGTGCCGCACAGGACCGGGTTGACCTTGTCGGCCAGGGTGGCGCGCCGGATGGCTGCCTCGACCTCCTCCACGGAGAACTCGCCCTCGTCGAGGAACTTCTCCATGATCTCGTCGTCGGCGTCCGACAGCGTCTCGAGCAGCCTCTCGCGGTACTCCGCGGCCTGCTCGGCCATGTCGGCCGGGATCTCCTCGACGGTGTAGTCCTCACCCATCGTGGTCTCGCCGCGCCAGAACAGCGCACGCATCCCGACGAGGTCGACGACCCCGATGAAGTCGCCCTCGGCGCCGATGGGCAGCTGGAGCACCAGCGGGGTGGAGTTGAGGCGCTCGACCATCATGTCGACGCAGCGGAAGAAGTCGGCACCGGTGCGGTCGAGCTTGTTCACGAAGCACATGCGGGGCACGGAGTACTTGTTGGCCTGGCGCCACACGGTCATGGTCTGGGGCTCGACACCGGCGACACCGTCGAAGACCGCGACGGCGCCGTCGAGGACGCGCAGCGAGCGCTCGACCTCGGCGGTGAAGTCGACGTGCCCGGGGGTGTCGATGATGTTGATCTGGTGCTTCTTCCACCAGCAGGTCGTCGCGGCGGACGTGATGGTGATGCCGCGCTCCTGCTCCTGCTCCATCCAGTCCATGGTGGCGGCGCCCTCGTGGACCTCACCGATCTTGTAGGTGATGCCGGTGTAGAAGAGGATGCGCTCGGTGGTGGTGGTCTTGCCGGCGTCGATGTGCGCCATGATGCCGATGTTGCGGACCTTGTTCAGGTCGGTGGTGATGTCGACGGCCACAGGTGTGTCTCAGTCCCTCGGAGGTAGTGGGGAGCGGTGGTGAGGAGCACGCCGCGCTGGGCGGCGCGCTCCTCAGGGTCACCAGCGGTAGTGGGCGAAGGCCTTGTTCGACTCGGCCATCTTGTGGGTGTCCTCACGCTTCTTCACAGCGGCGCCGAGGCCGTTGCTCGCGTCGAGGATCTCGTTCATCAGGCGCTCGGCCATGGTCTTCTCACGGCGGGCGCCGGCGTAGCCGACGAGCCAGCGCAGGGCCAGGGTGGTGCTGCGGTTGGCCTTGACCTCGATCGGGACCTGGTAGGTAGCACCGCCGACGCGGCGGGACTTGACCTCGATGGCCGGCTTCACGTTGTCGAGCGCGCGCTTGAGCGTGACGACCGGGTCGGTGCCGGTCTTCTCGCGGCAGCCCTCGAGGGCGGTGTAGACGATCCGCTGGGCAACCTGCTTCTTGCCGTCCTGGAGGACCTTGCTGACCAGCTGGGTGACGATCTGCGACCCGTAGACGGGGTCGACGTCGATCGGACGCTTCGGTGCGGGACCCTTGCGCGGCATGTCAGCTCTTCTCCTTCTTGGCGCCGTAGCGGCTGCGGGCCTGCTTGCGGTTCTTGACGCCCTGGGTGTCGAGGGTGCCGCGGATGATCTTGTAGCGGACACCGGGAAGGTCCTTCACCCGGCCGCCGCGGACGAGCACGATCGAGTGCTCCTGGAGGTTGTGGCCCACACCCGGGATGTACGCCGTGACCTCGACGCCGCTCGACAGGCGCACGCGGGCGACCTTGCGGAGGGCGGAGTTCGGCTTCTTCGGGGTGGTGGTGTAGACGCGGGTGCAGACACCGCGTCGCTGCGGCGAACCCTTGAGGGCAGGCGTCTTGTTCTTCGACACCTTGTCCTGACGGCCCTTGCGGACCAACTGCTGAATGGTGGGCACCTGGTGGTTCCCTTTCGTGTTCACTGTCACGGACCGGCGCCTTGCCGGAACGGGGATGGAGCGCTGGAGCGATGTGCCTGGGCTGTGTCCCGGGGACACGGCGGCTGACGAGGGCAGGCCGCAGGTGCCTGGTCACCCAGACACGAGGATCGAGATTACCCGGCGCCCACAGGGCGGTCAAAACGCCGGCCCCCGCCTCAGGCCTGCTGCTGCACCCGCTCCGGCGCGGGTGCGATCACCGCCGACCGGCGCAGCGCCTGGGCGAGCGTCAGGTGGGACGCGCGGAGGTAGACCAGGCAGGCCAGGGCGACCCCGACGATGACCAGGGCACCGCCGATGACCAGGCACCAGCGGGCGCCGTACGTCTCGCCGATCCAGCCGATGACCGGCGAGCCGAGCGGGGTGCCGCCCATGACGATGGTCATGTACAGCGCCATCACCCGGCCGCGGATGAGCGGGTCGGACTCCAGCTGCATGGTGGCGTTCGCGGAGTTGAGCAGCGTGATGGTCGACAGCCCGATGAGCGGGACGAACATCACGAAGGTCAGGTAGGTCGGCAGCAGGCCCGCCACGATCTCGGCGACGCCGAAGACCAGGGCGGCGCCGACGAGCAGCCGCATCCGGATGCGCACCCGGCGGGCGGCCATCAGCGCACCGGCCAGCGACCCCACCGCCATCGCCGAGCCCAGGACGCCGAACTCGCCCGCGCCCTTGTCGAAGACCTCGGTGGCCATCAGCGCCGAGGTGATCTGGAAGTTCATGCCGAAGGTGCCGGCGAAGAAGACGATCACCAGGATCATCATCATCTTGGGCTGGCTGCGGACGTAGGCGACGCCCTCCCGCAGCATCCCCTTGCTGGCGCCGGTGTGCGGCTCGGGGCTGTCGAGCTCGGCTACGTCCATGCGCTGGAGCTGGAGGATCACCGCGAGGTACGACACGGCGTTGATGAGGATCACCCAGCCGGAGGCCACCATGCCGTCACCCAGCGCGCCGATCATCAGGCCGGCCAGGGCGGGGCCGAGGATGCGGGCGGTGTTGAAGCTGGCGGAGTTGAGGCCGACGGCGTTGGTGAGGTCCTCGGGACCCACCATCTCCGAGACGAACGACTGGCGCGCCGGGGCGTCGAAGGCCGAGCCGACGCCGAAGGCGAGCGCGAGCGCGTAGACGTGCCACGTCTGCGCCGCCCCGAGGACGGCGATGACGCCGAGCGCGAGGGAGGCGAGCGCCATCGTGGCCTGGGTGACCTGGAGGAGCCGCCGCTTGGGGAACCGGTCGGCGATGACGCCGGCGTACGGCGAGAGCAGCAGCACGGGCAGGAACTGCAGGCCGGTGGTGATGCCGAGCTCGGTGCCGCCGTTGCCCGGGATGGAGAGCACCAGCCAGTCCTGGGCGACGCGCATCATCCAGGTGCCGGTGTTCGACACGACGCTGCCCACCAGGTACAGGCGGTAGTTGTGGTTGCGGAGGGAGCGGAAGGTGGGACTCAAGCGGTTCAGTCCTCCTGCGCCAGTCGTTGGAGGATCGGGGCGGCCTGGCGCAGCACCGCTCGCTCGTCGGGCGTGCAGGTGCCCAGGGCCCGCGCGAGCCACGCGTCGCGGCGCTCGCGGTCGGCCAGCACGGTGGCCCGGCCGGTGTCGGTGAGGCCGACGACGACCTGGCGACCGTCGAGCTCGTGCGGGCGCCGGGTGACGTAGCCACCGGCCTGGAGCGCGGTGACGGTCCGGGTCATCGAGGGCGGCTGCACCTTCTCGAAGGCGGCGAGCTCGCCGATCGGCTGGTCGCCGTTGCGGAAGAGGCAGCCGAGGACCGACATCTGGCCCAGGCCCAGCTCGTTGTCGGGGTGGCGCTCGGAGGCCAGCCGGCGACGCAGGCGCATCACCGACAGGCGCAACTCGGACGCGAGGTTCGCGTCGGTGCGGGCGACCTTCTCGACGGTGGGCATGGTACTTAGCCTAACTCATTACCTCGGCTAAACATTCCGGCGAGTGTCCGCCGGACCGGCCGGGACCGGGTGGATCAGCTGAGCCAGGCGCTGAGCGGCGAGATGGCGAAGTAGACGAGGAACAGGGCGGCCACAACCCACATCAGCGGGTGCACGGCGGCTGCCTTGCGGCGGACGACCTTGACGAGGACGAAGGCCAGGAAGCCGGCGCCGATGCCGGCCGAGATCGAGTAGGTGAACGGCATCAGCACGATCGTCAGGAACGCCGGGATGGCGATCTCGACGTCGTCCCAGTCGATGCCCCTGACCTGCTGCATCATCAGGAAGCCCACGAGCACCAGGGCCGGTACGGCGGCCTCGTTGGGGATCACCTGCACCAGCGGGGCGAAGAGCGTGGCGAGCAGGAAGAGGAGGCCGGTGACGACGGAGGCCAGGCCGGTCCGCGCGCCCTCGCCGACTCCGGAGGCCGACTCGATGTAGGAGGTGTTGCTCGACACGCTGGCCGCGCCACCGGCGACCGCGGCCAGCGAGTCGACCACCAGGATGCGGCGGGTGCCCGGCGGGTTGCCCTCCGCATCGAGCAGCCCCGCCTCGGCGCCGATGGCGGTCATCGTGCCCATGGTGTCGAAGAAGTCGGCCAGGAGCAGGGTGAAGACGAGCAGCAGGACGGTGACGACGCCGGCGTTCTCCCACGAGCCGAGCAGGTTGAAGTCCCCCACCAGCTGGAAGTCGGGCAGGTCGACCACGGACTCGGGGATCGCGGGGACGTTGAGGTTCCAGCCCCGGGGGTTCGCGCCGTCGGGGGTGAAGGCGGGGCCGATGTCGGCGACCGACTCCACGACGATCGCCAGCACCGTCGAGACGACGATCGAGATCAGGATGGCGCCCTTGGCGCCGGCGACGTACAGGCCGATGACCAGGGCGAGGCCCACGCAGAACACCAGCACGGGCCAGCCCGAGAGCTGGCCGCCGATGCCGAGCTCGACCGGCACCGGTCCGGCGCCGGTGCGCCGGACGAACCCGGCGTCGACGAGGCCGATCAGCGCGATGAAGAGGCCGATGCCGACCGAGATGGCGACCTTGAGCTGGGCGGGGACCGCGTGGAAGACCGCCTCCCGGAAGCCGGTGAGCACCAGCACCAGGATGACGAGGCCCTCGATCACCACCAGGCCCATCGCGTCGGCCCACGTCATCTGGCTGGCGACCGAGAAGGTCACGAAGGCGTTGAGGCCCAGGCCCGTGGCCAGCGCCAGCGGGTAGTTGGCCACGACGCCCATCAGGATCGTCAGCGCGCCCGCCACCAGGGCCGTCGCGGCGCTGATGGCGGCGAAGTCGCCGCCCGCGAGCTGCTCGCCGTCGATGTCGGTGCCCGCCAGCAGGACGATCGGGTTGAGCACGATGATGTAGGCCATCGTCAAGAAGGTGACGACGCCCCCGCGCACCTCGCGCCCGACCGTCGAGCCGCGCTGGGTGATCCGGAAGTAGCGGTCGAGGCCGCGGGACGAGGTGGTGACTGCCTGGCTCACGGCGGCATCTTCCCAGAGCCCCGCGCCCGGCTGCACCCGGCCCGTGCACGGCTGGACCGGTGGTTGCTAGCGTGCCTGTCGTGGAGCTGCGCGACGACCAGCCGAGGAAGCACGAGATCGGCAACCGGACCTACATCGTGGCCGATGTGGAGCCGCTGGACGTCGACGGCGTGCGCACCCTGGAGGTCGGCACGGCCCTGTGGTTCCTCGGGTTCGTGGCGCTGCTGCCGTTCTACGGCCGGCTGCAGGACGACGGCCGCTCGTGGTGGCTGTGGACCTGCCTGGCGGGGTTCGGCCTCGGCCTCTTCGGCTGGGAGTACTGCCGGCGTCGCCGGCGGGCGCGCGCGGAGCTCACCGCGGCGCGGTAGGGCCGGGGGCCGCGTCAGAAGCTCTCGTAGTCGCCGGTGCTCATCGAGTCGAAGGCGTGCTCGGGCGCAGCTGCGGGCTGGTTCCTCCGGCTCAGCTTGACCTCGGAGTGCGCTCCGCAGCCGTGGTCGAACGACACGACGCGGCCGTCGTCGTTGGCGTTGCCGTTGGCACAGACGCCGAACGTCTCCGACAGCGGCCCGGCCAGGCGCACCAGGAAGCCACAGGTGGTGCAGGACGCCGGCGCCGACCTGGCGAGCGGGGACTCGGGTCCTCCGTCGCCGTCGTACCACCGCTCGGCGGCGAGGTCGCGGCCCTCGACCGAGAGGGTGCGGACGCGGCCGAGGTAGAGCTCGGAGGCCACCTGCTTGACCTGGGCGACGTCGTCGGGCCCGAGCGGGTCGTCCCCCACGAGGTACGTCGGCACGAGCCGGGGGTCCTCGTCCTCGACCGGGAGGAGGTCGCCCGGGGACAGGTCGCCGGGCTGCAGGCGCTGGCTGTAGGGCACCCAGGTGGGGGCCACGATGGCGTCGCCGCCGGGGAGCAGCACGACCTCGTTGACCGTGACCTCCTTCTGGCGCGGTGCGCGGGCGACGGTGACGGCCCAGCGCCAGCCGGCGTACCCGGCACGGACGCACTCGAAGAGGTGGGTGACGACCCGCTCGGCCTCGACCTCGACCTCGTGGCCCAGGTGCTCGCCGACGTCGGCGGCGGGCACCTGCTCCGAGAGGGCGGCGCGAGCGGCGTCGACGGCCTTGACGAGGGTGGCGTCGGGCTTGGCGGGGGCAAGGGGGGTCACGCCCCGATCATGACAAACGGAGTGTGGTGCTGTCTCCTCGGGCACCCCACCCGGCAGGATGACCACGTGACGACGAGCGACCAGGAGCCCGGCAGCCCCGCCGCCGAGCGCGCCCGGGCCGCGGGCCGTGGCGTGGGTCGCGCCGTCGGGGCGAGCGCCCGCGTCACCGGGCGTGGCATCGCGGGCGCGGCCCGGGTGACCGGGCGGGCCGGCCGCTTCTCCGCCACCCAGGCGCGCCGGGCGGCGCGGGCCGAGGGCGCCGGCGACTCCGGACTCTCCCGCCTCATCGAGCTGCACGCCTTCAACGCCGCCGGTGACGCGGCGGTCGCCATCTCGCTGGCCGGCACCCTCTTCTTCCAGGTCCCGACGGGTGAGGCGCGGGGCCAGGTGGCGTTGTTCCTGGGCCTGACCATGCTCCCCTTCGCCATCGTGGCGCCGCTCATCGGCCCGTTCCTCGACCGGTTCAGCCACGGTCGCCGCTGGGCGATCGGCTCCACCATGGCGATCCGCGGCTTCCTGTGCTGGGTGCTCGCCACGGCCGTCGTCACGGAGTCGACGTGGATGTTCCCGGCCGCCCTCGGGGTGCTGGTCGCCTCCAAGGCCTACGGCGTCACCCGCGCCGCCGCCGTGCCCCGGTTGCTGCCCGACGGCCTCACCCTGGTCAAGGCCAACGCGCGCGTGTCCCTGGCCGGTGTCGTGGGGGCGGCGGTGTCGGCGCCGCTGGCCGGCGCGGCGTCGTACTTCGGTCCGGAGTGGTCGCTGCGCTACGCCTTCGCGGTGTTCGTGCTGGCCACCATCTGGGCGATCCGGCTGCCGGAGCAGGTCGACTCCAGCCAGGGCGAGGGCACGCTCGTGCTCTCGGGCGAGGAGACGACCGGCGCCACCGACAGCCGGCGGGCCAAGGTGCGGATCCCCGCCGCGGTGGCCTTCGCGCTGCGCGCCAACTGCGGACCGCGCTGGCTCTCGGGGTTCCTGACGATGTTCATGGCCTTCCTGCTGCGCGAGAACCCCATCGAGGGCTGGCGGCCGGAGTACCTCCTCGGCATCGTCATCGGCGCCGCCGGCCTCGGCAACGTCCTCGGCATCGCCGCGGCCTCGCTGACCCGGCGCATCGACCCGGCCGTCACGGTCGTGGTCGTGCTGCTCGCCGACGCCGCGCTCGCCCTGGTGGCCGCGCTGTTCTACAGCGTCCTGCCACTGGCCCTGCTGGGCCTCACCGCCGGTCTCGCGCAGTCGCTGGCGAAGCTGTCGCTGGACTCGACCATCCAGCGCGACGTGCCCGGGCGCATCCAGGCCAGCGCCTTCGCCCGCTCCGACACCACCCTCCAGCTCGCCTGGGTGGTGGGCGGGTTCGTCGGCATCGCGATGCCGCTCATGCCCCGGCTGGGGCTCGGCGTGGCGGCCGTGGTGCTGGCGGCGTGGTCGGCGTACGTCCTGCTGTCGCGGCGGGGTGCGGCGACGGCGTGACGGCGCTGACGCTTCATCAAGGTATGTCGTCGAACCGGCACTTCCCACGGCTTGCACGGCATGGGAAGCACTGGTTCACCTGCATACCTTGATGAACCAGTGGCGGCCCCCCCGCTACCTCAGAGCTCCAGCTCGTCGGCGAGCGCGCGGAGCAGCTTGGCGGTCGGACGGGCCGTGCGGGGGTCGGGGTGCCGGCCGTGGCGGTAGCCCTCGCCGACGTCGTCGAGGAGACGGATCAGGTCCTCCACGATCGGGACCATCTCCTCGGGCTTCTTGCGCGAGGCGTTGCGTTGGTTGCGGCTCACCGACGCGGGCGCGTCGAGGACCCGCACCTGGAGCGCCTGGTCGCCGCGCCGGCCCTGGGCGATGCCGAACTCGACGCGGGCGCCGTTCTTGAGGGCCTTCATGCCCTCGGGGAGCGCGTCGGAGTGGACGTAGACGTCCGGTCCGTCGTCCTGGGAGAGGAACCCGAACCCCTTGTCGGCGTCGAACCACTTCACCTTGCCAGTGGGCACAGCTCTGACCTATCTGCTTGCGCTCGTCGCGCGACCCGTGTCGCGCGCAGGGGGGAAGGATATGTGGCCGGACAACCGGGGTGCCAACGCACTTATCGCAGGGCGTCGTTGAGGGAGCCGGAGCGGAAGCCCCGGGGGTCGAGCACCGCCTCCTCGAAGCCCTCGGCGAGCACCGCGTCGCGCACCGCCGCTGCCGCGCCCGAGGCCAGCGGCCCCGCCAGCAGGGTCGCGTCGACCTCCACCGACGCCCGGTCGCCCAGGTCGCGCACCCGCAGGTCGCGCACCACGAGGCCCTCGGTCTCCAGCACCCGGCGGACGGCCGCCTCGGCGCGCTCGATGCGGCCGAGCCGGTACGGCGTCACCGAGATGCCGTAGGCGACCCGGCTGGACAGGCAGGCGGCGGCGGGCTTGTCCCAGGTGGGCAGGCCCCACCGCAGGGACCCGGCGCGCACCTGCTCCTTGGTGAGGCCGGCGTCGAGCAGCGGCGTGACGGCGCCCCGCTCGGCGGCGGCGCGGATGCCCGGCCGGAAGCCGGCGACGGCGTCGTCGGCGTTGGTGCCGGTGGCGACGAAGGCGAAGCCCTCGCGCGCAGCGATCTCCCCCAGCACCTCGGTCAGCTCGGCCTTGCAGAAGTAGCAGCGGTCGCCGTCGTTGGCGACGTACCCCTCACGGTCCATCTCGTGGGTGGCCGGCGTGACCAGCCGGACGCCGAGGGACGCGGCGAAGGCGCGGGCCGGGTCGCGCTCGGCCTCGGGCAGGGAGTGGGAGTAGCCGGTGGCGGCGAGCACGCGGTCGGGGCCGAGGGCGCGGACGGCGGCGGCGAGCAGGAAGGCACTGTCGGCTCCCCCGCTGTAGGCGACCACGACCGACCCTCGGGCGGCGAGGTCGGCGGCCAGCGCCTCCAGGCGGAGGTCGAGCAGGTGCTCGTCGAGCCAGGCCGGGAACTGCACGAGGTCCTCGAGGACGACGTGCGTGCCCGCCTCCACCAGCTCCTCGCGGGTGCAGCCGCCGGTGAGCACCGAGACGCTGGTCGCGCCGGCGGCCAGCGCGCCCTCGACGTCGTGCACGTGGTCGCCGACGTAGATCGTGGCGCCGTGCTCGACCAGGGCGGCGGCCTTGCCGACGCCCCACACCTCACCGGCCACCAGGTCGACGTCGAGGCTCAGGTGGTCGACGTGGCGCTGGGCGTTGAGCGCGAACTTTCCGGTCACGAGCAGCACCTTGCCGCCGTGACGGCGTACGGCGGCGATCGCCTCGTGGGCGCCCTCGAACGCCGGCACGCTGGTGATCGAGTGCTCGGGGTAGAGGCTCCGGAAGCGGTCGATGGCCGCTGCGACGGCCTCCTCCGCGAGGTGCGGGGCGAGCAGCAGGTCGAGCGGTGGTCCGAGCCGCTCGGTCATCTCCTCGACCGGGAACTCGACGCCGAGCTCGCTGCCGAGGGCGAGCAGGTTGGCGCGGAAGCCGGGCACGGTGTCGATGAGGGTCATGTCCAGGTCGAAGCCGACGGTGAGCTCGAGAGGCGCGCTGGACATGTCCACAGCGTAGGTCTGGCCTTTGATTCCCCGCCAATCCCCTGCGAGCATGGACCGCCCGCCGACACGACGTCCGTGCCGGCCGGACCCGGGAGCAGCACGATGGCAGTGGCGAGCGCGCGCACGACGTCGCGACGACGCGACACCCGCGCGCGCCTCGGTGCCCTGCTCGCCGGTGTCGTGGGCGCCTCCGCGCTGGCGCTCCCCGCCGCGTCGGGGGCCTCCGAGACCGACGGCCTGTACCTCGTCACGCTCTCCTCGCCCGGCTCCGCGTCGCCCGCGGCGATGCCGGCGCTGACCGCCGAGCAGGACGTCGTCCTGGCGACCGTGGGTGCACCGGCGCCGGTCTACCGGTGGACCACCGCCCTCAACGGCTTCGCCACCCGGCTCACCGCCGCACAGGCCGGGGCGCTGGCGGCCGACCCAGCGGTCGAGCTGGTCGAGCCCGACGTCGTCCTCCCGCTGGCCGCCGTGCCCACCACCCGCACCACCTCCCTCGGCCTCGCTCGGGCGTCCCGCCGCGAGCGCGGGGGCGCGGGCGTGGTGGTCGGGGTCGTCGACTCCGGCATCGCCCCCGACAGCCCCGTCTTCGCCGACACCCCGGGCCTGGGCCGTCAGCCCGAGCGCTTCGTCGGCGGCTGTGCCACCGCCGACGACTGGCCGGCCGAGGTCTGCAACCGCAAGCTCGTCGGCGCCCAGTGGTTCGTGGCTGGCTACGGCGCCGACCGCGTGCGCAGCTCGGAGTCGCTCTCGCCGCGCGACGTCACCGGTCACGGCACCCAGGTGGCCTCCGTCGCGGCCGGCAACGCCGGGGTGTCCATCACCGCCGACGACGAGTCGGGCGCCTTCGGAGGCGTGGCCCCGCAGGCGCGCGTCGCCGCCTACAAGGCCTGCTGGTCGGCCCCCGACCCGACCGACGACGGCTGCTCGACCGCCGACCTCGTCAGCGCGATCGACCGGGCCACGGCTGACCGCGTCGACGTCCTCAACCTCTCGGTGGCCGGGCCCACCGCCTACGACACGGTGGAGCGGGCGCTGCTCGGCGCCACCGAGAACGACGTCGTCGTGGTGGCCGCCGCCGGCAACGACGCCCGCCGCCAGTACGCCGCGCACCCGGCGCCGTGGGTGACCACCGTGGGCGCGCTCGCCGGGTCGGTCCGGGCCGGCCGCGTCCACGTGCGCGGCGGTCCCCGGCTCGAGGGCGCCACGCGGTCCGTGGAACCCGTCGGCCGGGCCCGCCTCGTGCTCGCCACCGACGTGTCGGCGCCCGGCGCCGGGCGCCGCGAAGCCGCCCGGTGCCTGCCCGGCTCCCTGGATGCGGGCCTGGCGGCCGGCGCGGTCGTGGTGTGCCGACGCGGTGGCAGCGCCCGGGTCGAGAAGTCGCAGACGGTCCGGCACGCCGACGGCGTCGGCATGGTCCTCCTCAACCGCCGCCCCGGCACCGTCGCCGACGACTTCCACAGCCTCCCGACGGTGCACCTGGAGGCCCGCGAGGGCCGTGTGCTGCTGCGCTGGCTCCGCCGCCATCCACGTGCCGAGGCGGCCCTGCGTCCGCTGGGTCGGACCACCGCGCCCCTCCGGCTGGCCGGCTGGTCGGCGCCCGGCGACCCCACCTCCGGCACCCTCAAGCCCGACCTCGTCGCCCCCGCCACCGGCGTGCTCGGCGCGGTGCCGTCCACGACCGGCCGCCGCTGGGACCTCTTCACCGGCACCTCGGCCGCCGCCGCCCAGGTGAGCGGCGTCGCCGCGCTCGTGCGGGCCCGGCACCGCGACTGGAGCGCCGACGTGGTGCGCTCGGCGCTCTCCACCACGGCCGTGCCCGTGGGCGGCCCCGGCGCGGGGCTGCGCCAGGGCGCAGGCCGCAGCGCCGCCCCCAAGGCCCCCCGCCCGGGCCTCGCCTTCCCTCTCGGCGACTCGGCGTTCCGCGCCTACCTCGACGGCGACCTGTCCGGCGAGGAGCTCAACATCCCGTCGGTGCTGCTGCGTGGCGACCGCACGGTGCGCCGCAGGGTCACCAACGTGGGCGGCCGGCCGACGTACTTCTCCTCGCGGGCGATCGGCTTCGACACCCACACGGTGACCGTGCGTCCGGCGGCGCTGACGCTGCGCCCGGGAGAGTCGGCGACCTTCCGGGTCAGGGTGGACGGGCCGGCGGCTCCGCACCGCCTCGATGCCGGCCAGGTCGTGTGGACCAGCGCCCGAGGCGCGACGGTGCGCGTGCCGGTCGTGCTGACCCGTTGATCCCTCGGCAGGCGGCGCGCGTCAGGCCTCGCGACTGACCGTCATCTCGCGGTCCCCGAAACGCACGGTGTCGCCGTCCAGGACCGTGGCGGGCTTGCCGGCGGTCAGCTCGCGGGCCACCCCCCTGCGCAGCAGCACGGATCCGTTGGTCGAGCCGCGGTCCATCACGACCAGCGCGCCGTCGGGAGCTTGGCCGATCTGCGCGTGGGTCTTCGACAGCGACATGTCGGTGGACGACAGGGGCACGACGTGGTGCACGGGCTCGCCGCCGCGCGGCTCCGGGCGGCGACCGACCAGCGCCAGCCCCTCCACGACGAACGTCTCGCCGTCGTCGAAGGTGACCCGCCACCGTGGCGGCGGCGCCGGCGCGACGCGCCGTTCGGGCACCGGCCCGGGCCGGGGGCGGCGGGCACCACGGACGACGGTCCGGCCGTCGTCGCGGACCGGCACCGGCTGGGCGGCCACCGGAGGCCGGGTCCACGACGGCGCCTGCTGTGGGGCCGACGGCACGACGCGGGGGTCGACCGCTCGGGACGCGGGCGCCGGGGTCGGCGTGGGGGTGGGTGTGCCGGTCGGCGGTGACGCCGTCGCCGCCGGGACGAGCCGCATCGCGGTGAGGTTGACGACGTGCCGGGGCGCCACCTCGACCGTGGTAGGGG
>NZ_CADCUP010000210.1 GCF_902805925.1 uncultured Nocardioides sp.
CCGACGACGTCCTGCGCTTCGCCCGGGCGGGGGTGACGGCCAACCTGCAGATGCTGTGGGCCTGCCACGAGCCCGCGATGGACGAGCTGACCGTGCCGTTCCTGGGGGAGCGGCGCAGCCGACGGCAGTACCCCTTCGGCGACCTGGACCGCGCCGGCGCGCGGCTGGCCGCCGGCAGCGACTGGCCGGTGAGCACCCCCGACCCGCTGCTCGCCATGCATACGGCCGTCAACCGCACGACGTACGGGGCGCAGGGGCGGTCGGGCACCGACCCCTTCCTGCCCGAGCAGGCGCTCGACCTCGTCACCGCGTTCGCGGCGTACACGTCGGGAAGCGCCTGGATCAACCACCGCGACGACGCCGGGATCGTCCGAGCCGGTGCCGCGGCCGACCTGGTCGTGCTGGACCGCGACCCGTTCGCCGGCCCGGTCGAGGAGATCGGTGCCACCCGGGTCGTCTCGACGTGGGTCGACGGGGTGATGGTCGCGGGCCGGGCCTGACCGGGTGGGCCGACCTCGCGGCCGCCGGGCTCGGTGCGACGGAATCCGTCGTGACATTGATTCACACCTACCGAATCCGTCGGTTCGCTGGCTAGGGTCCTCACATGTCCTCACAGTCCTTCAGGAACGTCATCGGCGGTGAGCTCGTCGACGCGGTCTCCGGCGAGACCTACGACGTCATCGACCCCAGCACGGGCGAGGTCTACGCCCGCGCCCCCATGTCGCGAGCCGAGGACGTCGACCGCGCGTACGCCGCCGCCGACGCCGCCTTCGAGGGCTGGGCGACGGCCACGCCGCAGGAGCGCGCCCGCGCGCTGCTCCGCATCGCCGACGCCATCGACGAGCGCGCCGAGGAGATCGTGCGCGTGGAGTCGCGGGACACCGGAAAGCCGATCGGGCTGACGGCCAGCGAGGAGCTCCCGCCCAGCTCCGATCACTTCCGCTTCTTCGCCGGCGCGGCGCGGCTGCTCGAGGGCAGGTCGGCCGGGGAGTACCTCGCGGACCACACCTCCTTCGTCCGCCGCGAGCCGATCGGCGTGGTGGGCCAGGTGACGCCGTGGAACTACCCGCTGATGATGATGATCTGGAAGATCGCCCCGGCTCTGGCGGCCGGCAACACCGTGGTCCTCAAGCCGAGCGACACCACCCCGGCGAGCTCGACGCTGCTGGCGGAGCTGTGCCAGGAGTTCCTGCCGCCGGGGGTGCTGAACGTGGTGTGCGGGGACCGCGGCACGGGCCGCACCCTCGTCGAGCACCCCGTCCCGCAGATGGTCTCCATCACCGGCTCCGTGCGGGCGGGCATGGAGGTCGCCGGCTCGGCGGCCGCCGACCTCAAGCGCGTGCACCTCGAGCTCGGCGGCAAGGCACCGGTCATCGTCTTCGACGACGCCGACGTCGAGGCGGCCGCCGCGGCCATCGCCGAGGCGGGCTACTTCAACGCCGGGCAGGACTGCACGGCCGCCACCCGGGTGCTCGCGGGTCCGGGCGTCCACGCCGACCTCGTGGCCGCGCTGACCGAGCAGGCGAAGGGCATCCGCACGGGGATGCCCGACGACGAGGACGTGCTGTACGGCGCCCTCAACAACGCCGACCAGCTCGCCCGGGTGGCCGGCATGGTCGACCGGCTGCCCGACCACGCGAGGCTCGAGACCGGGGGCAGGCGACAGGGCGAGACCGGCTACTTCTACGAGCCCACGGTGGTCTCGGGGCTGCGCCAGGACGACGAGCAGGTGCAGGACGAGATCTTCGGCCCCGTCATCACCGTCCAGCGGTTCGGCGACGAGGCCGAGGCGCTGCGCTGGGCCAACGGCGTGCGCTACGGGCTGTCGTCCTCGGTCTGGACCAAGGACCACGGCCGCGCGATGCGGATGTCGCGCAGGCTCGACTTCGGCGTGGTGTGGATCAACACCCACATCCCGTTCGTCTCCGAGATGCCGCACGGCGGCTTCAAGCACTCCGGCTACGGCAAGGACCTCTCGATGTACAGCCTCGAGGACTACACGCGGGTCAAGCACGTGATGAGCTACATCGGCCAGGCCGAGGGATGAGCGAGGCCATGCGCGTCCTGCTCGTCGGGGCGGGCGGCGTGGGCGGTGCCTTCGCCGCCATCGCCGCCCGCCGGGACTTCTTCGACACCGTGGTCATCGCCGACTACTCCCTCGCCAGCGCCGAGCGGGCGGCCGCGGTCGACGAGCGGTTCACCGCCGCGCGGGTCGATGCCTCCTCCGCCGACTCGGTCGCCGCGCTGTGCCGCGAGCACGCCGTCACCCACGTGATGAACGCCGTCGACCCTCGGTTCGTCCTGCCGATCTTCGAGGGCGCCTACGCCGCCGGGGCCGACTACCTCGACATGGCCATGTCGCTCTCCCGGCCGCACCCGGACGCGCCGTACGAGCAGACCGGGGTCAAGCTGGGCGACGAGCAGTTCGCCGTGGCGCCGCAGTGGGAGGCGGCCGGCAGGCTGGCACTGTGTGGCATCGGCGTCGAGCCGGGGCTCTCCGACGTCTTCGCGCGGTACGCCGCGGACCACCTCTTCAGCGAGATCGACGAGCTCGGCGTGCGTGACGGCGCCAACCTGACGGTGGAGGGGTACGACTTCGCACCGTCGTTCTCGATCTGGACGACCATCGAGGAGTGCCTCAACCCGCCGGTGGTGTGGGAGAGGGACCGCGGCTGGTTCACGACCGCGCCGTTCAGCGAGCCCGAGATGTTCGACTTCCCCGAGGGCATCGGGCCCGTCGAGTGCGTCAACGTGGAGCACGAGGAGGTGCTCCTGATGCCTCGCTGGGTGGAGGCCGGGCGGGTCACCTTCAAGTACGGCATGGGCGAGGAGTTCATCGACGTGCTCGAGACCCTGCACAAGCTCGGCCTCGACTCCACCGACCCGGTCGCGGTCGGCGGCGTCGAGGTGTCGCCCCGCGACGTGGTCGCCGCCTGCCTGCCGAACCCCGCCGAGCTCGGGCCGCGGATGCGGGGCAAGACCTGCGCCGGGCTGTGGGTCACCGGCCGGGGCAAGGACGGCTCGCCGCGCTCGACGTACCTCTTCCACGTGGTCGACAACGAGTGGTCGATGGCGGAGTACGGCCACCAGTGCGTGGTCTGGCAGACCGCGGTCAACCCGGTCGTGGCGCTGGAGCTGCTCGCGCGGGGCACGTGGAAGGGCACCGGCGTGCTCGGCCCCGAGGCGTTCGACGCCGTGCCGTTCCTCGACCTCCTCACCGAGTACGGCTCGCCGTGGGGGCAGCGAGAGCTCGACCCGGCCGCGGGCTGACCGCCGGCGCGCCACTGCGAGGATGGGGCCATGAGCGACGCGACCACCGACCTCGCCTGGTTCCGGCAGCCGGCGGCCGGCAGCCCGGGCACCATCAACGCCTGCTTCAACGCCGTCGACCGGCACGTCGTCAGGGGCCTCGCCGACGAGGTCGCGCTGGTCTCCGACCGCGAGTACTCCTACGCCCGGCTGCTCACCGAGGTGGCCGCGTTCGCGGGAGCCCTGCGGGCCTTCGACCTCACCGTGGGCCACGAGGTGCTGGTGGCCGGGCTGCCGCCGCTGGAGCACGTGATCGCCACGCTGGCGTGCGCCCGCCTGGGGCTGGTGGTCCACGACACCGAGCCGCCGGCCCCCGCGATGGCGGTGCTCGGCACCCGGCCCGGGGCGCCGGTCGGCGAGGCCCCGGTGATCACCGCCGACGGCAGCGGCGAGCTCACCTGGGACACCGCCATGGCGGCGGGCCGGACCGATCCCGGCGCCTGTCTCGACGTGCCGGGCGACGCGCCCCTGCGCGTGGTGGACGGGCGTGCCGTGCCGGTCGCCGCCCACCTCGCCGCGGTGGCCGCCGGCCAGGTCCAGGACGCGGTGT
>NZ_CADCUP010000211.1 GCF_902805925.1 uncultured Nocardioides sp.
CCGTCTCCCCCGCCGCCGCGGCCGACGCCGCGCGCCGCCCGACGCGGCGCCTCACGCCCTTCGACCTCAACTTCGAGGTCGTGGACCGGCAGCGCCAGCTCGACCTCGTCGCCGATCGCTTCGTGCAGCTGCGCGACCGGTTCACCAGCGGCGGGTCGCAGTATCAGCACCTCTCCCCCACGGGCGCGCGCGGCACCGCCACCTTCCGCGACGGCCGACTCGAGGTGTCCGGCACGGGCGGCTTCTCCAGCCTTCTCCGGTCATCGACGCACCAGGTGGCGCCGTTCGCCTCGGTCGTCGTCGACATCCAGTCCTTCGGAGGTGGCGCCACCCAGGACGCCGTGCTCGCCGGTCTGGTCAAGGACGCCGGCAACTACGTCGCCGCGTTCTACGACCGCGCCACCGGCACGGCCGGTCTCGAGGTGGCGGTCGACGGGGCGGTGCAGACCCTCGGCACCGTGGAGGCCGACCTGCAGGCGCCGTTCCAGCTCGCGCTCGGCCTCACCAGCACCACCGTGGTCGTGCTGGTCGACGACGGCTCCGGCCCACGGCCCCTGCTGCGCCAGAGCCTCGGCGACGTGCTCGACCTGCGCCAGCCCGAGGCGCTGGCCGACTACCGCAACGGCTTCGGGGTGCGCGCCGACTCGGGCACCGTGGTGCTCGACGGGGTCGAGGCCGGCTACTTCGGCCAGCTCGGGCTGCGCGACCCGCACCTGGTCACCCGCGCCAACGGCACGCCGTACATCAAGGACGGCAAGGCCTACCTCACCTTCACCCAGGCCGGGCTGGCCTTCTTCGAGACCGCCCACTGGGGCGTGTGGACGCTCGACGTGAGGACCTTCGAGATGGAGCAGGTCGCCAACCTGTTCTTCCAGCGTGACGGCGAGGACACCGTCCTGGGCGACCACGCCGGCCACATCGTCCTCGACGAGCGCAACGACCGCTGGATCATCGCCAACAGCACGTGGGGCGACTTCAGCGGCGAGGTCGTGCAGATCAACTACGTGACCGTGCCGCTGCGGAAGAACCCGCTCCGCGGGGTGCACGTGCTGCGCACCGAGCGCCTGGAGCTGCCGCTGGCCGAGCTGCCGTCGGCCGCGGTGGGCCAGTGGGACCCGCACATCGTGCGGATCGGGGGGCGCTGGTACGTCGGGTTCGTCAACGCCCGCGCGTTCTTCAACTTCTACCCGGCGCTGGCGCGGAGCCCGCGGGGCGCCGACTTCACCGAGCTCGAGCTGGCGGGGGCGGACCCCAGCAAGGTCGAGACCGAGGGCCCGGTGCTCCAGCGGTTCGGCGGGCGGTGGTACGTGATGGCGAGCAACGGCGACGCCTCGCCGGGGGCCATCCGCGGCCGGTACCCGGTCTACGACCTGGAGATGAACGAGCTCGGCCGGCTCGACGCCCCGCACCCGACCAACATCCCGTGGCCGATGGTCTTCCCGGTCAGCTCTCGGGGACGCACCACGTGGCTGCTGGTCACCTTCAACGGCAACCAGTACTACGAGCCCGTGCTCGGCTACGGCACCCACGGCGACACGATCATCATGCGCGCCGAGGAGACGACCCGAGGAGCGGAGTTCTGACGATCGCGTGAGCGGGCGACCGGGGCCCTGCGGGTGCGATCCGCAACCCGGGAGCGCTGACCTGCTCGTAGTTGGAACGTTCGTGCAACGCGGGTTGCGCGAACGTTCCAACTACGGCCAAGCCCCCGGCTCGGCGGGGGCAGAGCCGACCTCCGCCCGGCGCAGTGCCACCGCGGGATGTGGAGGCCTTCCACCGCAGCGGTCGCCGCGCTGCCGTGGCCCGCACCCGGCTCGGTCGGACGATGGTGCTGTTGTCTGGGCTCCAGTCGGTGCAGGCGCTCTCGATCTTCGGCTGGTTCGCCGACATCTACCGCGACGCCGGCTTCTCCAGCGGGACGGCCGGACTGCTGCTGGGACCGACGAACGCGGTCAGCATCGCGACCGCGTTCGTGGTGCCGGCCCTTGCCGGGCGCCTGCGCCACCAGTCGTGGCTCGTGGTCGGCTTCTTCGCCTGCTACGTCGTCGACTACCTCGGTCTCGCCGTCGCACCAGGCCGGGGCGCTGTGGTGTGGGCAGTGTCCGGCCTGGTGATCTCACGCACGGTCCAACCTCGAGGACCACCTCCGCCCCTAGGTGTCGACGACCTCCCAGGGAGCCGTGGCCTCAGCCGCGCGCCCGGGCGCGCAGGAGGGTGGTCGTCTCCTGCGAGGCGCTACGGATGCCTCCGCGCTCGTCCAGCCAGCCGCTGGCAACGCCGATCACGGGGACCTGGCCGAGGAGCCGTACGACGCGGCCCCCGCGGGGCCGGTGGTCGAGCAGGTCACCGAGGGCCAGGAGCGCACGGGCCAGGCTCCAGATGGACGTCACGGCCCTGCGGGCACCGCCGGTGAGGCCGCCCGAGGCGCCGTCGCCGTCGGCGTCCTCGGCGTCGGACAGGCGTCGTTCCGACTCGGCGGTCCCCGGCACGGCCCCGGCGGGAGCCTCGAGCTGGCGGTCGAAGAGCACCGTGCCGAGCAGGGGCACCCAGTCCTCCGGAGCGGTGGTGCCGTGCTCGCGGGCGGTGGCGCACACGGCGAGGCCGGAGGCGGCCGCGCCGAGGGCGCCCTGCAGCGGCACCCGGTTCGCCAGCGCCCCGAAGAACCGAGGTGCGGCTGCCGCCAGGCCGGCGCTGATCCCGATCCGGGTGACCCACCAGCCGACGCGGCGCTCGACCGGCTCGCGGCGCCACTCCGGCGAGGCGGGGGTCGTGCTCCCGAAGGCCCGATCGCGCACGGCGTCGAGCGCGCGTGCCGGCAGCGGGGCGGTCGGCGGCGGGTCCTCATCGGTGCCCAGCCACCGGCCGGGATCGCGCAGGACACGCTCCACCATGCCGGCGTAGGTGCACAGGACGCTCGTGATCTGCTCGTCGGTGATCGCTTCGGGGTTGGCCACGACTGCTCCGGGGGCTATGGGGATCGGGATGGTGGGAACGGGCGAGGGCTACAGGCCGATCGCGTCCTTGACCCGGTCGACCACCGCGAAGTGACCGACGGCCCAGAAGGCGACTGCGGCGGCGGCGAGCCCGCCGACGGTGATCAGCACCGAGCTGGCCGGATGCTGCTTGGCATGGGCCCAGGTGGCCTTCGCCTTGGCCTTGAAGGTCACGAAGAAGCGGCGGGCCCACTCGAACTCGGTCGACCAGATCCAGAGCCCGAGGAGCACCGGCGGGATCGTCAGCGGGCCCGGCAGCACGGCGAGGGCGAAGCCCACCGCCACGCACAGGAGCCCGGCGACGAAGACCCCGATGCGCCAGGCCTGGGCGAGCCCCGGCTTGGAGCGGATGCGGTCGCGCCAGCCGTGCTTCTCCACCGGCGCGGCGCGGCCCAGCCCGTCGGTGCAGTCGGGGCAGCCGGCTTCTCGGCGAGTGGGTCGCTCGAGCTCGGACTCCGTCGTACGGCGATCGCTCGTTGTCATGCTGGGCTCCTTCTCCTGACCCCGGACCTGTACCCACCGTCGAGCTGCCCCAGTCGCGCACACGGCGTGATCGAGGTCGCACGTCGGCACGGAGGCGGGGCCCGACCCAGCGAGCGCCCCGGACCACCGGGCACAACGCATCTCCGACACGGGCGTCCCATGCTGAGCAGGCCCCCATCGACTAGCGCCGAAAGCACTACCGACGAGACCGGCGCGCCGACTAACGTCAGCGGCTCAAGCTCCGACCTGGAGCGATCCGGGACGGACAGCCAGCACACCGAGGACCCAGCTGTGGCCACTGACCGCTCTCACCTCGACGAGGCCATCGGCGCCAGCCTCGCCTGGTACGACGACATCCATGCCATGCACGGGATCCGGACCGTCGTCCGCGACGGCCTGTGGCGGTCGACGGGTCCGGCGTTGCCCTGGCACTCGATCGCCAAGACCCTCCATCCCGACCTTCGCGACGACGCGGTGGCGAGCGCCGTGGCCGACCGCACCGACTGCTCAGTGGCCGACACCTACGGCACGCTCGACCTCAGCCCCTACGGCTTCACGCTGCTGTTCGAGGCCCAGTGGCTTCGGCACCCCGGCGGCCCCTCGACGCGCGGCCCGCACCTGCCGGAGCAGTGGTCCGTCATCGACTCCGCCGACAGGCTGGCGACCTGGAGCGCCATCCACGACTATGCCGGCGTCCTCACCGAGGAGGCGCTGTCCCATCCCAGGCTCACCGTCCTGGCCCGCTACCAGGGGATGGACATGCTCGCCGGCGCCGTGCTCAACGACGCGGGCCCGACCGTCGGCCTGTCGAACCTCTGGTCCCTCGACGGGCACTCGTCCGACGTCGACGGCGCGCTCGCCGCGGCCCACACGATGTACCCCGGCCACCCCGTCACCGCCTACGCGCAGGGCGACGAGCTGGCCCGCCTGACCCAGCTCGGTTTCGTGCCCCTGGGGCCTCATCGGGTGTGGCTCCGGAGCGGCTCGACTCCATGAGCTGACGGTGCGCAAGAACTCGGTCTGATATCCCTACTGCGACCGGCATGCAGGGCAAGAATTCGACCTTCTGAGCCCGAGCGGGCGATGTGAGCGCGGACCGAAACTAGCCTCGCTCCACCGGCGTCAGGACCTGGCCCCGCTACCGCCGCACCCGTAGACCAGGCGGCGCGCTCTGCCCCTGGACGCGCCCGCCGGGTCAACGACGTGCCCGCCCCTGTCGCTACCCACCGTTCAGTGGTGGGTCTGTCGCCTGCTGGAGTGGCTCACGATTCTGCCGGGGACTCAGCTGAAGGACGCCGGGGTCCATCATCCCGTGGATTCTGGTGAACGCGTGGTTGGGTCGCTCAACGGTCACGGTGACATCAACCTGCTGTGCTCTTTGGGCGAAGCGGATCAGGGCGCGCAGGCAGGACACGTCGACGAATCGAAGGTCCCCGACGTCAATGTGGACCTCTTGGCCGGGATGGAGGCCGATGGCGGCCAGCGCGGCACTGAGCTCGCTGACGACAGAGTAGTCGGCCTCTCCGCACAGACGGATCAGCCATCGCGAACCGGACGGGGTGATGGCAATGTGGAACGAGTCGTCGCTCTGCATGGGTCCTCCACGGTGACACGTCTCAGGTCATCGAGTCGGGTCGACAGCCGGAGGGCCCCCACCCCGTCCATGGCGTCGACGCACGACGTTCCCCGGCACGCTGCTGGCGAGGTACGCCAGGCCCTCGTCGAGGTCTAAAGCGGTGAAGATTGACGTGGTTCTCGTCCCGAGCGCCACGACGGCGAAGGCGACATCGGGCTGGATGCCCACGATCACCGTCGTCGCACCCCGCAAGCGAGCCATCTCGCTGATGTCGCTCAGTATCTTCGACCCGACAGAGTCCAGGACGTCGAGGGCCGCGACGTCGATGATGACTCCTCGGGACTGGCACCAGCCGATCTGCTCGATCAGGTGCTGTTGGAACCGGGCCAGCTGGGAGTCGTCGAGGGCCGTGTGGATCGACGCGATGAGGTTGGGCCCCTGTCGCATGATCGAGACCAGTGCCGGGCCGGTGTCCACGGTCCCTCCGATCCTGGTAGGCGCCTGCGAGGCGAACGCCCTCGACCGCAACCGCGATCGAGGGCGTCCGGCGGCCCGCGGCGGGGGGCGTCGCCACGCTCGTGGGGACGGTCAGTTGCTGATCGTGACCGGGCCCTGGTCGGTCGTGCACACGGTGCGGGTGGCGCCGCTGGCGTCCACCGCGGTGCCCAGCACGGCGACGGGGCCGACCTTGACGCCGCAGATGGTCGCAGCGACCTGCGCCGCCACGCCGATGTCGACGTTGTTGAGGAGGTTGACGTCGCCGACGTTGACGTTGACGAGGCCGTCCTGATCGGTCTTGTTGTTGGCGGCGGTGGCCGGCGCTGCCGCACCAGCCGTGAGAACTGCTCCTACGAACAGTGCGGTGACCGACTTCTTGACGTAGCTCATGGTGTGAGCCTTTCTGATCTGGTCCTGCTCGGCGCCCCAAGAGGTGCGGTTCGGGGCCTTCACACGTAAGACCCCCTGACCGTCTGGGGATGACGAACCAGGTGCCGAGGCGAACCAGCGTGCCGAAACCGCTGCCTACCCCTGGATGGGGCGCCGGTCACGGGTCAGAAGGAGAAAAAACTTTTGCGAATCTCGCGTCATGCGCTCAGCGGCGCACGTTTCTCGCCGAGATCGAGCGCCATTGGGGGCGTCATGACCCGGGCAGCAGGCCTCGCTGCGTCATGTCGTACGTGGCCAGCGCTTCGAGGAGGAACTCCGAGGCGGCAGTGGCGACCTGGCCCACGTCCTCACCTCGGGTGTCCTCCAGCACCTCCAGGAGGACCGCATGGTGCACCTCGACCAGGTCGAGGATGCTCAGACCATCGGAGACGGCCGCCCGACCGAGCTTGTAACCGACATGGAGTGCGGCTTCTGCGCGCCGCGGCAGGTAACGCAGGAAAGCGGCCTTGTAGTCGAGGTGCACCCTGGCCAGGTCGGTCATGACAGTGAGCTGCTGGTGGTACCGACCGCGCCTGGGTCCTTGCGGACGTTCCGGTCGAGGTACTCCAGACCTTCTTCCAGGTCCAGGGCGGTGTAGAGCGACCCCGTGCCCATCCCCAGGGACACCATGGCAAACGCCACGTCGGGTTGGATGCCCACGATGACCGTGGTTGCGCCGCGGAGGCGAGCCATCTCGCCGATGTTGCGCAGCGTCTTGGACCCGAAGGAGTCCAGGACGTCCAGTGCGGCGACGTCGATGATGACGCCGCGGGAACGGCGCTGGCCGATTTGCTCGATCAGGTCCTCCTGGAAACGGATCATCTGGGAGTCGTCCAGCGCAGTGTGGATCGACGCGATCAGGTAGGAACCCTGCCGCAGGATCGAGACCAGCGCCGGACCCGTGTCCACTACCGCGCCGACCCGTCCTGCCGGCTGACCGTGTAGCCGAGCAGCCTCTCGGCCTCCTCGAGACCGCCCTGGAGGTCACCGATCGTGTTCATCTTGCTCAGGTCGACTCCGATGGTGACCAGGGTTTGGGCGATCTTCGGTGACAGGCCGGTGATGATCACGCTTGCTCCCATGAGTCGGGAGGCGTCGACGGTCTGCACGAGGTGGTTGGCGACCGTCTGGTCGACATCGGGCGCCCCGGTGATGTCCATGACCACCACCTTGGCGCGGTGCGTGCGAATGCCGGCGAGCAGCTGTTCGGTCAGCTGACGGGCGCGTTCGCTGTCCAGCACGCCGATGATCGGCAGGACGAGCAGACGCTCACGCACCGGCAGCACGGGCGTCGACAGCTCCCGGATGGCGTCCTGCTGCTGACGGATGACGCGCTCGCGCTCGTCCACGAAGCTGACGGCCACCGTGTTGGCGATGCGGTTCGCCGCCGGCTCATAGGCGTCGAGCACCCTGTTCAGCAGAGCGAAGTCCCGCTGGTACTTCTCGAACAGCGATCGCGCCAGCACGTCGCGCAGCAGCAGCACGATCCCGACGACCTCCTGTGTCTCCACGCCTCGCGGGATGATGCGCTCGGACAGGTCGCGGGCGTAGTCCTGCAGGGCCTCGACACTGCCGGTCTCGAGCACCTCGACGTAGTTGTCGTAGACCGACTTGGTCTCCACCGCCATCTCCTGGGGTGTCATCGCGTGCAGGAGGTGGGCGTCCTGGATGCGGTGGGCCCATTCCTCCCGCAGCTTGGACCGGTGCTCGCGCAGGTGAGCCACGAGCTGCGGCAGCAGCTCATCCTCTCGGTGGTGCTCGTTCGTCACGCCATCCGCCTCTGTCTGCGAGTCGATCCTGGAGTCCTCGTCCATCAGCCGATCATCCTTCCTGGCGCCACTTCGTCATGGTCACGGTCGTTCCTCTGCCCACTTCGGAGACCACCGCGAACTCGTCCATGAGTCTGCGGGCACCCGGCAGGCCCAAGCCTAGGCCGTGGTAGGTGCTGTAGCCGTCGACGAGCGCCGCTTCGACGTCGGGGATGCCGGGGCCGGTGTCACGCGCCACGATGCGGACGCCGCGGCGAGGCTCCTCGAGCAGCTCGACCACGACCTCGCCGCCCTCGGTGAAACGGACGATGTTGCGGGCGATCTCGGACACAGCGGTCGCGATGACGGTCAGGTCCGTGCGTGGAAACTCCAGGCGGGCAGCCACTTCGCGGGCACTCTGGCGCGCCAGGACGATGTCCGCGTCGGCGTGGATACGGATGCGGACCTGGTCGTCGCTGCGCTGTCCCCGCGCGAGCAGCGGCTGGCTCAGCTTCTCGCAGAGGGCGCACTCCAACAGATGCCGCGCCGCGTCGACCTCGCGCTGACGCCGGCGGTCGCCACTCGACATCGCGAACAGGACCGGGCGACATCGATCGGTGACCGAACCCCCTGGCTCCAGCGCCAGGAGGTACTCGACCCGCAGCCGGGCCCGAGACCGGTTCAGCTGCGCCGCGACGGCACCGGCGGTCACGCCGAGCTCCTCCGCCAGGGACTGGGTGTCCTGCCCAGAGACCTCATGGGCGACGAGCGTGCGCCGGTCGCGCTCGGAGAGGCGCCCCAGAGCCTCTGCGACGGCGCCCCTGTCCTCCTGCTCCAGCAGGCTCTCGTCAGGTGAGTCAGGCCCACGCAGGTCGACGATCCGGTGCTGGTTGCGACGATGCCGCTCCTGCTCCCTCCACATGGAGGCCACCAGGTTGCGAGCAGTGACGATGGCATACGGCTCGAGTATCCCCGGCTCCACGCGCTCGACCGCCACCAGCATCCGGACGAGCGTCTCCTGCACGATGTCGTCCGCGACCGCCTCGTTGGCCACCCGTGAGTGGACGAACCGCTGAACCATGGGAATCAGATTGGCGACGTCCGACTGGTTGTCGGGATCAGGCGATGCGTCAGCGGGTTGCGCAGCGGCCATGCTCCTCAGGGTACGTCTCCCACCGAGTGCACGCGGGCCAGAGCGTGTCCTGCACGTCGACGTCCTCGACTGCGCCCCGCCGTGCTCAAGCTCGGCGCGTTCGAGACGGGTGTGTGAGGAACCCCCAGCTGGCGGCGATGAACCGCGTTCAGGAGCTGCGTCATCAACACCTGGGAGGGTAGGAAATCCGGAACTGGCCTCGGCGGGGACGTGAACGATGCATAGCCGCTGCACCGGACACGCAAAACGGCTCGTGACCCGCGTCTCCGCAGGTCACGAGCCGTTCTCACCGCTCCCCCGGTTGGACTCGAACCAACAACCCTCCGGTTAACAGCCGAATGCTCTGCCAGTTGAGCTACAGGGGACCGGCCGCTCTCACGAGCGGCGGTGAGAAGAGTAGCAAGGCCGTCTCGGGCGACGAAAATCGGACGGGCGTGTGGCTCAGCCGAGCCCGACCTCGTCGCGCGCGGCCGCCAGCGCGCGGTCGGCGACGTCGCGCACGGCCGGGTCGTCGGGGTCGATCGACTCGTCGTACTCGAAGACCCAGGTGAGCGGCGCGTGGCCGCTGGGGGCGCGGCGCGCGATGACGCGCAGGCCGCTTCGTCCGGTGACGGGCACGTGGCGCTGGTAGACGACGCTCGCCGTGACCCGCTCGCGCACCAGCTGGAGCAGCCGGCGCGGGTCGTCGAGGGTGAAGGTGTGCTCGGGCCGCTGCTCGCCCCACGCCCCGACCTCGACCACCCGCAGCACGGAGGTGTCCCGGTCCCAGTCGGCCGCCTCCACCAGCTCCCACGGCACGCGAGCGTCGGGGAGGTGCAGCGCGTCGCGGGTGCCGGCGACGACCGCGCCGTCGGTGGTGCGGCACCAGGCCAGCACCTTCTCCCCCGGTCCGACGCTGACGTCGGCCGGCGGCTCGTCGCGGAACGGCAGCCTCACGCCTGGGCTCCCGTCGCCATCTCGCGCAGGCTTCGCCGGTGCTGCTCGAGAGCCACCAGCTCACCGAACATCTTGTTGTAGTCGACCGGGTGCTCGACCGGGTTGGTGCGCTGCAGCCGCGACTTGAGGTCGGCGATGCGGCGCAGCGCCGTGAGCTCCTGGAGGCGGTAGACGTGTGCGTCGACGTACGACGTCGCCGGGTCGCCGCTGGTGCGGACCGGCTCCACCCCCAGCTCGCTGATGGCCGAGGACACCGCCGCGTCGGCCGCCGCGTCCCGGACCCGCGAGGCCCACCCGGGGTCGGCTGCGCCCGCGGCCGGACCGCCGTTGGCGGCCGCCGCCTCCCACACCGCTCGGTAGGTCGGGTGCGTGAAGTCGTTGGGCCCGACGTCGGCAGCGCTGCGACCGACCGCGGACGGGTGCTGGATGACGAGCTTGAGCGTCTCGCGCTCGATGGAGAACCGCGGGTCCCGCAGGTCGGGCAGCTGCCGGCGAGGCGGCTCGGACGGGGCGTCGGGCTCCTGCCCGCGGCGTACCTCCGCACGGCCGCCGGCCCGCTCGGTCGGCCGCTGCACGGGGCGGCTCGCCGCACGACGCACCTCCGTGCGGGCCTCGTCGACGTCGACGCCGAGCATGCCGGCGATCTCGCGGGCGAAGGCGTCGACCTTGGACTTGTCGCGGATGCTCGAGACCAGCCGGGACGCCTCGCGCAGCGCGTCGATGCGCCCGTCGGCCCGGTCGAGGTCGTACCTGCCGACGACGTTGCCGAGCACGAAGCGGTAGAGCGGCTGGCGCTTGGCCACCAGCTCGCGCACGGCGGCGTCGCCCTGCTGGATGCGCAGGTCGCACGGGTCGAGCCCCGTGGGCTCGACGGCCACGTAGGTCTGGGAGACGAAGTTCTGGTCGCCGCTGAACGCACGCAGCGCGGCCTTCTGGCCGGCGGCGTCGCCATCGAAGGTGAAGATGACCTCGCCGCGGAACTCCTCGTGGTCGTGCAGGAAGCGGCGCAGCACGCGGGCGTGGTCGTCGCCGAAGGCGGTGCCGCAGGTGGCGACGGCGGTGCCGACCCCGGCGAGGTGGCAGGCCATCACGTCGGTGTAGCCCTCGACGACCACGGCCTGCGAGGACCGCGCGATCTCGCGCCGGGCGAGGTCGAGGCCGTAGAGCACCTGGCTCTTCTTGTAGATCGCAGTCTCGGAGGTGTTGAGGTACTTGGCCTCGATGCGGTCGTCGTCGAAGATCCGGCGTGCCCCGAAGCCGATCGTGTCGCCGTTCGACTCCCGGATCGGCCACAGCAGGCGGCCCCTGAACCGGTCGTACGGCGAGCGCCCCTGCGCCACCAGCCCCGCTGCGACGACCTCCTCGTCGGTGAAGTTGCGGCCGCGGAGGTGCCGGAAGAGGGCCTCGCCCTCGCGCGGAGCGAAACCGATCCCGAACGTCGCGGCGGCGGCCTGGTCGAAGCCGCGCTCGCTGAGGAACTGCCGGGCCACCAGCGCGTCGGGCGTGCCCAGCTGCTCGGCGTAGAACTCCTGGGCGACGCGGTGGGCCTCGACCAGGCGTGCCCGGGCCGGCCCGCGCGGCCGCTCCGAGGGGCCGTCGCCGTCCTCGCGCCGCAGCTGGACGCCGTACTTCTCGCCGAGCCTCTCGACGGCCTCCACGAAGGTGACGCCGTCGATCTTCATCAGGAAGCCGATGACGTCGCCGCCCTCGCCGCAGCCGAAGCAGTGCCAGAACTGCTTGCCCGGAGTGACGTGGAACGACGGGGACTTCTCGTCGTGGAAGGGGCACAGGCCCTTCAGCGAGCCGCCGCCGGCCTTGCGCAGCGTGACGTAGGAGGACACCACCTCGTCGATGCGCGCCTTCTCGCGCACCTCCGCGATGTCGTCGTCCCTGATCAGCCCTGCCACGTCGCGGAGTCTACGGGCGGCGCGTGAGACGTGGTCGGCCGCTCCACACGACGGCTTCACCCCTTCGTGTGTCGCGGGGTCGCCACCTGGTGGGGCAGGGTGGACGGCTCACGCACCACCCAACGATGGAGGCATCATGCGAAAGTTGTTCCTGTTGGTTGCCGGAGGCATCGGGTACGTGCTCGGCACGAGGGCCGGCCGCGAGCGCTACGAGCAGATCCGCAGCACCGCCTTGAGGGTCAAGGAGAACCCGACGGTGCAGGAGAAGGCCCACCAGGCCGCCGATGTGGCCCGCGACAAGGCCCCGTTCGTGGCCGACAAGGTCAAGGGAGCGGCCTCCTCGGCGGCCGAAAAGGTCAGGCCGTCGGGCTCGACCGGCACGCCCGGCACGACCGGCACGCCCGGCGTGACCGGCACGCCCGGCGTGACCGGCACGCCCGGCGTGACCGGCACGCCCGGCACGACCGGCATGACCGGCACGACCGGCTCGATCGGCGACCCCACCGACGCGGTCGACCAGCTCAACCCCGAGAGCACCGCGCTCCAGGACGACCCCTACCCCAAGGGCGACCTGCCCTGACCGGCACGGGCCGGGCTCAGGTGAGGGCGTGGTGACGGGACACCGCGCTCGCGTCACCCAGTGACGCCACCTGGTCGATGACCGCGCGCCGCCGTCCCGCATCATCGGCGGCGGCGTGCCAGTCGTCGGCGAACGGCCGGTCGAGCGCGTCGGGGCCGCGGTCCAGCAGGGCCTCGACGAGCTCGGCCAGCAGCGCGCGCTGGCGCACCATCAGCGCGACCCGGTCCTCCGCGCTCATCACGTAGTGCGCGGCGATCCCCTTCAGCACGCCGATCTCCAGCAGCGTCCGCGGCGGCACGACCAGCGTGGCGTCGTAGCGCACGAAGGGGCCCGGTCCGGCCGCGAACGTCGCCTCCTGCGCGGCGCCGCAGAAGCGCCCGATCAGGTCGCTGGTCAGGTTCTTCAGCGCCGCCATCGCGCGCCGGCTGCCGTCGTACGGCGCGCTCGGCCAGCTGGCCTGCCGCTGCAGGTCGCCGAGCACGTCGTCGAGCTCGTCGTCGCCGGACTCCGGGAGGTACCACCCGCGGACCCGGTCCCACAGGGCCGGCCGGTCGAGGTCGGTGAGGTCGATCCGGCCGGCCACGATGCCGTCCTCGACGTCGTGGACCGAGTAGGCCACGTCGTCGGCGAGGTCCATGACCTGTGCCTCGAAGCACTGGCGGGTGCCGTCGAGGCCGCCCCGCACCCACGCGAGGACCGGGCGGTCGTCGTCGTAGACGCCGAACTTCACCACCACCCGGGGCGAGCCGTCGCCGTGCACCCCGGTCGGCGCCTCGGCCAGCTCGCGCGTCCAGGGATACTTCGTGCAGGCGTCGAGTGTCGCCCGGGTGAGGTTGAGGCCGGCGCTGCGCCCGTCGTCGTCGAAGGTCTTGGCCTCGATCCGGGTCAGCAGCCGCAGGGTCTGGGCGTTGCCCTCGAACCCGCCGCAGTCGGCGGCGTGCTCGGCCAGCGCCCGCTCGCCGTTGTGGCCGAACGGCGGATGGCCCAGGTCGTGGGCCAAGGCGGCCGTCTCCGCGAGGTCGGGGTGGCAGCCCAGCGCCCGCGCGAGGTCGCGGGCCACCTGCGCGACCTCGAGGCTGTGGGTGAGGCGGTTGCGCACGAAGTCGTCGGTCTGCGGGCCGACGACCTGCGTCTTGGCGGCCAGCCGGCGGCTGGCGGCCGCGTGCACGACGCGGGCCCGGTCGCGCTCGAAGGGCTGCCGGACCGGTGCGTCGACGCGCTTGGGCGGCTCGAGCACGATGCGCTCGCGCGCCGCGTCGTCGTACAGGTCGTCGTACATCGGGAGGGACACTACTCACGGCGTCACTAGCATCGCGCAGGTGGACCCGCACCTGGTGACGCTGCCCAGCCCGCTGCTCGGGCCGTCGTCGTGGGACCCCGCGGCGCGGGCCCTGCGCCTGCTGGGACGCCGGGTGACCACCGTCCACCCCCGGCTGTCCGGGTCCGTGTCGCCTGCCGGCGTCCTGGACGCGTTCGCCGCCGCCCTGCCCGAGGGCGAGCTGGTCCTCGTGCCGCACAGCAACGCCGGCCTGTACGTCGCGGCGCTCTCGGCTCGCCACCGTGTCATCGGGGCGGTGCTCGTCGACGCAGCGCTCGCCACCGACGAGGAGCGCATCCCGCTGGCCCCGCCGGGGCTGCTCGAGGTGCTCCGGGGGCTCGCCCGGCCCGACGGGCTGCTTCCGCCCTGGACGCAGTGGTGGGACGCGGCGTCGGTGGCCGGCCTGTTCGCCGACGACGCCACCCGGGCCCGGGTCGAGGCGGGACAGCCGCGGCTGCCGCTGGCCTACCTCGAGGCGGACCTGCCAGGCAGCCCGCGCTGGCACGAGCGGGTCGCCGCGGCGTACGTCGCGTTCGGCGACACCTACGCCGAGGAGGTGGCCACCGCACGCGCCCTCGGCTGGCCGACGGCCACGCTGGTGGGGCGGCACCTGCACCTGCTGGCCGACCCCGAGGCGGTCGCGGCCCAGGTGTCGGCCATGGTCACCAGGCTGGGCCTCGACGACTGAACCGCATGGTCGCGAGGTCGACGGGGCGGTACCGTCGCCGGGTGGACGTCGGCGGGGTCCGGACCAGGCTCGGCAGGGCTTCGGCTGCCTTCACCAGCAACGCCCGGAACCCTCACCTCCGGCGGGCGCAGCTGAGCTTCCTCGGCGCCTGGACCGCGGAGTGGGCCTTCACCGTCGGGCTCGGGATCGTGGCCTACCGCGACGGCGGCGCAACAGCCGTCGGTCTGGTGGGGCTGCTCCGGATGGTGCCGTCCGCGGTCCTGGCACCGCTCCTGTCACCGCTGGCCGACAGGGGTCGCCGCGAGCGCGTCCTCATCCTGGTGTCCACGGTGCGCGCCGCAGCCACCGGCGCTGCCGCGTTCGTCGTCGGCACGGGCGGCCCGACGGAGGTCGTCTACGCGCTGGCGGTGCTGTCGACCATCGCCGCCACCCTGTTCCGGCCGGCGCACTCGGCACTCCTCCCGTCCCTCAGCCGCACCGGACACGAGCTCGCGAGCGCCAACGTGGTGCGGGGGCTGCTCGACGCGGCGGCAACGCTGGTGGGACCACTGCTCGCGGCGGTGCTGCTCGGGCTCACGAACGTGACCGTCGTGCTGGCGGTGGCGGCGGCTGCGTCCCTGTGGGCTGCCGCGCTGCTGCTGCGGCTGCGCTACGACGCTCCTCCGCGCCCGGCCGCACCGATCGGGAGCAACCTGTGGAGGTCGGCCGTGGACGGCGTGCGCGTGGTGAGCCGGAGCGGCGACCTCGCCTGCATCATGGTCCTCGCCGCCGCCCAGGCCTTCACCCGGGGTGCGCTCACCGTCATCACCGTCGTGGTCGCGATCGATCTGCTCGGGACGGGCGAGCCCGGTGTCGGCGTGCTGACCGCGGCCATCGGGGCGGGTGCGGTGCTGGGGTCGCTCGGCGCGTCCCTGCTCGTCGACACGCGCCGGCTGGGTGCGTGGTTCGCCGTCGGGATCGCTCTCTGGGGGACGCCGGTGGCCCTGATCGGCGTCTTCCCGCAGGAGGCCGCGGCCCTGGTGCTGCTGGCCTGCGTGGGGGCCGGCAACTCGCTCATCGACCTCGGCGGCTTCACGCTGCTCGCCCGGCTGGCACCCGACGACGTGCTGGCGCGGGTCTTCGGGGTGCTGGAGAGCGTGGTCGCCCTGTTCATCGGCCTGGGCGCCATCGCGGCGTCGCTGGTCATCGACCAGGCCGGCGTCCGTCCCGCGCTGGTGGTCGTCGGCCTGCTGTGCCCGCTCTGCGCTGCGGCCTCGTGGCGGCGGCTGCGCGGGATGGACCGGTCGATCGACGTTCGCGACAACGAGATTGAGCTGCTGCAGGCGGTGCCGATGCTGAGCGTCCTGCCGCTCCCGGGGATCGAACGGCTCGCTCGCGGACTGGAGCCGGTCGTGGTCCCGGCCGGCGAGGCCGTCTTCGAGCAGGGCGACGCCGGCGACCGCTACTTCGTCATCGAGTCGGGCGAGGCCGAGGTCGTCGGGGACGGGCGCGTCGTCGCGACACTCGGCCCGGGCGAGGGCTTCGGCGAGATCGCCCTGCTGCGCCGCACCCGGCGTACGGCGACGGTCCGGGCCAGGCAGGAGCTGCACCTCCGGGCACTGCGCTCCGACCACTTCCTCCCGGTCGTGCTCGGCTTCACGCCCAGCGCCCGGGAGGCGGGGGT
>NZ_CADCUP010000212.1 GCF_902805925.1 uncultured Nocardioides sp.
GGCGCTCACGCGGCTCGCCCAGGCCGGGCCGCCGGGCGTGGCCACGCTGGGTGCGTACGCCGACAACCCGCCGGCGCTGGCGACGTACCGGTCGCTGGGCTACGTCAACGCCTACACGTTCCGCTCCGGCACCGTCAGAGGTCCAGGCTGAGCACGAGCGCGTCGGACCCGTCGGCGTAGTAGCGCCGGCGCACGTCGATCCGCTGGAACCCGGCCGTGGCGTAGAGGTCGAGCGCCGCGAGGTTGCCGGCGCCCACCTCCAGCAGCATCCGCCCGGCCCCCGAGGCACGGGCGTGGTCGGTGGCCGTCACCAGCAGCCGCCGGGCGAGCCCGCGGCGGCGCGCGGCCGGGGCGACCCCGATGCGCAGCAGGTCGGCGAGGTCGCCGGTCACCATCGTCACGACGTACGCCGCGACGTCGTCGGTGACCCAGGCGTGCTCGTGGGGGGAGGCGAGCGCCGACGCGAGCAGCGCCTCGCTCCAGGCGTCGCCCCCGAAGAGGGCGCGCTCGAGGGCCACCAGGTCCGGGAGGTCCTCGCCCGTCGCCTCCCGGATCACGACACGGGCTTGCGGGCCGCTCCGGCCACCGCGTCGGGGCGGCGCAGGTAGAGCGGCTCGGGGTCGAGCAGCTCGGCGCGCTCGTCGTGCACGACGCGCGCCAGCCAGCCGGCGCTGGGCCTGGTCGGGCCGGCCGCGTGCGGGAACGCCGTGGGGTAGAGCACCGGGCCCTCGCCCACCACGGGCACCTCGGTCGCCACGTCGGCGGGCAGGCGGACCTCGGGGCCGGCCAAGCGCACCCCCTCGGCGTCGTAGGAGGCGACGTAGACCTCCTTGCGGCGGGCGTCGGTGGCCACCACGAAGTCGGTGGAGACCGCGCCGGTGTCGGCCGCCTCCACGGCGAGCACGTCGAGGGAGCACACGGCGTAGACCGGGACCTCGAGCACGAAGCCGAGCGTGCGGGCGGTCACCAGCCCCACCCGGAGCCCGGTGAACGGGCCGGGACCGGCACCGACCGCGATCGCGGTGAGGTCCTGCCGGACGATCCCCGCGTCGGCCATCACCGTCTCGATGAGCGGTGCCAGCTGCTCGCCGTGCTTCATCGGCCGGTCGGCGAGACGCTCGGCCACCACGTCGTCGCCGTCGTGGAGGGCGACGGTCACCAGCGGGGTGGCGGTGTCGAGGGCGAGCAGCACGCAGCGACCCTACCGGCGCCGCAGCGCCACGACGCGGGGGTCGTGGTCGTCGGTGGCCGGCTCGCCGCCCACCGCCCGGCTGATCTCGACGTCGAGCCGGTGCTCGGCCAGGACCTCGGCCATCCCGGCACCCCACTCGACCACCGTGACGGCACCCTCGAGGGAGGTGTCGAGGTCGAGGTCGTCGAGCTCCTCGACGCCGCCCAGGCGGTAGGCGTCGACGTGGACGAGGTCGGGACCGCCCACCAGCGAGGGGTGCACCCGCGCGATGACGAACGTCGGCGAGGTGACCTGCCCGCGCACGCCCAGCCCGGCGCCCAGGCCCTGGGTGAACGTCGTCTTGCCGGCTCCCAGCTCGCCGGTGAGCACCACCAGGTCCCCGGCGACGAGCAGACCGCCCAGCCGCTGGCCGAGGTCGCGCATCGCCTCGGCGTCGGGGGCGTCGTACGCCGTGGGGAGGCGCCGCCGCAGCTCGACGTTCGGTGGGGTGTGGGCCGAGCGCGTGAACCCCTGCGACTCCCAGAACCCGACGGTGGCGGGCAGCTCGTCTCGTGCCACCACGGCGAGGTCGGTGAAGCCGACGGCCGCCTCGTGGGCCGCCGCGACCAGGGCGTGCGCGACACCGTGGTCCCGCCGGTCGGGCAGCACACCCACGCGCCTCAGGAACAGCGTGGGACCGACCGGGGCGAGCAGCCCGGCGCCCACCGGCTCGTCGTCGAGCTCGGCCAGCAGCCCGCGGGAGGTGCCGAGCGCCCGGGCGAGGCTGCCGGGGTCCTCGGCCAGCGCGTCGGTGGGCGGGTCGAGCGGCGGGCGGGCCGCGAAGGCGGCATGCACGACGGCGTGCACGGTCGCCGCCTCGTCGGCCCCGACGCGGCGCACGCGCAGGCTCACGCGGAACGTCCCGCGGTGAGCCGTTGCTCCACGGCGTCGAACAGGTCGTCGAGCTCGGCGTTGACCTCGTCGGGCCGCTCGAGGATCACCATGTGCCCGGCGCCGTCGATCTCGAGCAGGCTCGAGCCGGGGATGCGGGCGTGCAGGTTGCGGCTGTGGCTGGTCCGCACGATCTTGTCGCTGGTGCCGCTGACGATGGACGTCGGGACGTTCGCCAGCGCGCCGAGGTGCTCGAAGGAGTCGAGCTTGGCGAAGGCCGGCCAGAAGTCGGCCACCACGGCGAACGGCGTCGCGTCGAGCATGTCGAGCACGAAGTCGACGAGGTCGCGGGGGGCCGCGCCGTGCCCGAAGGCGAAGTCGTCGGTGACGACCTCGGCCAGGTCGCGGCCGCGGCTGCGGAGGTGGTCGATGAGCCAGTCGCCGCGCTCGAGGGTGGAGATCGTGCGGCCGAGCACGCGGCCGCCGAAGCCGAGGGGCAGCAGCGGGAAAACCAGCCGCCCGGGGTCGAGCCCGCCTGCGGTGGTCGAGATCAGCGCGACGCCGAGGACCTTGCCGCCGAAGAGCTCGGGGTGGTGCTGGACCAGGGAGATGAGTCCCATGCCGCCCATGGAGTGGCCGACGAGGACCACCGGTCCGGGCGCCGTGGCCTCGATGACACGCAGCAGGTCGTCGCCCAGCTGCTCGATGGTGCAGTTCTCCTCGGGCGAGCGCGCGGACCGGCCGTGGGAGCGCTGGTCGTAGTAGACGCTGCGCAGCTGCCCGCGGTAGGCCAGCCGCTGGTGGTGCCAGCAGTCGAGGGTGAGCGCGTAGCCGTGCACGAAGATCGCGGTCGGCTGGTCGTCGCCGCCGTGCCGCCCCCGGGCCGGCAGCTCGTCGACCTCCACGTGCAGGTTGACCCCGTCGGCGGCCACCACGGTGAGGGGCTCGGCGCGCAGCGAGCCCAGCGGCGTCCGCGAGGTGGCGTCGCGCCGCGCGATCACCCGGTGGCGGTGCGCGACCCGCACCGCGGACCCCGCGAAGACGATCCCGGCGGCACCCAGCACCCCGCCGAGGACCTTGCCTCTCAGGCTCACGTGGGCCCTCCCCCGTCGAGGTGCCGTCGCGGCATCCGGCCGCCGATGCGGGTGACGATCTCGTAGTTGATGGTGTCGCTGGCCTCGGCCCAGTCCTGCGCGGTGGGCTCGCCGTGGACGCCGGGACCGAAGACCACCACCTCGTCGCCCGCCTCGGCCGGTTCGGCGCCCAGCTCGACGACGAGCTGGTCCATGCACACCCGGCCCCGCACGCGGCGTCGCCCGCCGCCGACCCACACCTGGGCGCGGTTGCCGGCGATGCGCGGGATGCCCTCGCCGTACCCCAGCGGCACGAGCCCCACGGTGGTGTCGCCCTCGGCGGTCCAGGTGTGGCCGTAGGAGACGCTGTCACCGGCCCGCAGCGCCTTGACCATGGCCAGCCTGGCCACCACCGACATGGCCGGGACCAGCCCGAGGTCGGGGGTGCGGCCCGGGGCGGGGTCCAGCCCGTACGCCGCGATGCCGCACCGCACCAGGTCGTAGCGGGCAGCGGGGCGCAGGACCGCGGCCGCGGAGTTGGCCAGGTGGCGCACCTCGGGCCGCAGCCCGGCGTCGGAGGCCACGGCGAGCGCCTCCTCGAAGACCGCCTGCTGGGCGTCGTTGGCCGGGTGCTCGGGCTCGTCGGCGTTGGCGAGGTGCGACCAGGTGCCGGTGACGTGCACCAGCCCGGCGCCCTCGAGGCGACAGGCCTCCTCGACGAGGTCGGGCCACGCGGCCATCGGTGCGCCCCCGCGGGAGAGTCCGGTGTCGACCTTGAGCTGCACCCTGGCCGGCACACCGGTGCGCTCGGCCGCGGCAGCGATCTCGGCGATCTCCGCCAGGGAGTACGCCGTGAGGTCGACCCCCTCGCGGACGGCGGTGTCGTAGTCCTCCCCCGGCACCGTCAGCCAGCACAGCACGCGCCCGGTGTCGCCCCCGCGCCGCAGTGCGAGCGCCTCGTCGATGGTGGCGACGCCCAGCCACGGGGCGCCGGCCGTGCGGGCGGCGCGGGCGACCGGCAGCATGCCGTGTCCGTAGGCGTCGGCCTTGACCACGACCATCAGCGCGCTCGGGGCGACCAGCCGGGCCAGGGTGTCGACGTTGTGCCGGATCGCCGCCAGGTCGACGTCGATGCGGGCACGGGGGGTCATGTGCCCGATTCTCCCATCCGGCCCACGAGCCCGCGCACCGCCTCCGGCAGGGCGGCGGCGACGTCACCGGCGACCACGGGGCCGCCCCGGCTGGCGAGCGTCGCGGCCGCACCGTGCACCCAGGAGCCGACCGACGCGGCGTCGAACGGGTCGAGACCGGCCGCGAGCAGTGCGCCCACGAGCCCGGCGAGCACGTCCCCGGCACCCGCGGTGGCCAGCCAGGGCACGCCCGTCGTGGTGACGCGCACCCGCCCGTCCGGCGCGGCGACCAGGGTGTGGCGTCCCTTGAGCAGCACGACGGCGTCGTACTGCCGGGCCGCGGCGCGGGCGTGCGCCAGCGGCGCCGCCTCGACGTCCTCGCGCGCGGCACCGGTCATCCGCGACAGCTCGCCGGCGTGCGGCGTCAGCACCAGGGGGGACGCGGCCGGGCCGGTGACGTGGGCGAGGGCGTCGGCGTCCACGACGGTGGGTACGCCGTCGGCCAGGGCCGCCGCGAGCGCGGCCCCCGCGTCGGTGTCGGTGCCCGGCCCGACCACCCACGCCTGCACGCGGCCCCCGCCGACCACCTCGGGGTGGGCGGCGTGCACGCGCGCCGCGGCCTCCTCCGAGCCGACGTACCGCGTCATGCCGGCCAGTCCGCTGGCCGCCCCCGCGACGCACAGCAGCGCCGCGCCGGGGTAGACGGCGGAGCCGGCCCGGACGCCCACGACCCCGCGGGTGTACTTCTGCGCATCGGGTGCCGGCACGGGCACCAGCCGGCGCACGTCGGCCGGCTGGAGCGCGGTCACCGCCGCCTCCGGCAGGTCGAGGTCCAGGTCGTCGACGAGGTGGACGGCGCCGCACGCGGAGGCGGCGGGCTCGACCAGGTGGGCCACCTTGTGGGTGCCGAAGGTGATGGTCAGGTCGGCGCGCACGTGCGGCTCGGGGGTCTCGCCGGTGTCGACGTCGACGCCGGAGGGCACGTCGACGGCGACCACCGGCACGCCCCGGACCGCGTCCACCGCTCGCTGTGCGGCCTCGCGCAGCCCGGGCCGGCCACCGATGCCCACGATCGCGTCGACGACGACGTCGAGGCCGGCCGGCACCGCGTCGACGACCCGGCCGCCCGCGGCGCGGAAGGCGGCCAGCCCGTCCTCGTGTGCCCGGTCGGCCACCAGCAGCGCACTCACCCGCGCGCCCCGACGGGCCAGCCGGGCACCGGCGTGCAGCGCGTCACCGCCGTTGTCGCCCGAGCCGACGAGCAGGAGCACGCGACGGCCGTAGGCGCCGCCGAGGTGGTCGACCAGCGCGGCGGCGAGGCCGGCCGCGGCGCGGGCCATCAGCGCCCCGTCGGGCAGGTCCACCCGGCGCGCGGCCTCGGCGGTGCGGACCTGGTCGAGCGTGTGGGCGTGCCGCATCCCCCGACCCTAGGGCGTCAGCCGGCGGGGATCGTGAAGACCTGGCCCTCCACCACGGGGTCGCGCTCGCCCATCGCGTTGAGCCGGGCGACGTCGGCCGGCTCGACGGCGTACTGCTCGGCGATGCTCTCCAGCGTGTCACCCGCCGCAACGGTGTGGATGCGGGTGCGGGGCGCGAGCACCGTCTCCGAGGCGGCCTCGGCCACGGTGGGCCCGGGCTCCGGCTCGGGCAGGCCGGAGGTGCCGGAGGTCGACGAGTCGGCGACCCTCCTCGGAGCCTTGAAGAAGTCCTGCAGTCCCACAGCCGTGTCCTCTCCCGATGCGCGACGGTGACCCCACGCTAGCCCGCCCGTCCTGCGGCGCGGAAGCGGCCCCGGACCGGCCGGCCACGACGACCCCGCCGTGCCCCACCCCGGCGCCCGCGCGTCGCGCCGTGCGGACCGGCTCAGTCCTCGAGGACGACCACTGCGGAGGAGATGCCGGCGTCGTGCGACAGCGACACGTGCACCGAGGCGGCGCCCAGCTCGGCGGCCCGCGCTGCCACGGTGCCCCGGAGCTCGAACCGGGGGCGGCCGGTCTCCTCCGAGACGATCTCGGCGTCGTGCCACGCCAGTCCCCCGGGGGCGCCGAGCGCCTTGGCCAGCGCCTCCTTGGCGGCGAAGCGGGCCGCCAGGGAGGCCAGCGGCCGGGTGGCCTCCTCGGGAGTGAACAGTCGGTCGCGCAGGTGGGGGGTGCGCTCCAGCGAGACGCCGAAGCGCTCGATGTCGACGACGTCGATGCCGAGCCCGAGGACGGCCACTACTCGACCGTGACCGATTTCGCCAGGTTGCGGGGCTGGTCGACGTCGTGGCCGAGCTGCGTGGCCAGCTCGCAGGCGAACAGCTGGAGCGGGACCACCGAGACCAGCGGCTGCAGGAGCACGGGGACGGCGGGCACCGGCACGAGCACGTCGGCGTACGGGCGGATCGACTCGTCGCCCTCCTCGGCGATGCACAGCGTGCGGGCGCCCCGGGCGCGCACCTCCTGGATGCCGCTGACCATCTTCTCGTGCAGCTGGTCGCGGCCCCGGGGCGGCACGATGCAGAAGACGGGCAGGCCCGGCTCGACCAGCGCGATGGGACCGTGCTTGAGCTCGCCGGCGGCGAAGCCCTCCGCGTGGAGGTAGGCGATCTCCTTGAGCTTCAGCGCGCCCTCGAGGGCCACGGGGTAGCCCGCGTGGCGGCCCAGGAACAGCACCGAGCGGGCGTCGGCGTGCTCGCGGGCGAGCGCGTAGATCGACTCGTCGGCGTCGAGCACGGTCTGGATGTGGGCCGGCATCCGGTCGAGCTGGTCCATGACCTGCGCGATCTCGTCGCCGTACCGCGTGCCCTTGACCTGGGCGAGGTAGAGCGCGAGGAGGTAGCAGGCGACCAGCTGGGTCAGGAAGCCCTTGGTGGACGCCACACCGATCTCCGGGCCGGCGTGGGTGTAGATGACCCCGTCGGACTCGCGCGGGATCGTGGACCCGTTGGTGTTGCAGATCGCCAGCACCCGCGAGCGCTGCACCCGCGCGTGCCGGATGGCCTGCAGGGTGTCGGCGGTCTCGCCCGACTGGCTGATCGCGACCACCAGGGTGGAGTGGGTCAGGATCGGGTCGCGGTAGCGGAACTCGCTGGCGAGCTCGACCTCGACCGAGATGCGGGTCCAGTGCTCGATGGCGTACTTGGCGACCATGCCGGCGTAGAAGGACGTGCCGGCCGCGATGATGATGATCTTGTCGATGTCGCGCAGGTCGTCGTCGGAGAGGCGCATCTCGTCGAGCTGCAGCAGGCCCTCGGCGTTGCGGCGGCCCAGCAGGGACTCGGCCACGGCGCGCGGCTGCTCGTGGATCTCCTTGCGCATGAACCAGTCGTGGCCGTCCTTCTCGGCCGCGGCGAGGTCCCAGTCGACGTGGTAGCGGCGGCCCTCGCCGGGCGTGCCGTCGAAGCCGCTGACGCTGACGGCGTCGGCGGTGATGGTCACGACCTGGTCCTGCTCGAGCTCCAGCGCCTCGCGGGTGTGCTCGATGAACGCCGCGACGTCGGAGCCGAGGAAGTTCTCGCCCTCGCCGATGCCCACGACGAGCGGGGAGCTGCGGCGGGCGGCGACCACGCGGCCGGGGTCCTCGGCGTCCAGCGCGACGAGGGTGAAGGCGCCGCGGAGGCGGCGGCAGACGCTCTGCATCGCCGTGGTGAGGTCCGCGCCGGCGCAGACCTCGAGCTCGAGGAGGTGTGCGGCGACCTCGGTGTCGGTCTCGGAGAGCATCTCGTGCCCGGCGTCCTCGAGGTCGTCGCGCAGGGCGGCGAAGTTCTCGATGATGCCGTTGTGGACGACGGCCAGCCGGCCGGTGCTGCCCAGGTGCGGGTGGGCGTTCACGTCGTTGGGCGCGCCGTGGGTGGCCCACCGGGTGTGGCCGATGCCCGTGGTCGCCTGGGGCAGCGGGTGGTCGATCATCGCCTTCTCCAGGTTGGCGAGCTTGCCCGCCCGCTTGTCCGAGGCCACCCGGCCGTCGTGCGCCAGCGCGATCCCGGCGGAGTCGTAGCCGCGGTACTCCAGGCGGCGCAGCCCCTCGATGACGACTCCCTCGGCCTGCCGGTGACCGACGTATCCCACGATTCCGCACATGAGGGGTGAGTCTATTCGCCGTACGCCCGTCACGGGCACCGGCGAGCCGCCGTGCGTCCGGCGCGTCGGCGGCTGCAACAATGCCGGACATGTCTGATGCCGCGGGGAGCACCGGCTTCTCGGAGGCCTCCCCGTTCGTCGAGCTCGACCGCGCCGCGTGGGCGGCCCTGGCCCTCGACACGACCAACCCGCTGACCCCTGACGAGGTGCTCAGCCTGCGGGGCCTGGGCGACTTCCTGGACCTGCACGAGGTCGAGCAGGTCTACCTGCCGCTCTCGCGCCTGCTGAGCCTGCGGGTGGCCGGTGCCACCCGGCTGCACCGGGAGCAGGAGCGGTTCCTCCACCGTCGTACGCCGCCGCGCACGCCGTTCGTCATCGGGCTCGCGGGATCGGTGGCGGTCGGCAAGTCGACCACCGCCCGGGTGCTGCAGCAGATGCTCGCGCACTGGCCCGAGCACCCCCACGTCGCCCTGGTCACCACCGACGGCTTCCTGCTCCCCAACGCCGAGCTCGAGCGCCGCGGCATCCTGCACCGCAAGGGGTTCCCGGAGTCCTACGACCGCAAGGCGCTGCTGAGGTTCGTCATCGACATCAAGTCGGGCAAGGACGAGGTCGACGCGCCGATCTACTCCCACCTCGCCTACGACGTGCTGCCCGGCGACCGCGTGGCGGTCAAGAGTCCCGACATCGTCATCATCGAGGGCCTCAACGTGCTGCAGCCGGCGCGCACCCGCGACGACGGCCGCACGGGGCTCGCGGTCACCGACTTCTTCGACTTCAGCGTCTACGTCGACGCCGCCACCAGCGACATCCGACGGTGGTACGTCGACCGGTTCCTGCGGCTCCGCGAGACGGCGTTCCGCGACCCGTCGTCGTACTTCACGCAGTTCTCACGGCTGACCACCGACGAGGCGGTCGCCGAGGCCGGGCGCATCTGGGACACCATCAACGGCCCGAACCTGAACCAGAACGTGCTGCCGACCCGCAGCCGCGCCACGCTGGTGCTGCGCAAGGACGCCGACCACTCGGTGCGCTACGTCAGGCTCCGCAAGCTGTAGGAGCGCCAGGGCCGTGAACCACCGCCCATCGGGTACCGAGGCGGTCATGAGCACGAGGCCGCGGACCACCAGGACGAACCGCCGCGCGGACCTCGCGCTCCTCGCCACGGCCACGGCGCTCATCGCGTCCCTCGTCCTCGGCGGGATCGTCGCCTCCGCGCGCCCCGGCGGGGACGGCTCGCCCCTGCGCCGCCTCATCGACGACACGAGCGAGGCGGGGGCGCCGTACACCGTGCTGCAGATGAACCTCTGCCTCTCCGGGCTCGCCGGCTGCTACGGCGGCGCGGACCACCCCTCCGTGGTCGAGGAGGCGGTCACCACCATCGAGGCACTGGACCCCGGGGCCGTGACGCTCAACGAGGCCTGCAGCGGTGACGCCGCGCGGCTCGCGGCGCGCACCGGCTACCAGGTGCGCTTCGTGGCCGTCGTCTACCGCGGCGCCCCGCTGCCCTGCGTGCGGCCCGGGGGCCGGGGTGTCTTCGGCAACGCGGTGCTCACCGGGCAGCGGATCGTCTCCTCGCGCGACCAGGCCTTCGCCGCCCAGTCCGGGGTCGAGGAGCGGCGCTGGGTGTGCGCCACCACGGCGCGGCGCGTGTCGGTCTGCGCCACCCACCTGAGCACCCGCGGCACCGCGGAGGCACAGGCCGCCAACGACGCGCAGTGCCGCGAGCTGGGCCGGGTGCTGGCGTCGTACGCCGCCCGGGGGGCCACCGTCCTCGGCGGGGACGTCAACCGCCAGGACTCGTGCGCACCGGCCGGGATGTGGACGCGGACCGACGCCGCGGCCACCCGGGCGCCCGGCATCCAGCACGTCTACGGCAGCCCGGCGCTGCGGGCACCGGTGTCCCGTGTCGTGCCGGCGACCTACACCGACCACGACTTCCTGCTCGTGGACACCCGGCTGGCCCCCGCGGGCAGGCGATGACCTGTCGCTGACGGAGCGGCTGTCGGCGGCGCGTGCCAGCATCGCGGGATGGCCAGGCACTCCTTCCGCACCGTGCTGTGGGAGCACTCCCCCGGCGAGCCCGGGTCGTGGCACTTCGTGACCGTCCCGGCTGAGGCGGCTGCCGACATCGTCCTCGAGGCGGGCCCGCGCCGGGGCTTCGGCAGCGTCCGGGTCGAGGCACGGATCGGCTCGACTGCCTGGCACACGTCGCTGTTCCCCGAGTCGGTGGGCACGATGGTGCTACCGGTGAAGAGGGCCGTGCGTCTCGCGGAGGGGCTGGAGGCGGGGGCCTCCTGCGAGGTCACCGTGCGGGTCGTCCGCGGGTGACGCCGGGGCCGGTCAGGGGGTGAGCTGGGCCTTGACCACGTCGGCGAGCCGGTGGGCGACGGCCTCGGCCTCGTCGAGCCCGGGCGCCTCGACCATCACGCGCACCATCTCCTCGGTGCCGGAGGGACGCAGGAGGATACGGCCGCGGTCGCGGAGCAGCGCCTCCTCCTCGGCGACCGCGGCGGCCAGGACCTCGTCCTGGTCGGCACGGGACCTGTCGACGTGGCGCACGTTGACGAGCACCTGCGGCAGCCGGGTCATCACACCTGCGAGCTCCTGCAGGGAGCGGCCGGTGGTGGCCATCCGCTCCATGACGTGCAGGGCGGTGAGGATGCCGTCGCCGGTCGTCGCATGGTCGCTGAGGATCACGTGGCCCGACTGCTCGCCGCCGAGGTTGTAGCCCGAGTCCTTCATCTCCTCCAGCACGTAGCGGTCGCCGACCCGCGTCTGGCGCACGCCGACGTCGTGGGCCGCCATCGCCTGGACGAAGCCGAGGTTGCTCATCACCGTGACGACCACGGAGTCCCGGACGAGCCGGCCCTGGTCGCGCATCGAGAGCGCCAGCACGGCGAGGATCTGGTCGCCGTCGACGACGTTGCCCTCGTGGTCGACGGCCAGGCAGCGGTCGGCGTCCCCGTCGAGGGCGAAGCCGGCGTCGGCGCCGTGCTCGAGGACGGCGGCGCGCAGCGGACCCAGGTGGGTGGACCCGCAGCCGTCGTTGATGTTGAGGCCGTCGGGGTGGGCGTGGATCGCGATGACCTCGGCGCCGGCGTCTCGCAGGGCCTGCGGACCCGCGGCGTGGGCGGCCCCCTCGGCGCAGTCGAGCACGACGGTGAGCCCGTCGAGCCGGTGCCCGGTGGTGGAGACCAGGTGGGCGGCGTACTCCTGGACCGCGGTGGGGTGCACCGACACCCGGCCGACACCGCCGCCGGTGGGCCGCTCCCACGGCTCGCCCATCCGCTGCTCGATGGCGACCTCGATGGCGTCGTCGAGCTTGTGCCCGCCGCGCGCGAGGAACTTGATGCCGTTGTCGGGCATCGGGTTGTGCGAGGCCGACAGCATCACGCCGAGGTCGGCGCCCAGGGAGCCGGTGAGGAACGCGACCCCCGGGGTCGGCAGCACGCCCAGCAGGAGCACGTCGACGCCGGCCGAGGCCAGCCCCGCGACCACCGCGGCCTCGAGGAACTGCCCCGAGATGCGGGGGTCGCGCCCCACGACCGCGAGCGGTCGGTGGCCCGAGAACTCACCGAGGTCGGCGAGCACGTGGGCTGCGGAGACGGACAGGTCCAGGGCCAGCTCAGCGGTCAGCCGACCGTTGGCCAGGCCCCGGACCCCGTCCGTGCCGAAGAGGCGCGACATGCAGTCGTCAGGCGTCGATCAGCGCTTGCTGAACTGCGGCGCCTTGCGGGCCTTCTTCAGACCGGCCTTCTTGCGCTCGATGACGCGGGCGTCACGGGTGAGCAGGCCGGCCTTCTTGAGGGAGGGACGGTTGGCGTCGACGTCGATGGAGTTCAGGCAGCGGGCCACACCGAGGCGCAGGGCGCCGGCCTGGCCGGTGATGCCACCGCCGTGGATGCGGGCGATGACGTCGAAGCGGCCCTCGAGCTGCAGCTCGGCGAACGGCTCGTTGACGACCTGCTGGTGCAGCTTGTTGGGGAAGTAGGAGTCCAGGGTGCGGCCGTTGACGGTCCACACGCCGGTGCCCGGCACGATGCGGACGCGGGCGACGGCCTCCTTGCGACGGCCGGTGGCCGCTGCGGGAGCGATGGTCGCCGGACGCAGCGGGGCGTCGGCCGACGGGGCGCTCTCGGAGGAGTAGGCCACGCCCGACTCGTCGGTGGTGTAGGTCTCCTCGACGTCGCCGTCGGGGGCCTGGGTCTCGGTGTTCTCGGTGGTCTCAGCCACGGTGTTCCTCACTCGTCCTAGAGAATTACTGGGAGACCTGGGAGATCTCGAACGGCGTGGCCTGCTGGGCCGCGTGCGGGTGCTCCGGGCCGGTGTAGACCTTGAGCTTCTTGATGATCTGGCGGCCGAGGCGGTTCTTGGGGAGCATGCCCCAGACCGAGTTCTCGATCGCCCGGCGGGCGTCCTTCTCCAGCAGCACGCCGTACGGCGTGGAGGAGAGGCCACCGGGGTAGCCGGAGTGGCGGTAGGCCATCTTGGTGACCGCCTTGTTGCCCGAGAGGGCGACCTTCTCGGCGTTGACGATGATGACGAAGTCGCCCATGTCCATGTGGGGGGCGAACGTCGGCTTGTGCTTGCCCCGCAGGAGGTTGGCGGTCTGGACGGCGAGGCGTCCGAGGACCACGTCGGTGGCGTCGATGACGTGCCACTCGCGCTGGATGTCAGCGGGCTTCGGGCTGTACGTGCGCACGGCTGAGAACCTTCTCGTTCGTCGGTCCCGGCACGAGGGGTCGCGCCGGGTGGTGGTGCTGCGGCTTCTGACGAACACTGCCCGGCTTCCTCCGCCGAGTGGCGGAGTGTCCGGATCTGCACCTCGACCGTGGTCGGAGCGCGGCAGGAGTCGCGACGAGCAAAGATACGCGGGCCCGTGCGCGGGGGTCAAAACGTCGTACCCGTCCGGTGGGTGGGTACCTGCTTTGAGGTCGCCACCGGTGAAGGAATACGTTGGGGCCTCACCCATCTTCGTCTCAGACGATCACGACAGGAGCCGACGTGACAGACGTAACGGCCACCGACGCGCCGGCCACCGCCGACGCAGCAACCGATTCTCTCACCGTCCGCGACAACCGCACGGGCCAGTCCTACGACATCGCCATCACCGACAACACGATCAAGGCCGCCGACCTCGGCCAGATCCGGCTCGACGAGGGGCCCGGCCTCGCGACGTACGACCCCGGCTTCGTCAACACCGCGTCGTGCCGCAGCTCGGTCACCTTCATCGACGGCGAGGAGGGGATCCTGGAGTACCGCGGCTACCCCATCGAGCAGCTCGCGGAGAAGTCGAACTTCCTCGAGGTCGCCTACCTGCTCATCCACGGCGCCCTGCCCAGCAAGGCGGAGTACGACGCGTGGGTGCACGAGATCACCTATCACACGTTCGTGCACGAGAACGTCAAGTCGTTCACGGAGGGATTCCGCTACGACGCCCACCCGATGGGCATGCTGATGGCCTCCACCGGCGCCCTGTCGACGTTCTACCCCGACGCCCGCAACATCAACGACGTCGAGAACCGCCACCTGCAGATCGTGCGGATGATCGCCAAGATGCCGACGCTGGGCGCCTGGTCGTTCCGCCACACGCAGGGCAAGCCGTTCGTCTACCCCGACAACGACCTGAGCTACACCGCCAACTTCCTCTCCATGCTGTTCAAGATGAGCGAGCAGCGGTTCGAGGCCGACGAGCGCCTGGTCAAGGCCCTCGACGTGCTCTTCATCCTGCACGCCGACCACGAGCAGAACGCCTCCACCAACGCGGTCCGCTCGGTGGGCTCGACGCAGGTCGACCCCTACTCCGCGGTCTCCGCCGGCGTGGGTGCGCTCTTCGGCCCGCTGCACGGCGGCGCCAACGAGGCCGTGCTGCGGATGCTGCGCCGCATCGGCACCACCAGCGAGATCCCGGCGTTCATCGAGGGCGTCAAGGACGGCAACGAGAAGCTGATGGGCTTCGGCCACCGGGTCTACAAGAACTACGACCCCCGCGCCCGCATCATCAAGAAGGCCGCCGAGGACGTCTTCGAGGTCACCGGCACCAACCCGCTCCTGGACATCGCGCTGGAGCTGGAGAAGATCGCCCTCGAGGACGAGTACTTCATCAAGCGCAAGCTCTACCCCAACGTCGACTTCTACTCCGGCCTGATCTACGAGGCGTTCCAGTTCCCGCCCGAGATGTTCACCGTGCTCTTCGCCATCGGGCGCACCCCCGGCTGGCTGGCGCAGTGGCTGGAGCTGGTGCAGGACAAGGAGCAGAAGATCGCCCGGCCCAAGCAGATCTACACCGGCGACCGCACGCTCGACTTCGTGCCCGCCTCGGAGCGCTGGGCCTGAGCCCCCACTCCCGGCGTACGACGCCCCGGCAGCCCCGCTGCCGGGGCGTCGTCGCGTCCACGGCTGTCCCCGCAGCTCCTCGCGCCGCCTGGCCCGGGAGGCGCGCGTCCCGAGTCAGCCCGAGACCGCGAACTGGTGTCGGCATGGCTGGCGGACCATCCGCTCAAGTCAGCCGCTGGCCGAAGACACCGGTGTGCCGCGCAGACAACTGACGCCTCCGAGTCAACGTGCTGCTCACCTCGAACCTGCCCGTGGCGACGAGCCTCGAACCAGGGTCCCAGCCGGCGCGATCCGTCGTCCACAGTCCCTCTTCACCCTGCCCGAAATGTCGGCGGGCGGTGGTTGAGTTCTCCTATGGCCACCACGACGAGCGAGCTCCCGGACACCGCGGCAGCGGTGCTCGGCTACGCCCGTTCGCGTCGCGCTCTGGCCGACCGTGCGGAAGCCGAGCTGCTGGTCGCGGCGTGCCAGTGGGCCGACCTCCACCCCGCCACCGAGGACTCCGCCGCGACCTTCACCATGCCCGGTGGTGGGGAGCACGAGGAGCCCGTCGCCGGGCCGGGTGCGCCGTTGGTGGCGGAGTTCTGCATCGCCGAGCTCGGCGCTGCCCTCGGTATCTCCACGCTGGCGGCGAAGCGGCTCATCGGCCAGGCCCTCGAGTTGCGCCACCGGTTGCCCCGGCTGTGGCGCCGGGTCCAGGCCGGCGAGCTGCCCGCCTGGAAGGCGAGGCGGGTGGCGGAGACCACCATCCACGCCGACCTCTCCCGAGAAGCGGCCGCGTACGTGGATCGGCAGCTGGCCCCGTTCGCGCACCGCACCTCCACCACCACCGTGGACCGGCTCGTCGATGCCGCGATCGCCCGGTTCCACCCCACCCGCGCTCGACTGGAGGCGGCCCGTGGTGCCGACTCCCGGCATGTGACGATCGAGGATCAGCAGGTGTCCTTCACCGGCACCATGCGCGTCACCGCGGAGCTCGACCTCGCCGACGCCCTCGACCTCTCCGCCGCCGTCACCCACGGTGCGGAGACGTTGAAGGCGCTGGGATCGGTCGAATCGTGGGACGCCCGCCGCGCCGCAGCCGTGGGCGAGATGGCGCGGTCCCAGCTCAGCCTCGACCTCCACCACCAGCAGTCGCACTCCAAGCCCGAGGCGCCGGCCGCCCGCGAGGTCGTGCTGC
>NZ_CADCUP010000213.1:0-467 GCF_902805925.1 uncultured Nocardioides sp.
ATCACGTCCCGGCAGTGCTGCTGGGCCGCCGTTCGGAGATCCTGGCGTGCAACGCCCTGCTGCGTGGCGTCCTCGGCGCCGAGGTCGCGACCGGGACGCTCCTGGTGCGCTGGCTCTTCCTCGACCGCCGGGCCCGCCTGCGGATCGAGAACTGGTCCGACTACGCCTCGGCTGCGGTCGGTGCGCTGCGCTACGAGGTCGGTCGTCATCCGTCAGACCGGCGCCTGCGCGCCCTGGTCGACGAGCTCCGGGGCGCCGACCCGGACGTGTCCCGGTGGTGGGACGACCACGGGGTCACCGACCGCACGTCGGTCGACAAGCGGATCGCCCACCCGGTCGTCGGGCCCCTCACCTTCGGCATCGAGGCACTCGTCTCTCCCCACGACGGCGAGCAGCGACTGGTGGTGTACACCGTCGAGCCGGGCTCGCTGACGGCCCGCGCGCTGCCGGTGCTGTCCTCGTGGGGA
>NZ_CADCUP010000213.1:477-15773 GCF_902805925.1 uncultured Nocardioides sp.
ACGTCCGGGCAGGTCGGTCGGTGGGGCGTCGAGCCGGACGTTCACCTCGCCACCGGGGGGCCTCCACCCGTCAGACGGGCTCATCGACTCCCGGCAGGACAACGCCCCCGGACGTCACGGCGAGCCTCCTGGCAGCGGCGGCCCTCAGGTGTCCTTGCCGAGGCTCTCGTCGGCGAGGTTCTCGACGTCGTCGCCGTGGCCCTCGGTCTTGAAGCGCTCGAACGACGCCTGCACCTCCTTCTCGGCCTCGTCGCGGCCGACCCACTCGGCGCCCTCGACGGACTTGCCGGGCTCGAGGTCCTTGTAGACCTCGAAGAAGTGCTGGATCTCGAGGCGGTCGTACTTGGAGACGTGGTTGATGTCGCGCAGGTGCTCCAGGCGCGGGTCGTGGGAGGGGACGCAGAGCACCTTGTCGTCGCCACCGGCCTCGTCGGTCATCCTGAACATGCCGATCGCGCGGCAGGCGATGAGGCAGCCGGGGAACGTCGGCGCCTGCAGGATCACCAGGGCGTCGAGCGGGTCGCCGTCCTGGCCGAGCGTGTTCTCGATGTAGCCGTAGTCGGCCGGATAGGCCGTCGAGGTGAAGAGCATGCGGTCCAGGCGCAGCCGCCCGGACTCGTGGTCGACCTCGTACTTGTTGCGCTCACCCTTGGGGATCTCCACCAGCACGTCGAACTCGAGCACAACTTCCTCCACAGGTCTCGTCGGTGTCGGGCGGGGCGGCGCTCCGCGGGCACGTGCCCGGCGGGGCCGCGCCCGCTGCCGGGTCAGTGTCCCGCACAATGGCGCCTCAGACGTAGTCGAGAGGGGGAGCGGTGGCGCAACGTGAGCCACGTCACCCCGGTGGCCGGGCGTACGCCGGTCCCGGGGCGCGGTCGCACTGGCTGGCGACCCTCCTGGTGCTCGTCCTGGTCGGCAGCGCCGTGGCGGCGTACCGCCTCGACTGGGGGAGCCGCTACCTCGGCTGGGGCGCCGACCCCGACACCGATCCTGCCGCGGTCGCCCCGCCCGCCGGCCTGACGCTGCCCGCCCTGCCGGTGGCGGAGCCGGTCGCGGTGCCCGCCGGCCCCGGCGCCGTCGACGTCGCCGAGGTGGACGCGGCGATCCGGGGCGGGCTGGGCGACAAGGACCTCGGCAGGCACGTGGTCGCGACGGTCGGCGGCCTGTCGAACGACCGCGCCGTCGTGTCCCTCGGCACCGGACCCGTCGTCCCGGCCTCCATCACCAAGCTCCTGACCGCCACCGCGGCCCTCTCCGTGCTGGGCCCCGAGGCCACGTTCGCGACGCGGGTCGTGGCCGGGCAGCGGCCCAGGGACGTCGTCCTGGTCGGCGGCGGGGACCCGTTCCTGGCCAGCGAGCCCGCGACGGGGAGCACCTACCCCGGGCGCGCCGACGTCGTCACCCTGGCCGAGCAGGTCGCCGGGCGACTGACCACGAGGAAGGTGCGGCTGGCCTACGACGCCTCCCTCTTCACCGGGCCTGCCGACAACCCGGCCTGGGAGCCCGACTACGTGCCGGACGGCGTCGTGTCGCCCATCACGTCGCTGTGGGTCGACGAGGGCCGATCGCCGACCGGCTACGGTCGTGTCGCCGATCCCGCCCTCACCGCCGCCCGGGTGTTCGCCGACGCGCTCGCCGCCGAGGGCGTCAGGGTCGTCGGTACCCCGAGGCCCGGCGCCGCCGCCGACGGCGCGTCCGAGCTCGGCTCGGTCCGTTCCGCACCGCTCGCCGAGATCGTGCAGCGCGTCCTCGACGTCAGCGACAACGAGGCGGCCGAGGTGCTCGCCCACCACGTGGGCCTCGCCGTGTCGGGGGTCGGCTCGTTCCAGGCCGGTGCCGCGGGGGTCCTCCGGGCGCTCTCGGACCTGGGCATCGACGTCTCGGGCGACCGGGTCCTCGACGGGAGCGGGCTGTCGCGGCGCAACCGGGTGACCGCGTCGACGGTCCGGCGCGTCCTCCAGGTCGCCTCCTCGCCCGGCCACCCCGATCTGCGGCCCGTCGTCGAGGGCCTGCCCGTGGCCGGCTTCACCGGCAGCCTCACCTACCGCTTCGACCGGGGCGCCCCCGAGGGCCGGGGCCGGGTGCGCGCCAAGACCGGCACCCTGACCGGTGTGCACTCCTTGGCGGGCCTGGTCACCGACCTCGACGGCAACGTGATGAGCTTCGTGGTGGCGGCCGACCGGGTGCGGCCCGCCAAGGCCCTGGCTGCGCGCGCCGCGCTCGACGAGGTGGCCGCCGCGCTGGCCGCCTGCCACTGCTCGCCGGGCCCCCCGGTGGGGGCCACCGGCTAGCCTCGCCCGCATGAGCAACATGGTCGACTGGGACTTCGCGGTCACCCTCGGGGCGAAGGTCGCGGGCGACGGCCCCGACATCGCACCCGACGCGGCGGCCGCAGCCGTCACCGAGCTGCGCGAGGGTGCGGAGCGGTCCAGCCCGCTGGTGCGCGAGTTCACCGGCCTGGTGGCCGCCGAGCGGACCGCCCCCGTCCTCGTCGTCGACCGGCGCGGCTGGGTGCAGGCCAACGCCGACGGGTTCGCGACCATCATCGGCCCGCTGGCGGACAAGCTGGCCGGCAGGAAGGGGCCGCCGTCCGGCCTGGCGCTGGCCATCGGCTCCCGCGTCACCGGCGCCGAGGTCGGGCTGCTGCTGGGGTTCCTGGGCACCAAGGTGCTCGGCCAGTTCGACCCCTTCTTCGACCCGACCGGACGCCTGCTCCTGGTGGCACCCAACATCGTGCACGTCGAGCGCGAGCTCGACGTCGACCCCCACGACTTCCGGCTGTGGGTCTGCCTCCACGAGGAGACCCACCGGGTCCAGTTCACCGCCGTCCCGTGGATGCGTGACCACCTCTTCTCGGAGATGAGCGCGCTCCTGGACTCCTTCGAGCCCAGCGACATGCTCGGCGACGGCCTGCGCCGCGCCTCCGAGGCGATCCGCGGCGGCGTCGCGGGAGGCGGCAGCGTCGTGGAGATGATGAGCACCCCCGAGCAGCGGGCCATCATGGACCGCGTCACCGGCGTGATGTCGCTGCTGGAGGGCCACGCCGACGTGGTCATGGACGGGGTCGGCCCCTCCGTCATCCCCACGGTGGAGCAGATCCGGGCCAAGTTCACCAAGCGCCGCCAGGGCCTGGGCTCCCTCGACAGGATCCTGCGCCGCCTGCTGGGCCTCGACGCCAAGATGGCGCAGTACCGCGACGGCGCGATCTTCGTGCGGGCGGTCGTCGACAAGGTCGGCATGGAGCAGTTCAACGCGGTCTGGGCCGGGCCGGGCAACCTGCCGAGCACCGCGGAGATCAAGGACCCCGACGCCTGGGTCGCCCGCGTCCTCTGATGGGCCCGGACCCCGCGGTCGCCGCCGTACGCCGCGGCGTGCGCGCCGTCCTCGAGCCGGCCGAGCCGGGTTCGCCCGTGCTCGTCGCCTGCTCCGGCGGCGCCGACTCGCTCGCGCTGCTCGCCGCCACGGTGTTCGAGGGGCACGCCCGCGGCCTGCGCGTGCTCGGGGCGACCGTCGACCACGGCCTCCAGGCCGGCTCGGCCGAGCTGGCGCAGCGGGTCGTCGGGCAGATGGCCACCCTGGGGGCCGACGAGACCGTCGCCTCGCGGGTCGTCGTGGACGGCGGCGGGCTGGGTGTCGAGGCCGCGGCCCGGGAGGCGCGCTACGCCGTGCTCGAGCAGATGGCCCAGCACTTCGGCGCACCGCTGGTGCTGCTCGGGCACACCCGCGACGACCAGGCGGAGACGGTGCTGATGGGCCTGGCCCGGGGGTCGGGCGGCCGCTCGATCGCCGGCATGCGCCGCGGGTTCGACCGCTTCCGCCGCCCGCTGCTCGACGTCACCCGCGCCCAGACCGAGGCGGCGTGCGCGGCCGAGGGCATCGAGCCGTGGCAGGACCCCTTCAACGACGACCCCCGCTTCACGCGCTCGCGCGTGCGAGGGGTCGTCCTGCCCCTGCTGGAGCAGGAGCTCGGCCCCGGCGTCGCCGCCGCGCTGGCGCGCACCGCCGACGCCCTGCGCGAGGACATGGAGCACCTGGACCGCCTGACCGACGACCTCCTGGCCAGCGCGCTCACGCGCCGCGACGACGGGCTCCACCTCTCCCTGGTCGCCCTGGAGTGCGCGGACGTCGCGCTGCGCCGGCGCGCGCTGCGTCGCGGCGCCGTGCTCGCCGGCGCGATCGACGCCGAGCTCGGCCGCGCGCACGTGCTGGCGCTCGACGAGCTGGTCACCGGCTGGCGTGGGCAGCGGTGGATCGACCTGCCCGGCCCGGTGCGCGGCGTACGCCGGAATGCGGCGGTGGTCATCGAGCCGGTGCCCGGAGACGGGTGACCCCGCCGGTCACATAGGCTGCCGCGCATGGACGCCTCCCATGCCGAGAACGAACTGGTCAACGTCCTCTTCACCGAGGACCAGATCCAGCAGCGCCTCGGCGAGATGGCCGGCGAGATCGCCGCCGACTACGAGGGCCAGGACATCCTCATGGTGGGCATCCTGCGCGGTGCGGTGATGGTGATGGCCGACCTGGCGCGGGCGCTGCCCCGGCACGTCGAGATGGACTGGATCGCCATCTCCTCCTACGGCTCCGGCACCAAGTCCAGCGGCGTCGTGCGCCTGCTCAAGGACCTCGACACCGACATCACCGACCGCCACGTCCTGATCGTCGACGAGATCATCGACACCGGCCTGACGCTCTCGTGGCTGGTCAACAGCCTCGTCAGCCGCAACCCCGCCAGCGTCGAGATCGCCACCCTCCTCCGCAAGCCCGAGGCGCTCACCATGCCGGTCGAGCCCAGGTACGTCGGCTGGGACATCCCCAACGAGTTCGTCGTCGGCTACGGCCTCGACTACCGCGAGAAGTACCGCAACCTGCGCGACATCGGGACCCTCGCACCGCACGTCTACTCCTGACCGGTCCACGCCTCGACGGTGCTCCCATGCTCACCACCGGCCTGAGACAATGAGTTTGGGTGCTGACCGGTACGGTCATCACCTCGTGCCGACTCGTAGATCGTCGAAAGAAGCCTGTGAAGCGCATATTCAAGGGTCCCTGGCTGTGGATGGTGCTGGCCGCCGTCGGCGTCCTGCTGGCCATCCAGTTCCTCGCCCCCAACGGCGGGTACGACGAGATCAGCTCCTCCCGCATGAACGACTACATCGCCGCCGGCGAGGTCGAGGAGCTGACCTTCATCGACGGTGACCAGGAGATCCAGGCGACGCTCGACAGCGGCGTCCGCGACGGCTCCGACCAGGTCTCGGCGTTCTGGCTCAGCGAGACCCAGGACGAGATCGAGAGGGAGGTGCGCGACCAGGTCGCCGCCGGCGACATCGAGTCCTTCACCGTCGAGGTGCCCAAGCCCAGCCTGCTCGGCTCCATCCTGGCCACCTTGCTGCCCTTCGCGCTGATCATCCTGCTGTTCGTCTTCTTGATGAACCAGGTGCAGGGCGGCGGCGGCCGCGGCGTGATGCAGTTCGCCAAGTCCAAGGCCAAGCTGATCTCCAAGGACATGCCGAAGACGACGTTCACCGACGTCGCCGGCGCCGAGGAGGCCATCGAGGAGCTCGGCGAGATCAAGGAGTTCCTCCAGGAGCCCGCCAAGTTCCAGGCCGTCGGCGCCAAGATCCCCAAGGGCGTGCTGCTCTACGGTCCCCCCGGCACCGGCAAGACGCTGCTGGCCCGGGCCGTCGCCGGCGAGGCCGGTGTGCCGTTCTACTCCATCTCCGGCTCCGACTTCGTCGAGATGTTCGTCGGCGTGGGTGCCTCCCGGGTGCGCGACCTGTTCGAGCAGGCCAAGGAGAACGCCCCGGCCATCGTGTTCATCGACGAGATCGACGCCGTCGGCCGGCACCGCGGCGCCGGCATGGGCGGTGGCCACGACGAGCGCGAGCAGACCCTCAACCAGCTCCTGGTCGAGATGGACGGCTTCGACGTCCGCGGCGGTGTCATCCTCATCGCCGCCACCAACCGGCCCGACGTCCTCGACCCGGCGCTGCTGCGACCGGGCCGCTTCGACCGCCAGATCCAGGTCGACGCCCCCGACCTCAACGGCCGCCACATGATCCTCCAGGTGCACTCGCGCGGCAAGCCGATGGCCGCCGACATCGACCTGCGGAGCGTGGCGCGTCGTACTCCCGGCTTCACCGGCGCCGACCTGGCCAACGTGCTCAACGAGGCGGCACTGCTGACCGCTCGCAGCAACCAGAAGCTCATCACCGACGAGTCCCTCGACGAGGCCATCGACCGGGTGATCGCGGGCCCCCAGCGGCGTACCCGCCTGATGAGCGAGAAGGAGAAGCTCGTCACCGCCTACCACGAGGGCGGCCACGCCCTGGTCGCCGCGGCGCTGCCCGGCAGCGACCCCGTGCACAAGGTGACGATCCTCCCGCGCGGCCGCGCGCTGGGCTACACGATGGTGCTGCCCGACGAGGACAAGTACAGCCAGACCCGGTCCGAGCTGCTCGACAAGCTGGCCTACATGCTCGGTGGCCGGGCCGCCGAGGAGATGGTGTTCCACGACCCCACCACGGGCGCCGGCAACGACATCGACAAGGCCACCAACCTCGCCCGCGCCATGGTCACCCAGTACGGCATGACCGAGCGGCTCGGCGCGATCAAGCTCGGCGAGACCCAGGGCGAGCCGTTCCTGGGCCGCGACATGGGCCACCAGCGCAACTACTCCGAGGACGTCGCCGCCAAGGTGGACGAGGAGACCAAGAAGCTGCTGGCCACCGCCCACCAGGAGGCCTTCGACATCCTGGAGACCAACCGCGACGTCCTCGACTCGCTGGTGCTCGAGCTGCTCGACAAGGAGACCCTCGACAAGGCGGAGATCGCCCGCGTCTTCGAGCCGCTGCGGCGCCGCGAGACCCGTCCCGCCTGGACCGGGTCGCCGCACCGCAACCCCTCCGCGATCCCGCCCATCGAGATCCCGCAGGCGATCCGCGACCGGGTCCGCAGCAACGGCACCCACGTCGAGGAGTCCGAGGGCGGCGTCATCCTCACCCCGCCGGGAGCGGGCGGAGACGTGCACGGCGAGATGCCCGGCACCCTGGGCGACGGCACCACGCCGCCGGGCCCGGGCGCCGTCTGATGACCGACCCGGTCACCTACCCGGAGCGGGACCCCGCCGACGTCCCCGACTTCGACCAGCCCCGGGCCGAGGCGGCCGTGCGCGAGCTGCTCGCCGCCATGGGCGAGGACCCCGAGCGCGAGGGCCTGCGCGAGACCCCGGCCCGCGTCGCCCGGGCCTACGCCGAGCTGACCTCCGGGATCCGGATGACCCCGGACGACGTGCTCACCACCACCTTCGACCTCGGCCACGACGAGATGGTGCTGGTCAAGGACATCGAGCTGTGGTCGATGTGCGAGCACCACCTGGTGCCGTTCACCGGGGTCGCCCACGTCGGCTACATCCCGGCCGAGTCCGGCAAGATCACCGGTCTCTCGAAGCTCGCGCGCCTGGTCGACGTCTACGCCAAGCGCCCGCAGGTGCAGGAGCGGCTGACGACCCAGGTCGCCGACGCGCTGATGGAGATCCTCGAGGCCCGCGGGGTCATCGTCGTCATCGAGGCCGAGCACCTGTGCATGACGATGCGCGGGGTCAAGAAGGCCGGCGCCCGCACCATCACCTCCGCCGTGCGCGGCATGATGCACAACGCCGCGACCAGGTCGGAGGCGATGATGCTCATCCGGTCCGGGGTGAGGTGAGCGACCCCCTCGGCCGGGAGCTTGACCGGCCCCGGGTGATGGGCGTGGTCAACGTGACGCCCGACTCGTTCTCCGACGGCGGACGCTTCCACGAGACCGACGCGGCCATCGCCCACGGGCTCCTCCTGCACGCCGACGGCGCCGACGTCCTCGACATCGGCGGCGAGTCGACCCGTCCCGGCGCCACGCGCCCCCTCGTCGAGGAGGAGCTGGCACGGGTCGTCCCCGTGATCGGCGCCCTCGCCGGCGCCGGTGCCGTCGTCAGCGTCGACACGATGAGGGCCGACGTCGCGGCCGCGGCCCTGGACGCCGGGGCCACCATGGTCAACGACGTCTCCGGCGGGCTGGCCGACCCCGACATGCTGCGCCTGGTCGCCGAGCGCGACGCGCCGTACGTCGCGATGCACTGGCGCGCCCACGCCACGCACATGCAGCAGTTCGCGACCTACGACGACGGCGTGGTCGCCGGGGTGCGCGCCGAGCTGGCGGGGCGCGTCGAGTCGATGACCGCCGCCGGCCTCCGCGCCGAGCGGGTCGTGCTCGACCCCGGGCTGGGCTTCGCCAAGCACGGCGAGCAGAACTGGCAGCTCCTCCGCGGCCTGGACGCCCTCGAGGGGCTCGGCCTGCCGCTGCTGGTGGGCGCCAGCCGCAAGTCGTTCCTCGGCACGCTCCTCGCGGGCTCCGACGGCACTCCCCGCCCTGTCGACGACCGCGAGGACGCGGGCACCGCGCTGTGCGTGCTGCTGGCGCAGCGGGGGGTGTGGGGGCTGCGCGTGCACGACGTACGCGCCACCCGAGACGCCCTGGCCGTGTGGCAGGCGATGGAAGGACGACCGTGACCGACGAGCTCACCATCTCCGGCATCGAGTGCCGTGGCCACCACGGCGTCTTCGACTTCGAGCGCCGCGAGGGCCAGAGGTTCGTGATCGACCTGACACTGGGGGTCGACACCACGCCTGCGGCGCGCTCCGACGAGTTGCACGACACCGTCGACTACGGAAGTCTCGTGGACGCGGTCAAGGCCGCCGTCGAGAACGATCCGGTCGACCTGATCGAGACCTTGGCCCAGCGCCTCGCGGACGTCTGCCTCATGGATGCCCGTGTTGAATGGACCCGGGTCACGGTCCACAAGCCGGAGGCACCGATTGACGCCACCTTCCGGGACGTGGCGCTGACGATCTTCAGGAACGCGAGGTCCGCACAGTGACTGAGACCCCCAACCCGTACATCGCGGAGGCCGAGGCCCTGACCGGTGAGATGCACCCGATCCGTCGGGTCGTGGTCGCCCTCGGCTCCAACCTCGGCGAACGGATGGCAGCCCTGCAGGGAGCCATCGACGCCCTCGCCGACACCCCCGACGTCTGGATCACCGGCGTCTCCTCGATCTACGAGACCGAGCCCGTCGACTCACCCGACGGCGCCGAGCCCTACCTCAACGCCGTCCTGCTCCTGGACACCACGCTGCCCGCCGCGCGGCTCATGGAGCGCGCCCTCGCCGTCGAGGACGCCTTCGACCGCGAGCGCAGCGAGGTCCGCAACGCCCCGCGCACCCTCGACGTCGACCTGATCGTGGTGGGCGACCGCCGCGCCGACGACGACTTCCTCCGGCTCCCGCACCCCCGCGCCCACGAGCGCGCCTTCGTGCTGCAGCCGTGGTACGACCTCGAGCCGGACGCCGAGATCCCCGATGCCGGTCCGGTCGAGGAGCTCCTCGCCAAGGCCGACCGCTCGGGCATCACCAAGCGCGACGACCTGTCCCTCGAGGTCCAGTGACCCGATGACGGGTGCGCCGCCACCGGAGGTCCCGCCGGAGGGCCCCGACCGCGAGGACCAGCGCGAGGACCGGCTCGTGCCGACGCGGTGGACCACGCTCGTCGCCTGGGCGGCGGCCGGCGTCGTGCTCGGCCGGGTCTGGCACCCCGTCGCGGAACGGCTCACGGGAACGGCACCGACGGTGTCGCTGCTCCAGGGGCTGGTGCTGTACTTCGTCGCAGCGATCCTCGGTGGCACCGCGTGGATCACCTGGCGTGCCGTGCACGTGCGGCGCGAGCGCCTCGACCCGCACCGCGCCGTCAACCGCCTGGTGCTGGCCCGTGCCTGCGCGCTGGTCGGGGCGCTGGTGGCCGGCGGGTACGCCGGGTACGCCATCAGCTGGCTCGGCAGCAACGCCGAGCTGGCCAACCAGCGCGTGTGGCGCTCGGCCCTCGCCGCGCTCGGGGGCGTGGCGACCGCCACCGCCGCGGTGCTGCTGGAGCGTGCGTGTCGCGTCCGTTCCGACGGTGACGCGCTCTAGCCTGCGGGTATGGCTTCCCCCCTTGCCCGGCGCCGTCAGCGCAGCACCCGCCTGACCGTGGCCGTCGTCCTGCTCGTCGTCGCTGCCGCCCTCGTGGCAGCGGCCTTCATCGGCTCGGTGGCGTGGTTCCAGCTCCTCGCCGCCGTCGCCGCGGTCGTGCTGGGGGCCGCCGCCACCCGCATCACCCACTCCGAGCTGATGCAGACGCGCCGCGACGCGGCGCGCGACCGCGCCGAGCAGGCGCAGGCCTACCGCGAGATCACCGCGCAGCGCACCGCCGAGAACGCCGCCTACGTGGCGGACGCGGAGGCGCGCATCGCCGAGCGCCAGGCAGCCATCGCCCGGCTCGAGTCCGCGCTGGGCACGGCGCAGCAGCAGGCCGCCGACTCCGCCCGCAAGTTCAACGCCGAGGCGCGCCGTGCCGACCTCGCCGACGACCGGAGCGCCGAGCTGACGACGTCGCTCGAGGCCGCCGAGGCCCGGGCCGCGGAGGCGATCGTCGTGGTCGCCGAGCTCGAGGTGGAGATCGACGTGCTGCGCGCCGAGCTCGCCGCCTGGCAGGCCGCGGACGGGGTCCGCACGCCCGCCTGAGCCCACCGCGGTTCACCCCCGGGGCCACCGAGCGGCATGATCGACCCGTGATCCCCGACGCCAACCGGTTCCGCAGCGACCTGGACGGGCTGGGGCTCGTCCGTGCGTTGCCGGGCGGGTGGACGATCGGTGGCGTCGACGAGTCCGACCTCCCCCGGCTCACCGCGCTGCTGCGCGGTCACGAGAGCGCGGGCCGGGGCTGGGCCTCCGCCGGCCCGGACACCCTCCGCATCGAGATCGCGGCCCCGGGCTCGGGCACCCGCCAGAACGTCGCCGTGCGCGACGACGACGGCCTGGTCGTCGCCTGGGGGAGCGTCCACGACCGGGCCGAGGGCCGGATGCTGTTCGTGCACGTGGTCGGCCGCACCCTCCCGGGCGCTGAGGCGGACCTGTGCTCGGCGGCGCTGTTCGCCTGGGCCGAGGCCCAGGCCCGGCACGTGGGGGCGGCGCGGGGCCTCGCCGTCCAGCAGATCGACACCGGTGCCTTCGAGGACGACGAGCGACAGCAGGCGTGGCTGGCCGGAGCGGGCTTCCGCAAGGTCCGCACGTGGTGGCAGATGAGCCGTCCGGTGCGCTCGGAGGAGGCCACCCTGGTGCCCGACACGACGTCGTGGGAGGGCGAGGGCATGCGCATCCGGCACGTGGGCCGCAGCGCGGACGGGATGCCCGACGAGGCCGACCTGCGTGCGGTGCACGACGTGCTCGAGGGCGCCTTCACCGACCACTTCAACTCCAGCGAGGAGACGTTCGAGGAGTTCTGCGCCCGGCTGCGCGAGGACCCCGGCCACCGCTGGGACCACTGGTGGCTGGCCGAGCTCACCGACGGCCCCGAGCCGGAGCCCTGCGCGGCCCTGGTGGGCACCGAGCTCGCCGCTGCGGCCCACGGCGTCCCCGGATCGTACGTCGACTACATCGGCGTCCTGGCCTCCGCGCGTGGTCGCGGGGTGGCCAAGGGGCTGCTCCACACGATCATCGCCGACGCCGCCTCCCGTGGTCGCGACCGCATCGGCCTGGAGGTCGACGCCGACTCGCCGACCGGCGCGGAGGGCATCTACGTCGCGATGGGGTGGCGCACGTCGTACGTCACGCAGTCCTGGCACCGCGACGTGCCGGTGGCCTGAGGACTACTCGGCGAACGACGGCTCGGCCAGCGAGGCGCGCAGGGCGCGGTGGACGCCGTTGGGCGTGAGCACCCCCACGAACGTCGCACCGCGGCGGACGCCGACCATCGGCTTGTCGTCGCGCAGCAGCGCCGCGAGTGCCTCCTCCAGCGTCGAGTCGAGGTCGATGGCCGCCCCGAGCTGCCCGGCGTTGACGCCGTCCATCGGCTCGAGGTGCTCCACGTCGAGCGGGGTGACCGCCAGCCGCCGCAGGCCCTTGGTCGAGCCCACGAAGTCCGCGACGAAGTCGTTGGCGGGCCGCGCCAGCAGCTCCACGGGGGTCGCGAACTGGGCGAGCTTGCCGCCTCTCTCGAAGATGGCGACGCGGTCGCCCATGCGCACCGCCTCGTCGATGTCGTGGGTCACCAGCACCACCGTCTTGTCGAGGTCGCGCTGCAGCCGCAGGAACTCGTCCTGCAGGCGGGTGCGTACCACCGGGTCCACGGCCCCGAACGGCTCGTCCATGAGCAGCACCGGTGGGTTGGCCGCGAGGGCTCGGGCGACGCCGACGCGCTGCCGCTGTCCACCGGAGAGCTGATGGGGGTAGCGGTCGGCGTACTCGGCCGGGTCGAGCCCGACCGTCTCCATGAGCTCCATCGCGCGGGTGCGCGCGATGTCCTTGCTCTCGCCGTACAGCCGCGGCACCGTCATCACGTTGGTGATGATGGTCTGGTGCGGGAAGAGCCCGACCTGCTGGATGACGTAGCCGATGCCGCGGCGCAGCCGCACCGGGTCGGACTGGGTGACGTCGACGCCGTCGAGCATGATGCGACCGGTCGTCGGCTCGATCAGCCGGTTGATCATCTTCAGCGTGGTGGACTTGCCGCACCCCGACGGCCCGACCAGGCAGACCATCTCGCCGTGGTGCACGTCGAGGTCGAGCTCGTGCACGGCGACCGTGCCGTCGTCGTAGGTCTTCCCCACGCCCTCGAGCCTGATCATCGGCGACGGAGTCGACGGCCCGGCAGACGGTCCGGTCGACGGCCCGGCTGATGGCCCGGCTGATGGCGTAGCGTCCATGCCGTGACCCTACTCGTGGAGGCCGGCACACCGGTGGCATCGAGCGCTGACGGCCCGTCGTGCTACAGCCGGGTGACCAACGAGTGGATCTGCGGCCAGTACCTCAGCGACCGCAGCCAGGAGATCGTCGACGCCACGGTGCAGCACGTGGGGATCACGGTCGTGTCGGTGCTGCTGGGTCTGGTGATCGCGTTCCCGCTCGCGCTGCTCGCCCGGCGGCTGCCGCGCCTGGAGTCGCTGGTCCTCGGGGTGACCACGGGGATCTACACCATCCCCTCCCTCGCGCTCTTCCCGCTGCTGGTGCCCTTCACCGGCCTCACGCCGACGACCGTCGTCATCGGCCTGGCCCTCTACGCCCTCACCATCTTGGTGCGCAGCCAGCTGGAGGGGCTCCGCGCCGTGCCGGAGGAGGTGCGGGAGTCGGCCGTCGGGCTCGGCTACAGCCGCCGCAAGCTGCTGGTGCGCATCGAGCTGCCCCTGGCCCTGCCGGTGATGATGGCCGGCCTGCGGGTGGCCACGGTGTCGACGGTCGCGCTGACGACGGTGGGCTCGCTGGTGGCGTACGGCGGGCTCGGCAACCTCATCAGGGACGGCGTCAGCACCAACTTCCGCGCGGAGCTGCTCACCGCGTCCGTCATCTGCGTGCTGCTCGCCGTCGCGCTCGACGTCGTGCTCGTGCTGACCCAGCGCGTGCTGACGCCGTGGACGAGGGGGGTCCGGACGTGAACGTGCTCGCCGAGGCCTGGCGCTACCTCTCCGCGGCCGACAACTGGACCGGGGCCGGTGGCATGGCCGACCTGCTCGTCCAGCAGCTGCTGCTGACCGTCACCGCGCTGCTGATGTCGCTCGTCCTGGGTCTGCCGGTCGCCCTGTGGCTGGGCCACCTCGGTCGCGGCGGCTTCCTGGCCATCAACGTCTCCAACGTCGGCCGCGCCGTGCCGACCTTCGCGCTGCTCGCGCTGCTGGTGGTCGCGGAGTGGCCGGGCACCCAGTCCTTCGGCCCCTACGGCCGGGCCGGGCTGGCGACCCTGGTCGCGCTCACGCTCTTCGCGCTGCCACCGATCATCACCAACGCCTACGTCGCCGTCCGGGAGGTGCCGGAGGAGGTGCGTGAGTCGGCTCGCGGGATGGGGATGACCGGCCGGCAGCAGTTCCTCCGCGTCGAGCTGCCGCTGGCGATGCCGCTCATCATGTCCGGCGTGCGGCTCGCGCTGGTGCAGGTGTGGGCGACGGCCACCATCGCGGCCCTGGTGGCCGGTCCCGGCCTCGGGCGCGTCATCACCGACGGCTTCTTCCGCTCCGACTACGGCAAGGGCATCGCCGGTGCCCTGGTGGTCGCGGCGGTGGCCCTGGTGCTGGAGCTGCTCGCGGCGTTCCTGCAGCGGTTCGCCGACCCGACCCGGCGAGTCGCGCCGTCACCGAATCGTAAGGCGGGAATGTCGTCGGCTACCTCTACGGTTGGCCCTGAGGTCGACGCCGTCGGCTGACTGCAGCATCCGGACACGCGTGGCGCCACGCCGCGGGACACAGAAGGACCACCATGCTCGTACGACGCACCCTCGCCGCGGTCATCTCCGCCGGCGCGCTCTCCCTCGCCGCCGGCTGTGCCGGTGACGACCTCGCCTCCGACGACGCGTCGGAGCCCGCCGAGTCCTCGGCCGCCGCCGACAAGGGCTCGATCACCCTCGCCGGCCAGAACTTCCCCGAGGCGACCCTGGTCGCGTCCATGTACGAGCAGCTGCTCGAGGACGGCGGCTACACCGTCGAGGCGAAGCTCGTCGACTCGCGCGACGCCTACATGCCCACGTTCCCGGGCGACGTCGACGTCGTCCCCGAGTACGTCGGCGGCATCGTGAACTTCCTCAACACCCAGGAGAACGGCGCCGACGCCCAGCCGTTCGAGACCGGTGACGGCCAGCAGCTGGCCGACGACGGCGCCGAGCTGCTCGAGGCTGCCGGCATCAGCCTGCTCGAGGTGTCCCCGGCCACCGACACCAACGCCTTCTTCGTCACCCAGGAGTTCAGCGAGGCCGAGGGCGTCACCACGCTCTCCGACCTCGAGGGCATGTCCGTCACCCTGGCCGCCGCCCCCGACTGCGAGGGTCGCCTCGACTGCGAGGGCGGCCTGAGCGAGGAGTACGGCATCGACGTCACCGAGGTGCTGCCCCTGGGCTACGCCAGCGACCAGACCTACCAGTCGGTGCTCGACGGCGAGTCCGAGCTCGGCGAGACCAGCACCACCGACGGCACGCTGGAGTCCCAGGGTCTCGTCGTGCTCGAGGACGACAAGCAGATCCAGCCCGCCCAGAACCTCGTGCCGGCCGTCGCCAGCGACTTCCTCGAGGAGAACCCCGACGTCGCCGAGATCCTCAACCCGCTGATGGCGGCGCTCACCACCGCGAACCTCACCGAGCTCAACGGCCGGGTGGCCGTCGACCGGGAGAAGCCCGAGGTCGTCGCCTCCGACTTCCTCACCGAGCAGGGTCTCCTCTGACCTGACCCCGACGACGAGGGCCCGGACGCAGCTT
>NZ_CADCUP010000214.1 GCF_902805925.1 uncultured Nocardioides sp.
ACATCCCCGGCAACGCCACGTTCTCCGCGACGGCGGCCGACTACTACACGATCCGCTTCTGACCCGTTACCTGCCGGGACCACGAGCACCCGGGGCCCCGCCCGCTCCACACGGAGCGGGCGGGGCCCCTCCGTATGCACACCTTCACGGGCACCGACTCACTGCTCCGGCTCCCGGGGGCGAGGGACGAGCGGGCCCGTCATCGTGCCGCGGAGCCGGTGGACCACGGCCACGGCGGCGAGCTGGGAGCTGACCCCGAGCTTGCGTCGCATCGACTTGATGTGGCTGTTGATCGTCGCCTCGGTGATGCCGAGCTCGGCTCCGATCTCGCTGACGAGACAGCCCCGCGACAACAGCTCGAGCACCCGCCGCTCGCGGGGGGAGAGCAGTGCCATCCGGGCTCGGAGCTCGTCGTCCTCGACCAGCCACCGCTCCCACTCGCCCAGGAGGAGGGACCGTCGCGTCTCGGGCATCGGCGACCCGCCCGCGAGCAGGGTGGCCACCACGGCGTGCACCTCGTCCAGGGACGACTGCGTCGACATCAGGGCCGCGGCGCCGCTCACGAGCAACGCCCCCCAGCCCGGCCCCTCGGGATGGTTGGTCAGCACCAGGAACCGAGCCGACGACTGCTCTATCAGTGACTGCGTGGCCACCACGGAGTCATGGTCCTCCAGGTCGTCGAGGAGCAGCACCACGTCGTTTCCGGTGAGGTCCTGGGTGGCGCGACGCACCCCCTCGCCCCAGCTCATGGTCTCCGCCTCGACTCCTCGACCGAGGAGCGCCGCACCGACCGTCTGCGACATCAGCTGGAGTCGCGACAGGACGAGGACCAGACCGACCGGGGTCACCGCCCCGAGGTCGCTCTGCTCACCCGCGCTGGTGTATCTCATGGGGTCCGTCCTCCCGCTGGGACCGGACGTGTCGTCACGTCAATGCACACCATGCACCACCACGGCGCCGGCGCAAGTGCCACGTCACCGAAGTGCTCGCAATTGGGGATGTCCGACCGTGGTCGCCAGGGGCGCCACACCCTTCTAGGCCACTGTGCCCCATATTGAGTATCCGGTCCGGATCGGGTGCGGCGCGCACGCGCACTGGCTTAGAGTGGCGTAGCGGCCCGCCGGGGGCCGCGACCCACGGCCTTCCAGTGGAGCGCCGTGCACATCGGTCGAGACGGGCGGGGCTTGACACGAAGGGCAGCGGGGCACGGCATGCGAGATCTGACGACGGACCACGTCCTCAGCGGCCCCCCGTGGCTCATCCCCGCACCCACCGGAGCCCGGAAGGATGGCCATGTCTGCGACTCCGGTCGTTCGGCTTAGCACCCGGGTCCTCATCATCGAGGACCACGTGCTGTTCGCCGAGTCCCTCGAGCTTGCCCTGTCCCTCGAGGGCTACGACGTGCGCACGCTCGCCCTGCCCGAGGTCGGGGGGTCCATGTCCACCCTTCGCTCCACGGCCCTGCGCAGCAACCCCCGCATCGTGCTGCTGGACCTGGACCTGGGCCGCTTCGGCGACGGCATGTCGCTGATCGCTCCCCTGGCCCGGGCAGGTGCCAACGTCGTCGTGGTGACCGCGTCGACCGACCGCGGACGCTGGGGGGCATGTGTCCGGCAGGGTGCGCGCAAGATCCTCCCGAAGGTCAGGCCGTTGCAGGAGATCCTGAGCGTCGTGCGCCGGCTCCACCAGGGACTGCCCGTGATGGCGCCCGACGAGCTCGAGTCGCTGCTCGACGCCTGGCGCAGCGAGCGGGCGGTCACCGATGACATGCGGCGCCGGCTCGAGCTCCTCACGCCTCGCGAGAAGCAGGTCCTCGGCTACCTGATCGAGGGGCACAACGTCCGGGAGATCGCCCGGCTCGGCGTGGTCTCCGAGGCCACGGTTCGCTCCCAGGTCAAGTCGATCCTGAGCAAGCTCGAGGTGACCTCGCAGCTGGCGGCCGTCGGCCTGGCCCACCACGTGTACTGGCAGCCCGCGACCTGATCCCGGCGGGCCCTGCCGGGCCCCGCCGGGTGCGGGCCGGCGGCTACCAGCCCCAGGCCTCGCCGAGACGCAGCCCCAGGGTGCGTTCCAGCGCCTGGATCTCGGGCGCCAGCGCGTTCCTCACCGTGATGACGTCGGCCGGGTCGGGACGCACGGCAGCGCGGTCCAGAGGGCGGTAGAGCGCCCGCTGGACCAGCGGGGAACGCTTGACCCTCCCCACGACCGTGGCGCCGTCGTGCAGCCGTACCCAGTCCGCGCTCCGACGGGCCATCGAGGCGAGGCGCACCGACCGGGCCCGGGCGGCGGGAAGCCGTGCCTCGAGGTCCTTGCTCTCCAACGGGAGGCGGCCGATGTCCAGGAAGTCGGTGACGGAGTCGAGGAACGCCTGCGGGTCGGCCGCCAGGTCGTCGAAGAGGGCGACGTGCACCATCTCGCGAGGCAGCCGCTGCAGGAAGCGGTCGAGACCGGTGGCGTACCGGCCGTGCTCGAGGAGCTCGGGGCGGCTGTGCAGCGCCTCCCCGAAGCTGTCCGGGCCGATCCCGTGCTTGCGCATGTAGAGGTAGGACGACCAGGCGCGCTCCACCGGGTCCCGCAGCGACACCATGATCCGCACCGGTCCGAGGGTCTCGTGGATGCGGTCCGCCGCCTCGGGGTGGAACAGGTAGTCCTGGCACACCTCGCCGACGATGCGCTCGTCCCGCGCATCGCGGAACTGGGAGGCGTACCACTCCAGTCCGCGGTCGTAGTAGCGGTCGAAGAAGTAGAGGTCCTTGGCCGGCGTCAGGTAGACGTCGGGGTGCTTGAGCAGCACCTCGTGCAGCCACGACGACCCCGCCTTGTCGGGGCCGACGTAGAGGAAGTTGGGCAGCCGGCTCATGACAGCCCCCGTCCGAGGCGACGCGACAACGACAGCATGCGGCGGGGCTCGATGCCGGGACCGGCGACCGCGAGCGCCAGCCAGGCATGGGGTGCGGCGGGGTAGCGGGACAGCGCCCTGCCGGCGATGCGCGCGCCCCGACCACGTTCGCCGGCCGCGGCCCGGGCGTAGGCGATCTGGCCGAGCATCCGGGCATGGCCGCGTCGACGGTCCCGGAAGTCGGGATGCTTCTCGAGCAGGTACTCCAGCGCGGTGGCGGTGTTGAGCCAGCGGTCCCGGAACCAGGAGGGGATGTCCTTGCGGATGTCGGCCAGGATCTCCTGGACCGCACCGACGGAGCCCACCCGGCTCGCCCGGAGCAGCCAGTCGTAGTCCTCCCCGTGGCCGAAGGGCAGCTCCTCGTCGTACAGCCCCGCGACGTCGAAGGCTGAGCGCCGCATCATCAGGGTCGAGCTGTGCAGCTCCTTGACGCGGTTCTCCAGCAGTCGCTCGTGGGTGACGATGGGCTCGCGCGCCGGCCACTCGACGTCGCCGCGCTCGCCCATGAGCAGCCGGATCCCGGCGCCGACGGCCAGCAGGTCGGGGTCCGCGAGGAGCCGCTGGACCTGCAGACGCACCTTGGCCGGGTACCACAGGTCGTCGTCGTCGCAGCTGGCCACGAAGGCGCCCTGCGACGCCAGGACGCCGGTGTTGCGGGCGCCGCACAGGCCTCCGGTGCGGGTGTTCACCATGGGGACGACCTGCCGGCCCGGCCGGGACAGCTCGGCCAGCGTCTGGTCGGCCTCCTCGCGGTCGTGGACTACGAAGACCTCCAGCGGACCGGCGTAGTCCTGGGCGACGATGGCGGCCAGCGTCTCCAGCAGCAGGGCCGGACGGCCGCGCGTGGGGATCACGACGGTCACCAGTGGGGTGTCGTCCGCCGTCGGGTCTGCGGACTCGGGTCCGGTTCGGGTCACGTGTGGCTCCTCGTGTGATGTCGATCGGGTCTGGGCGGGCGGAACGGCGCCCGCGAGCGCGGGATAACCGTAGGCGCGGAGCAGGGGGGCGGTCAGGGTGGTGACCACGGTGCGATCGGCCGCGGGCATCTGGGTGGTCCAGCGGTCGTCGCGACGCAGCTCGATGGAGCCGGACCGGAACCGCCCCGGGTTCCCCGACAGCCCGTGGCTCGGGCCGAGCACGATCCGGCCCTCCTCCACGCTCGGGAGGTCACCGGTGGTGAGCGTCAGCCCGAGCTCTCCGGTGGCGGAGACCAGGGTCTGGACCGGGTCGGTCACGAAGTCCTCGTAGCGCAGGCGCGCGAACGGCACGCCGCCCCGGGTGGCGATCGCCGCCATCTCGAGCTGCAGCGCACTCCACTGGGCGGCCGACCGGTGCGCGGGGATGCGCCACATCTCCTCGGCGCCGGCTCCGGTGTGGGGCCGCTCGACGTGACGCTGCCAGGACCAGGCGACGGCCCGGGGATCGCGCACCACGTTGAGCATCCGCAGGTCCACCCCCGGCGCGCCGGCGAGCGCGAGCCCGAAGGCCGGCCCCTTCGAGGCGTCGACGACCACCTCGGCGCCGGTCACCTCGGCCACGGCGTGGTAGATCCGCTGGTAGTCGGCGCGCAGCGCGGTCAGCGACCGCGAGGGCGGCAGGCCGCCGAGCATCCCGGGCAGGTGCCGCTGCCGGGCAGCGGCCCGCTGGAGCCGGGTCAGCCGGTCGAGCACCTCGGGGCTCCACCCTCCGAACGCGACCTCGCCGACGGCCGTCCACACCGGACAGGTCGAGAAGGTCGCGCCGCAGCCGCACAGCTCGTCGGCGGGTGCGACGGACCTGGCGAGGTCGACCAGCTCACCGATGTTGACCCACCCCTGGGCAGCGCCGAGCACGCGCTCGACCAGCGTCGACCCGGAGCGGCCGAAGCCCCCCAGGTACAGCACGGTGGTGCGTGACACGTCTCTCCCCCTTGTGCCCCATGGATCAGTGATCGCCGCAGCGGCAGCGGTCGCTCCCACATCCTGTGGCCCCATCGCCAGGTTTTAGGCCGAATGCGGGAAAACGTCCCCCATTCGGGGTAGGTCACCGCGCGTTGCGGAGCAGTCGACGCAGACGGCGCGACCGGAGGGCGAGGACCTCGTCGAGCTCGGCGGCGGCCCGGGCGCGGGCCTCGTCGCGCAGCCGGCTGGTCGTCGCTGCGGCGTGCACGAGCCGGCCAGGGACCAGAGCGTCCTCCAGTGTGTCGTGGAAGGACTCGACCGACGAGACGACCTGCACGACACCCGACGCTCCGGCGAAGGAGGCGAAGCGCTGCTGGTGACCGTCCACGTGCTCGCCCAGACGTGGGTCCCGTGGCATGCACAGCGGCACGTGCCCGGCAGCCCGCGCATCGGTGATGGTGCCCGGGCCACCGTGGCACACGACCACCGCAGCCTCCGCGACGAGCGCGACAAGCCGGTCGTGGGCGAGGAACGCGTGCCCCTCGGCCACCTGTGGTGGCCTCGTCGCCCCGTGCTGCACCACGAAGCGCACGTCTTTGCGGCGGGCAGCTGCCGCGTCGATCCAGTCCACCATCCGGTCGAACGGGTGGTGGTCGGTGCCGGCGAGTGCGATGACCAGCGGCGGCGTCATAGCAGGGGCCCGACCAGTCGCGCGTCGGGGTAGAACTCCAGCTGGCTCTGCCACTGGACGATGCGTCGCGTCGTGAACGGCCCGCACAGCCGTCCGGTCATGGTCGCACTGTCGAACCGGTCGTAGACCTCGATGAACACGGTGGGGATGTCCAGCGCCCTCGCCGCGACGAAGAACGGCACGGCGACCCCGGCGCCGGCGCTCACCACGATCGACGGGCGCTCCCGTCGCAGCACCCGCACCGCCAGCACCGCGTTGCGCACCAGGTTCGGCAGGTGGCGGGTGGTGGGCGAGAACGATCTCACCACCCGCTCGCCCTCGAGCCTGTCGACGACATCGGGGGTGTCGGGACACACCCACAGGCGGTCACGGTCCTCCCACCAGGAGCGCAGCGCCAGCAGGTGCGCGAGGTGGCCTCCCTGGCTGCTCACCAGGAGCACGGGGCCGGTCGGGCCGGCGTCTGCGGCTGGGGTGTTCTTCATGGTCTCGGCATCCTCGTCGAGGGGAGTGGCGGCTGGAGGACGTGGCGGAGAAATTCCCAGTTATTGGGTATGTCGCGCCCTTGAACAGTACGCGCCCCAGAGGCCGCCCGCAGTCCACGCCGTGGACGACCAGTGTACGAGAGTCCCGCCCGGGCCCACCGGGGGTCGGCTACCTTTGGCCCCATGGTGATCGCCCGTCGCGACTTCCTGCGCGCCGGAGCGGCTGTCGCAGCCTCCGTCGCACTCTCCTCCTGCTCCTCCTCGCGACCGGGCACGACCGCGACGATGCCCACCCGCGCGCCGCGTCCCACCCCCTCGACTCCCCCGCCCTCCCCTCGCGCGCCCTCGGGGCCGGTGCCGTTCTACGCCTACCCCGAGCCGGGCAGCCTCTACTTCGGGGCCTCCGTGCCCTACCACCGCTCGCTCGACGCCTGGGAGCGCGACCTCGGCACCAAGCTCGCGCTCAACCGGTCCTACTTCGACCCCCAGCGCAAGAACGAGCCGATCCAGCTCGTGCACCGGTGCCGCGACGACCTGGCCCACGGCCGGCTGCCCCACGTCTCGACGAAGCCACCCGGCACCTGGCAGGCCGTGGCCGCCGGTGCGGCGGACGACTGGCTCGCCAGCATGTTCCGCCCGCTGGGAGAGGCCGGCGGCGCCGTCGTCTTCACGCTGCACCACGAGCCCGAGAACGACGCCGGGCCGCCGGGGATGCAGCCGAGGGACTTCGTGGCGATGCAGCACCACGCGATGGACCTGGCCGCCGAGCTGGCGCCGCAGGTGACCGTCGTCCCGGTGCTGCAGCAGTGGACGTTCGACCTCGTGCGCAACGACGTCGACCCCTCGGCGTGGATCGTCCCCCGCGCGGCCGTGATGGGGCTCGACGTCTACAACCCGTGGTCGCCCAGCAACGGCAAGCCCTGGCGCAGCTTCGGCAGCAAGACGGACGAGGCGAAGAGCTGGCTCGGCGACATCCCCATCGCCATCGGCGAGTACGGCTGTCGCGAGGATCCCGACAGCCCCGGTCTGGCTGCCGAGTGGCTGCGCGACGCGGCGCAGTATGCGCGGGAGAACAACATCGTCTCGATGTCCTACTTCAACTCCGACCTGAACGCCCCCGAAGGCACCTGGGAGCTCCGCGGCAGTGCGGAGCGGACGTTCGCCGAGCTGCTGGCCTCCGACTGGGTGGTCCGCCCGGTCTGACGCGTCAGGCCGGGGGCCCGATCGTGAGATACACGTCGTCGACCCGGCCGTGGAACTGGTCGTCCTGGTCGCTCACGCCCGGGCTGCCGATGCGCACCGGCCACTCGTTGCTCACCGACGCCGTCGACCCCTCGACCCGGTCGACGACGCCGTCGACGTCGATCTCGACGCCCGTCGCGTCGCGCCGGCAGGCCACCCGGTGCCACGTGGAGTCGGCGACCGAGACGCTGGACCGCACGATCAGCTGGTCGTCCCCCGACCGCACGACGCAGCTCGGCTCGCCCTCGGTGCTGTCGACCTGCAGCTTCCAGAGCCCGCCCTCGGTGCCGTACCGCCCGCGTTGCACGATGTTCGACCCCTTCGTGGTCTGGTCCGGGTTGAGCCACACGGCGGCGCCGAACTCGAAGTCGTTGGTCCCCGGGTCCAGTGCCGGGTCCGGTGCGACCTCCAGCATGGCGCGCGGACACCCGGTGGTCGCCGCGCACTGCTCGGGGAAGCCGAGCGCGTCACCGCGCCCACCGACTCCCTCGACCACCTCGACCGCTCCGTCGTTCGCGGTCACCACCAGGCCGACGAAGGGGCCCCCCGCGGCGTCCTGGTACTCCGTGTCGCCCTCGAAGGTGAGGTCCTCCTCCTCGAAGGAGAGCCACAGCGCGGCGTCGGACAGGTCGACGGCTGACGGGGCCGGCGCCGGCGGGTCGGTCCGGGCCTCGTCGCGCCCTCCGCCGGCACAGCCGCCGGCGGCGCACGCCAGCACCACCGCCGACACCGCCAGGAACACGCTGGACCGCAGCCGGGCCCCCCGTCCTGCTGCTGGCACGGCGTTCTCCTCACACTCTTTACCCCCAATTTGGGGATGGAATCTCGCAGTTGACACCTTGTTCCCCTCGCGCGGTTAACGTTGTCCAGCAACCCGTCCGACCATCAGCGGCATCGGGTGCTCGACATGTCCGGGGGGACGTTTTGAAGGTGCTCTACATCGTAGGCGTGGGCCGATCAGGCAGCACCCTCCTGGAGCGGATGCTCGGCGCCGTACCCGGATCTGTCAACGCCGGTGAGCTGAACGCCATCTTCTCCCGGGTGGCGACGCAGGACCAGCGTTGCGGCTGCGGCGAGCCCTTCTCCGTCTGCCCCTTCTGGACCGAGGTCGGCGAGCACGCCTTCGGCGGCTGGTCGGCGGTGACCGAGCGGATGGCCCACCTGCAGCCGCGGGTGGTCCGGCAGCGCCACGTCCCCCGCATGCTGACCGGGTCCGGCGCGGCCTACCAGCGCGAGCTCGCGGAGTACCTCGACGTCCACGAGCGGCTCTACCGCTCGGTCTCGGCGGTCTCAGGGGCCGAGGTCGTCGTGGACGCGAGCAAGTCGACCGCCCAGCTCTTCGCGCTGCGCCGCATCGAGGGCCTCGACCTGCGCGTGATCAACCTGGTCCGCGACTCCCGCGGGGTGGCCAGCTCCTGGAGCAAGACCGGCATCCGCAAGCCGCAGTCCACCGACGGTGCGATGATGGGCACCTACTCCCCGCACCGGATCGCCGTGCTCTGGACCGCGCTGCAGCTGGAGTCCAGCCTGCTGGGAGCAGCCTCGCCGTACGCGACCCGGGTGCGCTACGAGGACCTGGTGAGCGCGCCGCGGCGGACGCTGGAGCAGGCCCTGCGCGACGTCGGGATGCCGCCGGGCGAGGGTGCCCTCGACCACGTCGGCGAGCGCAGCGTCACCCTGGGCCCCAGCCACGGGGTCGCGGGCAGCCGGACCCGCTTCACCGCCGGCCGCGTCGACCTGGCGGTGGACGACGCCTGGCGCAGCTCCCTGCCGACGGGTGCGCGGCGCGTCGTCACCGCGGTGACCCTCCCCCAGCTCCTGCGGTACGGCTACGTCCGGCCCGGCTCGCGCACTGCTCCCACCAGGACCGCCTGATGACCCAGACCGCCCCCCTGCCGGCCAGGGCCGCTCCGAGCGGTCCCCGCTACCTCAAGCCCGGATGGCCCCTGGCCGTGCTGTACCTCGGGTTCCCGCTCTGGTGGGCGCTCGGCTTCGCCCAGCTCATCTTCTTCGCGATGGCGGCCGCGATGGCGGTCATCCTGCACCGCCAGGGCAACCTGCGGGTGCCGCACGGCTTCGCGATCTGGGTGCTCTTCATGGCCTGGATGCTGGCCGGGGTGTTCCTGATCCGCGCCACCGCGCCCGGGACCGTGCCCGGCGGCGGTCTGGGACGACTCGCCGGCTTCTCCGTGTGGGCCGCCTGGTACGTCGCGGTGACGATCGCCATGCTGTACGTCGCGAACACGGCACGCCAGGTGTCGACCCTGCGCATCGTGCGGCTGCTGGGGGCCATGTTCGTGGTGACGACCGCCTTCGGCGTGCTCGCCGTGCTGGTCCCCACGCTCGACTTCAAGTCGCCGATGGAGCTGCTGCTGCCGCGCAGCCTCGTCTCGACGAACTTCGTCCGCACCCTCGTCCACCCCTCGCTGTCCTCGTCCAGCGACTTCCTCGGCTACGTGCAGCCCCGACCGACCGCACCCTTCCCCTACTCCAACGCCTGGGGCAACAACCTCGCCCTCTACCTGCCCTTCTTCATGCTGGCGTGGTTCGGGCGCGACGCGGGGTGGCGCCGCAAGGTGGGGCCGCTGGTGCTCCTCGCGGCGGTCTTCCCCATCACCTTCTCCCTCAACCGCGGCCTCTGGGCGTCGCTGGCCGTGGCCGCCCTCTACGCCGCGTTCCGGCTCGCCGCCAACGGCCGCGTCCGCGCGCTGCAGGCCCTGGTCGTCGCCGTGGTCGTCGGCGGCATCGTCTTCGTCTCCTCACCCCTGTACGACACGCTGCTCCTGCGGGTCGAGACCCCGCACAGCAACGAGCGCCGGGCCGGCACCGCGGGGACGGTCGTGTCGACCACGGCCGAGGGCTCGCCGGTGGTGGGCTACGGCACCACGCGCACCATGCAGGGCAGCTTCAGCTCCCTGGCCGGCGGTGGGACCGAGCAGTGCCGCCAGTGCGCTCCCCCGCCACTGGGGACCCAGGGGTTCATGTGGCGGCTGGTGCTCACCACGGGCTTCGGCGGCACGGTGCTGTGCCTCTCGTTCTTCGCCCTGCAGTTCCTGCGCAGGGCGCGGGGACCGTCACCGCTGGATGTCACGACCTGCACGGTCCTGCTGGTCGCCGGGCTGTGCTTCTTCGTCTACGACTCGCTCGGCTCGGCGATGTTCACCGCGATGATCGCGATCGGTCTGATGGCCCGCAGCGACCAGCTCGAGGCCGAGGGGGCGACACCATGAGGGCGTCGACCGATGCGTCCGCGTCGTACGCCGTCGAGGTCGCGCGCCTGCTGTGGCCCGAGCCGTGGGACACCCCCCACGTCACGCGCAGCAGGCACCGCAGCGGACTGCCGCACCGCGATGCCTACGTCTTCCCCAGCGAGCGCCGACCGCGCCTGCTGGTCCCTGCCGACGTGCCGGGCTCCTCGAGCATGCTCCAGCGGCTCGGCAGCGGCCGGGGCCGGCTCGCCGGTCCGGTGCGCGACCTGCTGGAGCGCGCGGTCCGCACCCGCGCGTTCGCCCTGACCCGGTGGCCGATGCTGCGCGTCCCGGGCTCGGACGGCACGGCCGACTCCATCGAGACCCACCTCGCCGAGTGCTTCGGGACGCCCGTCCGGGTCGGCGTCATGCTCGGGACCCGACGGGTCAACCAGAAGCCGGTGCTGCAGGTCTTCGACCTCACGGGTCGGCTCCTGGGCTACGCCAAGGTCGGTCACAACGACCTGACCGCTGCTCTCGTACGCCGCGAGGCCGACGCCCTCGCCACGATCGGCGACCTCCGCCCGCGCACCTTCGCGATCCCCCGGCTGATCCACCACGGTCGGTGGAACGGCCTGGAGGTGCTCGTCATCTCGGCGCTGCCGGTCGACGCTCGTCGTCGGGTGGCACCCGCCACGCGCGAGGCGGCGATGCGCGAGGTCGTGCAGCTCGCGGGCATCACCAGGACTGCCCTGGGCACGAGTGCCTACTGGGCCAGGGTGCGCGACTCCGCCGACCTGCTCGCCCCCGAGCCGCTGGGCCCGCGGCTGCGGGCGGCGACCGACACCGTCCAGCGTCTCCACGGCGACCAGGCCCTCGTGCTGGGCGGGTGGCACGGCGACTGGGGCCACTGGAACATGGGCATGGGTGACGGCGTCCTGCAGGTGTGGGACTGGGAGCGCTACGACCCCGCGGTCCCGGTCGGCTTCGACGCACTGCACTTCGCCGCCCAGGCCGTGCGTCCGGGTGAGCCCGAGGCACGGCGCCAGGAGGAGACCTTCCTGCAGTCCGTCCCCGAGACGCTCGCGCAGGCGGGGGTCGAGCCGGAGCTGCACGAGCTGACGCTGCGGCTCTACCTGCTCGAGATCTCCGCGCGCTACGTCGACGCGTTGACCCACGGAGCCACCCCCGCGCTGCAGCGTCGTACCGACTGGACACTGTCGCTCCTCGAGCGCACCCCGGACCAGCACCCCCCATCCTCGAGAGGACGATCATGAGCATCCGCACCGCCGCACCCCACCCCGTCAAGACCCTGGGACGCGCGGTCTCGACCCGGGTGGGCACGGTCACGTCGAGCCGGCGTCAGCTTCCGTCGTTCATCCTCGTCGGCGCGCAGCGCGCGGGCACCACCTCGTTCTTCCGCGCGCTCCAGTCCCACCCGCTGGTCCACTCCGCGAACTACCACAAGGGCGTCAACTACTTCGACGTCAACTACGACAAGGGCCCGGCGTGGTACCAGGGCCACTTCCCGACGACGGCGTCCCTGCTCAGGCGCACCCGCGACGTCAGCGGCGACCCCGTCACGTTCGAGGCGAGCGGCTACTACATGTTCCATCCCCGGGCCGCGGAGCGGATGGCCCGTGACCTCCCCGACGTCCGCATCCTGATGATGCTCCGCGACCCGGTCGAGCGCGCCTACTCGGCCTGGAAGCACGAGCTGGCGCGGGGGTTCGAGACCGAGTCCTTCGAGCGCGCCCTGGAGCTGGAGGAGGACCGACTGGCCGGCGAGGTGGAGCGGATGTGCGCCGACGACGCCTACCAGAGCAGCAGGCACCGCCACCAGGCCTACCGGCTCAGGGGCCAGTACGACGAGCAGCTGCTGCGCCTGCGGGGCTTCTTCCCCGCCGACCGTATCCACGTGATCGAGAGCGAGTCCTTCTTCGAGCAGCCGGAGACGACCTACGGCGGCGTACTGGACTTCCTGCAGCTCCCCCGCACGATGCCCGACCGCTTCGACCGCTGGAACGGCCGGCCCAGCTCCCCCATGCCGGACTCGACGCGCGAGGCGCTGCACGAGCACTTCGCGCCCCACGACCGGGCGCTGGCCGAGCTCCTGGGGCGGGAGCCCGCATGGCTGTCCTGAGCCGCGGCTCAGAGCTGCCGCTCTGGTCCGACTACACCTCGTTCCTGCGCCGGCACCGGCTCCGCATCGGTGCGCTGGTGGTCGCCGGGCTGCTCATCGGCCTCGCCGTCTCGTTCACCCAGCCGAGCACCTACTCCTCCACGGCGTCCGTCTCGCTCGCTCCGGTGCCCAAGTACGTCCTCCCCACGGGCGCCGGCCTGACGCCGCCGGCGGTCAGCATCGACACCGATGCCCAGCTGCTCGCCAGCCCCGAGGTGCTGCGGGCCGTCGCGGACGCGCTCGGCACCGACACCGACCAGGCGAGGGAGAGCCTGTCGGTGACGGCGTCACCCAACAGCCACGTCCTGCACGTGACCGTGACCGCACCGACCGCTCCGGCCGCCGCCGGGGCCGCCGACGCCGCCGCCGCGTCGTTGGTGCGCGTGCGGCGCAACGCGCTGGGAGGGCTGCGCCTCGACCAGCTCCGCCTGCTGCGCCTCTGGCTCGGCGGCCAGGAGGACATCCTGGCCAAGGAGCAGAGGCGGGGCGTGGTCATCCCCGCGTCCAGCGAGCAGTTCGCCAACGTCGTCGCGGTCCGCGCCGGGCTCCAGGAGCTCGAGGAGGCCCGTCTCGCGCCCGGCGAGGTGGTCAACCCGGCCCTGCCGGCGATCCAGCCGGACCACGCCAACCGTGAGGTCGCACTGACCTCCGGGGCGATGCTCGGGCTGCTCGCCGGATGGCTGCTCGGAGCCCACATCGACCGCAGGCGAATGCTTGCCCCCGTGTCGCCGGCACTGTCGCCAGCACCACGATCTCACCCACGGGGCACCGGCCACCTGCCGGCCGCCCTCACTCCGCAAGAGGATGCCCATCATGCAGTCTGACACCACGCCCGCCCCCACCGCCGCTCGCCCGCTGCTCGGCGCAGTCCGGCACCACGTCCTCGTGGTCGTCCTCTGCCTGATCGGCGGCCTCCTGATCGGGTGGCTGGCCGCCGCGGCCCGGCCCGCGACGTACGAGAGCACCGCGCACGTCCTGGTGAACCCGACCGTGGGCAACCCCTTCGCACCGACCCCGGTGTCGGTGCGCCAGGACGAGCTGACCAGTCTCGAGACCGAGGCGCAGGTGGCCCGCTCGGCCGAGGTGCTGGGCGAGGTCGCGGCGGAGAACCCGCCCCTCACCCTGCGGCAGCTGCAGAACGGCGCGAGCATCACCGTGCCTGCCAACACCCAGATCCTCCAGCTGTCCTACGCCGCAGCCGATCCCGACGTGGCCCAGCAGATCACCGACGCCTGGTCGGCCGCCTACCTGTCGAACCGCGACCGGCGCGCCGTCGAGGTGAACGCCGAGCGGATCACGCGGGTGGAGTCGCAGACCCAGACCGTGGTGGACGACCTCCGTGCCGCCACCACGGGCAGCCAGCGGGGCACCGCGGAGGAGCGTGCCTTCCAGCTGGAGCTGGCCGGCGCCCTGCGCAACGAGCTGGTGAGCCTCCGGGCCCAGCGCTCCTACCTCGAGAACAGCGATGCGCCCGCCGGGTCCGTCATCTCCTCGGCCTCGACCGCCACCGAGACCGACACGCTGACCCCCTTGCTGATGCTGGCCGGAGGTGCCCTCGGCGGACTTCTCCTCGGGTGCCTGATAGCCATCGCGCTGGAGCGCCTCACCGGTGTGGTCCGGTCCGCGCCGGAGGTGGAGGCCGCCGGCCTGCCGGTCCTGGCCGCCGTCCCGGCGCGAGGACTGGCCGCGACCCTGCGGCGGACGCCTTCGAGCACGGCCGTCGAAGCCACGATCCGACGGCTGCGCACCAGGATCCTGGACCGCGATCGGACAGCGAAGATCATCGCCGTGGCCCCCGCCGGCAGCCGGGGGCCCGAGACCGGGGTCTCCGAGGCCGTGGCCGAGTCGTTCGCCAAGGCCGGCCACCGGGTGGTCCTGGTCCGGGCCGGCGGCGCCACCGCCACCGATGGCCTCGGAGTCGAGGAGAGGGGCCTGGCCGAGGCACTGGTCCACGACCGTCTCAGGGTGCTGGAGATGCTGCAGCCGAGCGTCGAGCCCCTCCTGTGCCTGCTGCCGTGGGGCTCCAACCCCCAGAGCAGCGAGCTCCTCGATGCCGGCCGGCTCCGCACGGTGCTCAAGCCCCTGGTCGACGCCGGCCACCTCGTGGTCCTCCAGTCGCCGGGCATCGACACCGCCGAGGGCGAGGCCGTGGTGGGCGCCGCCGACCTGGGCCTCGTCGTGGTGACCACGGGCCGGACCCGGGCGCGCGACGTCACCCAGGCCACCACCCACATCGGCCCGAACGCGACCGCGCTGGCCGCCCTGGTGATCGACCGACGCAACTCGGTCGGCCGCACGCGGCAGGTCACCGCCGCCGACGCCCCTGACAGGGAGGACTCGGTCGCGCACGACCCGGCGACCCGGTCGCCGCGATGACGTCAGCCGCGCCTGCCGAGGACTCCGACCACCGCGGGCAGCTGGAGAAGCTCGCGCGCCGGGGCAGCGCCAGCGTCGTGGGCGCCGCCTTCAGCGCCGTCTTCGGCGTGGTCCTGGTCGTCATCGTCACCAACGGCTTCTCCGCCACCCTGGCAGGCACGCTGTTCGCCGCGACGTCGGCGTTCCTCATCATCGAGGCCACCACGCTGCTCGGGACGGACACCGGGCTGGTGCGCTGGCTGCCCGCGCACCTGGCGTCCGGCCGCGGGCGCGACCTCCCGCGGACCCTCGTCGTGGCGTCGCTCCCGGTGCTCGTGCTGTCGCTCGGCGCAGCCGTGGGCCTGTACGCCGCCGCGCCGGCCCTGGGGCCCGCCATGGTCGGAGCGGACGCGGCATCGACCATGACCACCATGCTCCGGGCGCTGGCGCTCGTGCTGCCGGTCGCGGCCATGCACGATCTGGTGCTGGCGGCCACCCGGGGAGCGGGTTCGATGCGGCCGACGATCATGGTCGAGAACATCGGCCGGATCGGGTTGCAGGCCATGGCCGTGCTCGGCGTGTTCCTCGCCGGAGGGGGGCCCGTCGCACTCGCCCTGGCCTGGTCGCTGCCCTACGCGGCCGGACTCGCAGCGGGCACGTGGTGGCTGCGCCGCCAGGTGCTCCGGGCGACGACCGGGCAGGGTGCGCCCACGCCGTGGCATGAGCTCGCCCGCGAGTTCTGGGCCTACACGGCGCCGCGGGCCATCGCCCGCATCACGCAGACTGCGCTCAAGCGTTC
>NZ_CADCUP010000215.1 GCF_902805925.1 uncultured Nocardioides sp.
CTCGGCGGGCGCCCGCTCAGCGGCCCGCACGGCGCGGCGCCTGGGCGCCCGCGGGTGCCTGGCGCTGTCGTTCCCGCTCCACCCGCCGGGCCGCCCGGAGCGGTCCCGCCTCCACGAGCTCACCGGCGCCGGCGTGCCCACCCTCGTGGTGCAGGGGGAGCGCGACACCTTCGGCGCTCCTGAGGAGTTCCCCGCCCACGTCGACCTGTGCGTCGTGCCCGGCGCCGACCACGGCCTCAGGGTCCTCAAGCGCGGTGACGTCACGCAGGAGGAGGCGCACGGCATCGTGGTGCAGTCCGCGCTGGAGTGGATCGTGCGCGAGGTAGCGGGCAGCGGTGGCGGGAATCACCCGGGGCACTGAGGTGTTCTGCCCACGTGCCCGCCCTGATGTCACGACCGAACCCGGTCGACCGCCCCCTCGATGATGCCTCGCGCGTAGTCTGGGACGCGATGACCGAATCCCTGACGAGCGACGTGACCCCTCCCGAGGAGGTCGACGTCGCCACCGAGACCGAGGCCGAGCGCTCCGCGCGATTCGAGCGCGACGCCCTGCCCTTCCTGGACCAGCTGTACTCCGCGGCGATGCGGATGACGCGCAACCCCTCCGACGCCGAGGACCTGGTGCAGGAGACCTTCGCCAAGGCGTACGGCTCGTTCCACCAGTTCCGGCCGGGCACGAACCTCAAGGCGTGGCTGTACCGGATCCTGACGAACACCTTCATCAACACCTACCGCAAGAAGCAGCGCGAGCCGCAGCAGTCGATGGCCGAGGACGTCGAGGACTGGCAGCTCGCGCGGGCCGAGTCGCACACGTCCGGCGGACTGAAGTCCGCCGAGACCCAGGCGCTGGAGCGCCTGCCCGACTCGCAGGTGAAGGACGCGCTGCAGCGCCTGCCCGAGGAGTTCCGCCTGGCGGTCTACCTCGCCGACGTCGAAGGATTCCCCTACAAGGAGATCGCCGAGATCATGGACACCCCCATCGGCACCGTGATGTCGCGGCTGCACCGTGGCCGTCGCCAGCTCCGCGACATGCTCTCCGACCGCGTGCGTGAGGGCCGCCTCCTGCCCGTGGGCTCCGAGGGGGAGGAGTCATGAGCCACGACGAGGACTGCGCCGACTACCTCGAGCGCATCGTCTACTTCCTCGACAACGAGCTCGACGAGGCCGACTGCTCAGCCGTGCGCCACCACCTCGACGAGTGCGGTCCCTGCCTGGAGAAGTACGACCTCCAGCGCACGGTCAAGTCGGTCGTTGCCCGCTCGTGCACCGAGCAGGCCCCCGAGGGGCTCCTCAACCGGGTGCGGGTGCAGATCCGCGAGGTGCAGGTCCGCATCACCGAGCAGGGCTGATTGGCCCTCCGTCCCGGCATTTGAGAGACTGGCCCGGCATTCGATCCGATCGAGGAGACATCATGGGCAAGACCGGCCGCAAGCGCCGCGCTCGCAAGAAGAAGGGCGCGAACCACGGCAAGCGCCCCAACGCCTGAGCGCACACGTCCGACACGACCCGCCCGAGCCTCGGGCGGGTCGTTCGTGTCTGCGGTGCCGCGTGGTCACAGGTGCGACATGAAGCGCTCCTCGTCGTGGACGACCCGGGTGATCTCCCCGGTGCCCACCAGCTTCGCGTCACCGGTGTGGCGGGCCGAGACGGTGAAGCGGTGCAGCCGCCCGTCGACGTACGACACCGCCGCGGTCACCTCCACCTCGGCGCCCACCGGGCTGGCGGCGAGGTGCTCCAGCGACACGCGGGTGCCGACGCTCGTGGTGCCCTCGCCGAGCGTGGGCTCCAGGGCGGCGCAGGTCGTCGCCTCGCACCACGCCAGCAGACGTGGGGTGCCGAGCACCGGCAGTCTGCCGCTGCCCAGGGCCGACGCGGTGTCGTCGTCGGTGACGGTGAAGCGCAGCGTGGCGTCCACGGCTCAGCCCTCCCGGCCGTCGCGGACGAACGCGATCAGGTGCACGTCGTCGTCCGGGCTCCAGTCGCGGTCCGGGAGCCGGCGGAACCCCAGGCGGGCGTAGATCCGGTGCGCCGCCGTCATCTCCGCGAGGCTGGAGATGACCACGACCTCCTCACCGGCCGCGGCGCACAGCGCCAGCACGTGCCGGGTCAGCGCCTCGCCCACCCCTCGTCCCCGGGCCTGCGGAGCGACGGCGAGCATCCTGAACTCACCCTCGCCCGGGCGGGAGATCTCCCGCCAGGGCGATCCCGGTGGGCACAGCGTCACGCTGCCCAGGACCGTGCCGTCGTCGTCCTCGGCCACCCACAGCTGCGCCTGCGCCGCCCGGGTCGCGCTGTCGCGCAGCCGCGCGACGTAGGGGTCGTCGGGGCCGAGGGTGAACTGCGTGTACGCCGCCACGGTGATGTCGCCGACCGCCTCGAGGTCGGCGTCGGTGGCCAGCCGGATGCGCACCGCTAGACGCCGAAGGTGGCGCGGGGGTACGCCGCGCCGACGTCGGTGATCACGTTGACGAGGTACGGCACGTCCGCGGCGAATGCCCGGTCGAGCGCCGGGCCGATCTGCCGTGGGTCGGTGACCGTCTCGCCGGCGCCCCCCAGGGCCTTGACCACCCCGTCGTACGACGTGCGGGGGGCCAGGTCGGCGACGACGTCGTAGCCGTAGATCATCTGCATCGGGCCCTTCTCCAGCCCCCACGCCGAGTTGTTGCCCATCACCATGACGACGGGCAGGTCGTGGCGCACCAGGGTGTCGACGTCCATGAGCGAGAAGCCGGCGGCGCCGTCGCCCAGCAGGAGCGCGACCTGCGCCGAGGGCCGGGCCAGGCGGGCGGCGATCGCGGAGCCGAGGCCGGCTCCCAGGCAGCCGTACGGGCCCGGGTCGAGCCACCCGCCGGGACGCTTGGGCTCCACGAACTTGCCGGCGAAGCTGACGAAGTCGCCGCCGTCGCCGATGACGACGGCGTCGTCGGCCAGCCGCGGCACCAGCTCGCCGTAGATGCGCGCGGGGTGGATGGGGTCCGCCTCGGCAGCCAGCAGGGCGGAGTCGCGCTCGACGGCCGCCTTCACGCCCGCCTGGAGGTCGGCGACCCACCCGGACCAGTCGGGCCGGCGCACCACCTGGTCGAGCGCCTCGGTCAGGCCGTCCAAGATGCGCCTCAGGTCGCCCGCCGACGAGGCGGCGAGGTCGGCGTGACGGGAGAGCTGGTCGGGGGAGTCGGCGACGTGCACCACCTGGGCGACCGGGGCCCCGTCCTTGCCGCCGAAGACGCCGTAGCCGAGCCGGAAGTCGAGTGCGGCGCCGACCACGACGACGAGGTCGCTGGTGCCGAGCGCCTGGCTCCGGGCCTTGGTGACCAGCAGCGGGTGCCCGCCCGGCACCACCCCGCGGCCCATGCCGTTGGTGATGGCCGGGACGCCGGCGTGCTCCACGAGCCGCAGCGCGGCCTCCTCCGCGCCGTCGGCCCACACGTCCGTGCCCAGGACCAGCACCGGGCGGCTGGCCCCGGCCATCAGCTCGGCGATCTCGGCGACGACGTCGGTGTCGGGCGCCTCGCCGGGGGTCGTGCCGCCGAGGGGGGCCGGACCGCTGGCGGAGCCGAAGAACTCGTCCATGGGCACGTCGACGAAGACCGGCCCGCGGTGCGAGCTGCCCGCCAGGGTGAACGCCTCGTCCATGCCGCCGAGCACGTCACCGGCGGTGTGCAGCGTGCGGGCCATCTTGGCGACCGGCGCGATGAGGGGCGGGTGGTCGAGCTCCTGCAGGCTGCCGCTTCCCCAGCGGTTGGCCGGCGCCCGGCCGCCCACGACGACCATGGGGGAGCCGGCGAAGCGGGCCTGGGCGATGGCGCTCAGGCCGTTGGTGACGCCCGGGCCGGCGGTGAGGACGGCGAGACCGGGCCGCCGGGTGAGCTTGCCGGTCGCCTCGGCGGCGAAGGCGGCCGTCTGCTCGTGGCGCACGTCGAGCAGGCGCATCGGTGGGTCGGCCTTCACCGCGCCGTCGTACATCGGGAAGACGTGGGCGCCGGAGAGGGTGAACATCGTCTCGACGCCGTGGGCACGGGCCACGGCCACGGCGAGCTCGCCGCTGTGCCCGGAGAGCTGTCCGGTCTCGGTCTCGGCCTGGTCGGTCTGCTCGGGCGCCTCGGTCATGGACGCAGGCTACCGGCAGGTCACATGCGCGTCGCGCGGCCGTCAGCGGGGCTTCGCCAGCGTGGAGGAGTTGGTCGCGCGCAGCGCCTCCACGAGCACCAGCAGCAGGTCGGCACGCACCGGCGGCGGGTCGCCGGCCAGCTCCACCTGCAGGTAGAGCGCCCGCAGGAGCGCCTGCGGGTTGGCGGTGGCGAGGTAGGGGTCGACGTCGGCGGTGCTGCCGGCGGAGCCGGCCAGCCGGGCGATCCACGGCTCGATGACCCTCAGCGGCACGTCGTCGCGGCGCAGCACCTCCATGACGGCCATGGCCATCCGGTCGGGCTCGCCGGCGTGGAGCACCACGTCGGCGGAGATCACGCGGTCGGCGATGACGTCGAGGAGCACGATCAGCTCCGGGGTGCCGACGTGCGGTGACCGCGCCAGCACGCCGATCGCGTCGGCGCCGTGGGCCACCGCGTGCGCCCGGCCGCGGCCGGGGACGTAGCCCCGCAGGTCGCGCTCGCGGAGGTACCACGTCACGATGCGGTCGGCCCACTCCAGCACCTTGGCCGGCGGCGCGAGCCGGGCGGCGTTGTCGCGCCCGATCACCTCGCCCAGCAGCAGCGCGGAGCACGAGCGCCGGAAGACGGTGTCGGTGTCGCGCTCGCCCAGCCCGACACCGAGACCGGTGGCCATGCCGTCGCCCAGCCCGCTGATCAGGTCGTCGTACACCCCACGCTCGATCCAGGTGGCCATGGCCGGGCAGGCGATGCCGTCGCGGACCGCGGGATCGGGGGAGCCCAGCATGGTCGCGAGCTCGGCGGTGAGGTCGACGAGCGGCCGGTCGGTCGGCACGGCGAGCCCTCCGGCGAGCACGCGCTGCCAGTACGCCGTCGCCATCAGCCCATCCTGCCAGCCACCGCCGACCACGAGCCGGTGCCTCCAGCCCCCACTAGGTTGGTCCGGTGCCTTCAATCCAGGAGCTGGTGCGCCTCCACACCGACCTCGACGACACCGACCTGGCGTGGTTGCAGCTCATCATGGCGGACTGGCAGATCATCGCCGACCTGTCCTTCGCCGACCTCGTGCTGTGGCTGCCCGACAGGCGGGGGGCCGGCTTCTGGGCGGGCAGCCAGATGCGGCCCACGACCGGCCCCACCGCGCTGGTCGACGACGTGGTGGGCCAGTTCGTGCCGCGAGGTCGCCGCAGGATGCTCGACCAGGCGTGGGAGCACGGGAGGCTCGTGCGCGAGGGGGACCCCGAGTGGCGCGACGACGTGCCGGTGCGCGTCGAGACGATCCCGGTGCGCCGCGGCGACCGGGTGCTCGCGGTCATCGCGCGCAACACCAACCTGCTGGGCGTGCGGACGCCCAGCAGGCTCGAGCTGTCCTACCTGCAGACGGCCGCAGACCTGACGCAGATGATCGCGCACGGCTTCTTCCCGCCGAGCGGGGCGCAGCGCAGCGACCACGCCGACTCCCCGCGCGTGGGCGACGGCTTCCTGCGGGTCGACGCCGCCGGGCGGGTCACCTACGCCAGCCCCAACGCCCTGTCGGTCTACCGCCGGCTGGGTGTCAGTGGCGACCTCGACGGGGTCGCGCTGGCCGACCTGACCCGTGACCTCGTGCCGCCCCGGCGGCGACCCGACGAGGAGACGTTGAGCGCCGTGCTCGGTGGGCGGGCGCACCGCGACACCGAGATCGGCACCGACGAGGTGTCACTGATCGTGCGCTCGGTCCCACTGCGCCCGCGGGGCGACCACATCGGTGCTCTCGTGCTCCTGCGCGACGTCACCGACCTGCGACGCCGCGACCGGGAGCTCGTCACCAAGGACGCCACGATCCGGGAGATCCACCACCGGGTGAAGAACAACCTCCAGACGGTCGCCGCCCTGCTGCGGCTGCAGGCACGCCGCATCGACGAGCCGGCCGCCAAGGCGGCCCTCGACGAGGCCGTACGGCGCGTGGGCTCGATCGCGATCGTGCACGAGACGCTGAGCCAGGCGGTGAGCGAGCGGGTCGGCTTCGACGAGATCGCCGACCGACTCGGGCACATGGTCACCGACGTCGGATCCTCGGGCGAGCGGGTGCGCACCCGACGCGACGGCAGCTTCGGGGAGCTCTCGTCCGAGACGGCGACCGCTCTCTCGATGGTCCTGACCGAGGTGCTGCAGAACGCCGTGGAGCACGGCTACCGTCACGACGGCGTCCAGACGGGGGAGATCAGCATGACCGTGCGCCGCCTGGTGGGGCGGCTGCACGTCACGGTGGACGACGACGGGGAGGGGCTTCCCGACGGCTTCGACCTCGAGACCTCGACCCACCTCGGCCTCTCGATCGTGCGGACCCTGGTGGAGTCGGAGCTCGGCGGTCAGCTGGAGCTCGGGCCGGTGCCGCACGCGCGGGGCACCAGGGTCGGCATCGACGTCCCCGTCGACTGACCAGGTGGCCGGGGCGGCGGGGCAGGGCTCAGGCGGTGCGGACCCGGGCCCGGGCGTTGCGGCGCTTGAGCGCGCGGCGCTCGTCCTCGCTGAGGCCGCCCCACACGCCGTGGTCCTGGCCAGCCTCGAGCGCCCAGGCGAGGCACTGTTCGCGCACCTCGCACCGTCGGCACACCTGCTTGGCCTCCTCGATCTGGAGGATGGCCGGACCGGTGTTGCCGATCGGGAAGAACAGCTCCGGGTCCTCGTCGAGGCAGGCAGAGCGGTGGCGCCAATCCATGGCTGGGGGTTCCCACTTTCGAATGGAGTATGAGGATTCAGGGCACGCGAATACGGACGCTTTTCGCGAGCGCGTCGTCCAGACTCCCAAGAGAAGAGGCCTGACACAACCCCTCTGCGTGGTCGCCTCCGTCACAACTACCCTGGCGCAGTGATGTCCACAGCGCCGTCCGGGCCCGGCCTGGACCGACCGGTCCCCCTCACCGTGGCCGCGTCGGTGGCGGCGATCGAGGGCGTGCTGCTGGTGCTGCTGGGGGTCCTGGAGGTGCTCGCGATCTCCTCCTCGCGCCTCACCCTGGGCGTGACCACCGCGGTCTTCTTCGTCGCCTACGGCGCCGCGCTGCTGCTGTGCGCGTGGGGTCTGTGGCGGCTGCGCCTGTGGGCACGCAGCCCGGTGGTGCTCGGCCAGCTCATCCAGCTCGGCCTGGCGTGGAACCTGCGGGGCGGGGAGACCACGCCGGTGGCGGTGGCGCTGGTCGTCGTGGCCTTCGTCGTGCTGGTGGGCCTGTTGCACCCGGCCAGCACCGAGGCGCTGCTCGAGGGCGACTGACCGACGACCTCAGTCGGCCTCCAGCGAGGTGCGCAGCTGGTCGAGGGTGCGGGTGAGCAGCCGCGAGACGTGCATCTGGGAGACACCGATCTCCGCGGCGATCTGCGACTGCGTCATGTTCTTGAAGAAGCGCAGCAGCAGGATCCTCTTCTCGCGCGGGTCCAGGCCGTCGAGCAGCGGCTTGAGCGACTCCCGGATCTCGACGTGCTCGAGGTTCTCGTCGTCGATGCCGAGGGTGGCGAGCATGCTGGGCGGGCCGTCGTCGGAGTCGTCGCCGGCGTCCAGCGAGAGCGTCGAGTAGGCGTTGGCCGACTCCAGGCCCTCGATGATCTGCTCGACCGAGCACCCGATGGCCTCGGCGAGCTCGCGGGGGAGCGGGGAGCGCCCGAGCCGCTGGGTGAGCTCACCGGTCGTGGCGCCGATCTGCATCCGCAGCTCCTGCAACCGGCGCGGCACGCGGATCGCCCAGCCCTTGTCGCGGAAGTAGCGCTTGATCTCGCCGATGATCGTGGGCGTGGCGTACGTCGAGAACTCCACGCCGCGGTCGGTCTCGAAACGGTCCACGGCCTTGATGAGCCCGATGGTCCCCACCTGGACGAGGTCCTCGAACGGCTCGCCGCGGTTGCGGAAGCGCCGCGCACAGTGCTCGACCAGCGGCAGGTGCAGGTGCACGAGGTCCTCGCGCGCGGTGCTGCGGGCGGCGTCCGAGGAGCACGGGTCGCGGAGGATGAGGAAGAACGCGGAGCTGAGGGTCCTGGTGAGCTCGATGCGCGTCGGCATCTCCTCCTCCAGCTCGTCCAGCGCGTCCCCCGATAGGTCCTGGGTCATCTCACGGGCCGGTCCCGGCCAGGCTCGACTCCACCGTCAGGCGCACGCGGAGCCGACCTCCGTCGGTGCGGACCTCGGCTTGCGCCAGGGTGCTGAGGACCTGCCACGTGAAGCTGTCGAGGTCCGGCTCGGGTGGGGCGGCGGACCGGACGGAGACCTCGATGGTCATCCGCTGCGGCGCCAGGTAGTAGTGACACGTCAGGTCGGAGTCCGGGTCGGCGTCCGGCAGGACCATGGAGCTGGCCTCGTCGATGGCGATCCGGAGGTCCTCGATGTCGTCGATCGTGAAGTCCAGCCGAGCGGCCAGGCCCGCGGTGGTGGTGCGCAGGACCGACGCGTAGGCGCCGCTCGCCGGCAGCCGGAGCTCGACGTCCGCCCTCGGGCCGCGCCGGGAGAGGTCACTCATGGTTCGCACCGTCCTCGCATCGACTCTGCGCTGGAAACACTAACCGGGGCCGGGGGTCCACGCAGGTGGATCCCCAGCCCCGGTCGGCGAGACGGAACAGGCGAGGCCTCAGGCCTTCTTGGTCTCCCAGAAGATCTCGGCGATCTGGTCGATCTTGGCGAGCAGCTGGTCGGCCACGTCGGCGTCGAGCACGGCCTTCGTGCCGCCGCCGCCGCCCGCGAGCTTGGTGGCCTCGTTGAAGAGGGTGTGCAGCTGCGGGTACTTCTCGAAGTGCGGCGGCTTGAAGTAGTCGGTCCACAGCACCCACAGGTGGTGCTTCACGAGCTCGGAACGCTGCTCCTTGATGAGGATCGCGCGGGTGCGGAAGTCGGGGTCGTCGTTGTCGGCGACCTTGGCGATGATCGCCTTGACCGACTCGGCCTCGATGCGGGCCTGGGCCGGGTCGTAGACCCCGCACGGCAGGTCGCAGTGGGCCGACACGTCGACGGTGGGGGCGATGAAGCGGGAGAACATCGGGTTCCTCTCGATCGATGGCCTGGATGTTCCTGCGACACTACTCGGCGTGGGGGACGCCAGGCATCCGGGTCGTGCCCGTGTGGGACTGGCCCGGGTCACCGGCGTGTCGATGTGCCCCACCCTGGCACCGGGCGACCGGCTCCTGGTGCGGTACGCCGCCCCCGTGCGGCCCGGCGACCTCGTCCTGGCGCGCTTCCCCGACGGCGTCCTCGCGGTCAAGCGCGCCGCCGAGCCGCGGCTGCTGCCCGACGGCGGCGAGGGGTGGTGGCTGCTCAGCGACGACCCGCACGCGGGCGTCGACAGCAGGCACCGCGGGCCGGTGGCTGCCAGCGCTGTCGCCGGCGTCGTGCTGGCCCGTGTGTGGCCCCGGCCCCGGTGGTTCGGCCACCGGGCGTGATGCCCCCGTGGCCACGACGCGGGCGTAGCGGTGGGCCGACCTGGTGGGCGACGAGCTGCTGGCCGCGGACCTGGTCGTCCCCTCGCCGTTCGACCCCCGCGTGAGCCCGGCCGTCTCCACCGCCGTGGCGGCCGCGGCCCGGGCGGACGGCGTCGCCCGGCGCTGAGGCGGGCCGCTACCGTGGCGGCCATGCTGGCTGTCTACGCCGAGTCCTTCTCACCCGACGACCCGCTGTCCGGCCTGGTGGTGGGCGAGCGCCCCGACCCCGAGGTGCCCGACGGCTGGACCACGATCGAGGTGCGGGCCGCCTCGCTGAACCACCACGACCTGTTCTCCCTGCGCGGCGTCGGCCTCACGGAGGAGCAGCTGCCGATGACCCTCGGCACCGACGCCGCCGGCATCGACGAGGACGGCCACGAGGTGGTGGTGCACGGGGTCATCAGCGATCCGTCCTGGCGCGGCGACGAGACGCTGGACCCCCGCCGGTCGCTGCTGAGCGAGCGACACCAGGGATCGATGGCCGCGAAGGTCGCGGTGCCGCGGGCCAACCTGGTGCCGAAGCCGGCGTCGCTGTCGTTCGCCGAGGCGGCCTGCCTGCCGACGGCCTGGCTCACGGCGTACCGGATGCTCTTCACCCGCGGGGACCTGAAGGCCGGCGACACGGTGCTGGTGCAGGGCGCCGGCGGCGGGGTGTCGACGGCGCTGATCACGCTGGCGCGGGCGGCCGGGCTGCGGGTGCTGGCGACCAGCCGCGACGAGGCCAAGCGCACGCGAGCCCTCGAGATCGGGGCGCACGAGGTGTTCGAGTCGGGGGCCCGCCTGCCGGTGAAGGTCGACGCGGTGATGGAGACCGTGGGCCGGGCCACCTGGTCGCACTCGGTCCGCGCCCTGCGACCGGGCGGTCGCATCGTCGTCTCCGGGACGACGTCGGGGCCCAGGCTGGACGACGCCGAGCTCACGCGGATCTTCTTCCTGCAGCTCAGCGTCATCGGCTCCACGATGGGCACCCGCCACGAGCTCGCCTCGCTCGTCGCGATGCTCGACGCCACCGGCGCCCGTCCGCTGGTCGACCGCGAGCTCCCGATGGAGCAGGCGCGCGACGGCTTCGCGGCCATGGCCGCGGGCGACATCTTCGGCAAGGTCGTCCTCACGCGATGACCCGCGCCCACCTCCTCACCGGGGCCGGCTCCGGGATCGGCGCCGCCGTCGCGGACCGGCTCCACGGACGAGGTGACGCCCTCTGGCTGCTCGCCCGCGACCAGCACCGGGCCGATGACCTGGCACGTCGCCATCCCGGGGCGACCCTGCTCGTGGCCGACCTCGCCGACCTGGACGCCGTCGCGCGGCTCACCGGGCTCCCCGACCGGCTCGACTCCGTGCTCCACGTCGCCGGTGTCGTCGACCTCGCCGCGGTCGCCGACCAGTCACCGGCGGCGCTGCGGCAGCAGGTCGACGTCAACCTCCTCGCCCCCGCGGTCCTCAGCCGCGCCGCGCTGCCCGCCGTACGCCGTGCGCGGGGCACGTTCGTCTTCGTCGGCTCGACCGCGGGGCTCTCGGCCAGCCCGCGGTGGTCGGCGTACGCCGCCGCCAAGGCCGGCCTGCGGGCGTTCGCCGACTCGCTGCGCGGCGAGGAGGCCGAGCACGGGGTGCGGGTGACCACCGTGTTCCCCGGTCGCACCGCGACGCCCATGCAGGAGAAGGTGCACGAGCAGGAGGGCCGGGAGTACGACGCCGCCGCGTGGATCCGGCCGGGCACCGTGGCCGACACGGTCCTGCACGTGCTCGACCTGCCTGAGGACGCGACGATCCCCGAGGTCACCCTGCGACCCGCTGCGGCGCGACGGGGCCGCTAGCCCGCCGGCTCCAGCACGAGCACGAGCGCGGTGCGTCCGGTGATGCGCGCCTGGTGGGTCAGGTAGCCGCCGTCGACGCCGTCGGCGTCGGCCATGACGGCCACCCGCTCGCGCTCGTTGTCCGGTCGGGCCGCTACCTCGACCACGCGGCCGCGGAAAGTCACCGACGCCCGGGGGTCCGCCTCCACGAGGCGCTGGAGGGCGGTGGGCCTGCGGTGGGCGTAGGACAGCTCGTCGGCGAGACCCGTCGGCGCCCGGCAGCAGCGAGCTCCCGTGCCCGACCCGGGCTCGGCGCAGGCGCTGCATGCTTCATCGTTCGGGGGGGTACCGCGTCCCATGCTTCGTGTTGCGATCCTCGACGACTACCCCGTCGTCGTGTGCGGTCTGCGGACCCTCCTCGAGCCCTATTCCGACAGGGTGGCGGTGGTGGCGCTGCGCGAGGGCGACGCGGTCAACCCCGACATCGACGTCGTGCTCTACGACGCCCGCCAGGCGACGTCCCCGGCGCCCGTTCGGCGGGTCGTGGCCGGCTCGCGGGCCCCCGTGGTGCTCTACACGTGGAGCTTCTCGCCCCGCCTGGTCAACGAGAGCATCTCCGCCGGTGCGGCGGGCTGCATCTCCAAGTCCCTGGACGCCGTCGACCTCGTCACCGCCCTGGAGAAGGTCGCCGGTGGCTCGGTCGTGATGATTCCCGACCCGTGCGCCGACGCGGCCGGGCGCCCCACCCACGAGCACTCGCTCAGTGCGCGGGAGCTGGAGGTCATCCAGCTGGTGGCCGACGGGCTCAGCAACCAGGAGATCGCCCAGCGCAGCTACGTCTCGGTCAACACCGTCCGCACCTACATCCGCTCCGCCTACCGCAAGATGGGCGTCGAGCGACGCACCCAGGCCGTCCGCTGGGTCGCCCAGCACGGTCTCGACTCCCGTTGAGGGACGGGCTCATCCGCCCGCGGGGGTTCAGCAGCGAGCCCTCGCGGGTCTAACCATGTGACAATGCTTCCTCTCGGACAACATGGTCTGGAAGGAACGCGAGCACACGATGGCCACGGCCGAACAAGGTCCCGAGCACGACTTCCCGGAGCTGCTGGGCTCCCTGCACTCACTCACCCTGGGCACCGAGGAGGTCCAGACGTTCCTCCATGAGGTGACGCTGCTGGCGGGTCGGCTCGTGAAGCCACCCGCCTCCTGCGGCATCACCACGCACTACGACGGCTGGCCGATGACCGCTGCCACCAGCGACGAGCGCGCCTCGCTCATCGACGAGGAGCAGTACGGCGCCGGCGACGGGCCCTGCCTCACCGCGATGCGCACCGGTGAGATGGTGCAGGTCCCCGACCTCGAGACCGAGGACCGCTGGCCCACCTTCGTGGAGGCCGCGCGCAGGCACGGCGTGCGCTGCATCCTGGCGATGCCGCTGGTCATCCGCGGCGAGCGTCGTGGCGCCCTCAACATCTACGGCTTCGAGCGTGCCGACGACTTCAACGACACCGAGATCGAGCGGGCCCGGGTGTTCGCGGCGCAGGCCGCGACGGCCCTGGCCCTCACGCTGCGCCACATCGAGCAGGGCCAGCACGCCACCCAGCTCGAGGACGCGCTGCGCTCCCGGTCGGTCATCGACCAGGCCATCGGCATCCTGATGGCCCAGCAGCAGTGCGACCCCGAGGCGGCGTTCGGGCTGTTGCGCAAGCACTCGCAGAACCACAACAAGCGCCTGCGCGACGTGGCTCGCGAGATGATCGAGCGGCACACCGGTCAGCCCCTGCGGCAGGCCCCACCGTTCCGTCGGGCCGGCGCCGGGGGCTGAGCCGGTCAGTCGCCGACGGGGCCCCGGTCGCCGTGGCGCAGCACCTGCTCGAGCACGCGAGCAAGGGTGGCGTCGGTGCCGAGGTCGCCCGTCACGATGGAGTCCACGAGCAGCTGCGCGAGATCGCGCACCTTGATGTTGGCGTGCTGGGACCACCGGACCAGGAGCCCGAAGGCGCTGTCGGCGTCGAGGTGGTAGCGCAGCATCAGCGCCCCCTTGGCCTGGTCGATCACCGGCTGGGTGGAGAGGGCGTCGCGCAGGTCCTGGTTCTCCCGCCGCAGGACGGCAGGCGCCAGGCGCTCGGCGTCCCGGGCGTCGTCGGCGCGCACGTCGCCGGGACCGCTCCACTCGGAGAGACGGCCGCGAGAGGTCAGGACCGGGTGCGGTCCCGGTCCGGGCCCGGCGTCGTCGGGGTCAGTCATCTGGCAGTGAATTCCTAGGTGCAGAATCCGGGCTGCGGCCACTGTCGCCGCTGGCTGACGTCTCAACCAGACCTGGACGATACAGCAGCCGCAAGGCCCCGGCCGACACCAACCCCTGGGCTTGACGTGTCCCCAATCCGGGTTATGGTCTAGACATTCCGTGTCAGGCAGCCGGCTAGGGATCCCCTCCGATGATCGGAGAACCACGTGGCTACTGTCATGTCCAATCTCGATACCAGCCGGGTCTCCCGGGCCGAGCGTTCCGAGCAGACCCGAGAGCTCTTCGACCAGCTGGCGTCCTCGACGGCGCAGCCCGTCCGCGACGACCTGGTCGACCAGATCGTCCGTCTCAACATCCGCGTCGCCAACGCCATCGCCGCCCGCTACCGGGGTCGGGGCGTCGACCAGGACGACCTCCAGCAGGCGGCGTGCCACGGCCTCGTCAAGGCGGTCCTGCACTTCGATGTCTCGATGGGCAAGGACTTCCTGACCTACGCCGTGCCCACCATCCGTGGCGAGGTGCAGCGCTACTTCCGCGACGTCAGCTGGACCGTCCGGCCCCCGCGCCGGATCCAGGAGCTCCAGTGGCGCGTCAACCAGAGCATCGACCGGCTCTCCGCCGAGCTGGGCCGTGAGCCCAGCGAGGGCGAGGTGGTCGCCGACCTGGGCATCGACTACGCCGAGTACGCCGAGGCCGTCACGGCCTTCGGCTGCTTCCAGCCCCCGTCGGTCGACCAGCCGGTCAGCGACCTCGGTGGGCTCACGGTCGGGGAGGCGCTCGCCGACTCCGAGGACTGGAAGGGTGCGGTCGAGGCACGCCTGGTCCTGGAGCCGCTGATGCGCGACCTCACCGAGCGGGAGCGGCGGATCCTCTACCTCCGCTTCGTCGAGGAGCGCACCCAGCAGCAGATCGGCGAGGAGTTCGGTGTCGCCCAGATGCAGGTCTCGCGCTGGCTGAGCAGCATCCTGCGGCGGCTGCGCCAGCAGCTGGTCACCACGGACGTGCCCGAAGCCGTCTGAGGTGACTCGCTTCGGCTACACGCTCATGACCGAGCAGTCCGGTCCCCGCGACCTCGTCCGCCATGCCGTGGCGGCCGAGCGCGCGGGGTTCGACTTCGAGGTCTCCAGCGACCACTACTCCCCGTGGCTCAGCGCGCAGGGGCACGCGCCGTACGCCTGGAGCGTGCTCGGTGCCGTGGCCCACGCCACGGAGCGGGTGGGGCTGGCCACGTACGTCACCTGCCCGACGCTGCGGTACCACCCGGCGGTCGTGGCCCAGAAGGCGGCCACCCTGGACCTGTTGTCCGAGGGCCGGTTCACCCTCGGCCTGGGCAGTGGCGAGAACCTCAACGAGCACGTCGTGGGCGCCGGCTGGCCTGCGATCGACGCCCGCCAGAGCATGCTGGAGGAGGGGGTCGGGATCATCCGTCGACTCCTCACCGGCGAGCTGGTCACCCACGACGGGGAGTGGTTCCGGGTCGACTCGGCTCGGCTGTGGGACGTGCCCGAGGAGCCCACGCCGATCGCCGTCGCGGTGTCCGGCGACCGGTCGATCACCCGCTTCGGTCCGCTTGCCGACCACCTCGTGGCCGTCGAGCCCGACCCCGACCTGATCTCCACGTGGAACGACACGGAGGGTGCGCCCACCATCGCGGCCGACGGGGCCCGGGCCATCGGTCAGATCCCGATCTGCTGGGATCCCGACGAGGAAACGGCAGTACGCCGCGCCCACGAGCAGTTCCGCTGGTTCGCCGGCGGCTGGAAGGTCAACGCCGACCTGCCGACGACCGCCGGGTTCGCCGGCGCCACCCAGTACGTGCGCCCCGAGGACGTCGCCGAGCAGATCCCGTGCGGCCCCGACCTCGATGCGATCGTCGAGAAGGTGCGCCCGTTCTGGGAGGCCGGCTTCACCGACGTGGCCCTCGTGCAGGTCGGGGGCCGGTCCTGCGACGCATTCCTCGAGACGGCGGCCGAGCCGCTGCTGGAGAGGCTCCGCGCGGCTGCCGGCTGACCCCTGACGAGCGGCGGCGACCGCCGGACGTTGGCGTCGGCAGCCCGAGGCAGCGTGGCCTGCGTAAGGCCTCACCGCGGCGGGCCGCCGACCATGAGTCGGTACCCGT
>NZ_CADCUP010000216.1 GCF_902805925.1 uncultured Nocardioides sp.
CGGTTGCCGACGGTCTCGTCGAGCACGGAGCCGAGCAGGATCGTGCGTTGGTCGAGCAGGCGACGAGCCAGGTCGTCGTCGAGCCGGGTGGTGGGGGTGTCGGTCATGGCCCTACGGTGGCAGCGCGCGGGAGGCCGCAGAAGGGCGCGCTGCTCCGAGCGGATCCGCCCTGGGCAGCACGGGCTCAGAGCTGCGAGAGGTCCGGCGGCACGTCGACGGCGTGCTGCTCCAGCGCCTCCAGGGGCACGACGGCGAGCACCGCCTCGTGCGTCGAGGCGAGCACCACCGGGGCGGGCGACCCGTCGGCGTAGGCCTGGAGCCACCGGACCGCGACGACGCACCACCGATCCCCCGGCACCAGACCGGCGAACCCCCATTCCGGACGCGGGGTGACGAGGTCGTTGCCGATCGACTGCTGGTGGTCGAGGAACTGAGCCGTCACCACGGTGCAGATGCCGTGGACGCCGACGTCCTCCGGTCCGACCGTGCACGTGCCGTCCCGGTAGAAGCCGGTCACCGGGTCGGTGCTGCAGGGCTCGAGCAGGCCGCCGAGGACGTTGCGTTCGGTCACCGGTCAAGCGTCTCATCCCGGCGCGCGGACGCCCCGGCGGCTAGCATCCGGCGGGTGGCCGACAACGCACCCCTCGCCGACGTCCTGGACCGTCTCCGCTCGTGCGAGTGGGTGGACCTGACCCACTCCTTCGCGCCGGGCATCCCGCACTACCCCGCGTTCCCGGACGAGGAGCGGGAGACGATCTTCCACTTCGACGAGGGGGTGGGCTCGACCGGGACGGGCTTCCTGGCCCACCGCTACAGCCACATCGGCCAGTGGGGCACCCACGTCGACCCGCCGGCGCACTTCGCCCGCGGCGGCCGCTTCCTCGACGAGATCCCGGTGACCGAGATGGTGCTGCCGCTGGTGGTGGTGGACGTGCGCGAGCAGGTGGCGGCCGACGTCGACCACGCGGTCACCGTGGCCGACCTCGAGGCGCACGAGCAGGAGCACGGCCCCGTCCCGCCGGGTGCCTTCGTCGCGATCCTCACCGGGTGGTCCGACCGCTGGCCGGACGGCGAGGCGGTCGCCAACCGGGACGCCGACGGCACGGCGCACTACCCGGGGTGGAGCGTGGAGGCCCTGCGCTTCCTCGTCGAGGAGCGCGAGGTCACCGCGGTCGGGCACGACACCACCGACACCGACCCCGGCGTGGTCGTGGCAGGCGGCTCGGCGCCCGCTGAGACCTACGTGCTCGGCGCCGACAGGTGGCAGATCGAGATGCTCGCCGGCCTCGACCGGGTCCCGGCCACCGGTGCCCTGGTCGTCGCGACGTGGCCCAAGCCGCAGGAGGGGTCGGGCTTCCCGGCGCGGGTCTTCGCGCTGGTCGACCGGGCGTGAGCGACCAGCCGCTGGCGCTGCTGCTCCTGCGGGCGAGCCGCTGGTTCGACCGTCGGCTGCTCGACCGGCTCGAGGAGCTCGGGTGGCCGCGGCTGACCTCCGCCCAGTCGCTGGTGTTCCCGCACCTGGGGGGCGACGGCATCTCCCCGGCCGCGCTCGCGCGGGCGCTGGGCGCCACCCGCCAGTCGACGCAGGAGCTGGTGGCCGGGCTGGTGCGCCTCGGCCTCGCCGAGGTGGTCGACGACCCCGCCACGAAGCGGGGCCGGCTGGTCGTGCTGACGAGCCGGGGGCGTGACCTGGCCTCCGCTGCCCGGGGCGTGCTCGGCGACCTCGAGGCGGAGCTGGGCGCGACGCGGGGCGCGCAGCTGCGCGACCTCCTCGAGAGCGTCCTGGACGACGGGACGGCCGGGCGCTAGCCGAGTGTGAGGACCACCTTGCCGCGCACCTCGCGCTCGGCGTGCTCGTGCGCCTCCCGCGCCGCCTCCAGCGGGTACGTCGCGTCGACCGGCACCCGCAGCCGGCCCGCATCGACCAGGGCGGCCAGCCGGGTGAGGTCCTGGGACCGGGCAGTCGTCATCACGGCCGTCACCCCGCGGTGACGGGCGTCCACCCCAGCGGGCAGCCGGCGCGCCAGGGCCCCACGCACGGCGTCCAGGGACAGCGGTCGGACCGACACCAGCCGGCCGTCGGGCACGAGCAGGTGGCCCACGCCGGCGAAGCCCTGGACCCCGGCGGCGTCCAGCACCACGTCGTACCTGTCGCCGAGGGTGGAGACGTCGGTCTGCCGGCGGTCGACCACCTCGTCGGCGCCGAGGTCGCGCAGGTGGGCGTGCTTCGCGGCCCGGGCGACCCCCGTGACGTGCGCACCGAGGTCCTTGGCGAGCTGGACGGCGTACGACCCGATGCCGCCCGAGGCGCCGAGCACCAGGACGCGGGCGCCGCGGGGACGCTGCTGGAGGTGCCCGCAGCCCTGGAGGGCCTGCAGGGCGGTGAGGCCGGCGAGCGGGATGGCGGCGGCGGTGGTCGTCTCGACGGTGCGTGGGCAGAGCGCGGCGCGCGACTGCCGTACGACGACGCGCTCGGCCTGCGCGCCGCCGCCGTGGCCGAGCAGGGCCATCACCCGGTCGCCGCGTCCGAAGGCCGTGACGCCGGGGCCCGTGTCGACGACGACGCCCGCGAGGTCGAAGCCGGGGGTGAACGGCAGCCGTCCCCAGGTGGCCACCGCCGGGAGGTCGCCGCGGCGCAGGCCGAGGTCGGTGCCGTTGATGCTGGAGGCGGCCACCTCGACCAGGAGCTCGTCGCCCCGCGGCGGACGGGGCCCGGCGACCTCGTCGACCTGCAGCACGGAGGGGTCGCCGTGGGCGTGGAACCGGAGCGCTCGCACCCGGGTCAGCCGCGGACCGTGGAGATGAAGGGCGACGCGCGCACCCACTGGCCCGCGTCGGCGGCGAGGTCGAGCATCGCCTCGGCGACGTCGCCCCGCGTCACCGGCGACGCGATCAGGCCGGGCGCGTCGTCACCGAGGCGCCACCGGCCCGTGGGGCCGCCGTCGCTCAGCCGCGGGGGGCGGACCTCGGTCCAGACGAGGTCGCTGGCAGCGAGGACGCGGTGCTCGGCCTCCTTGTCGCCGACCAACGCTCCCGCGAGGCGGTGGGTGAGCGCGGAGACGAACCGGGCTCCGAGGCCCTTGCGGTCGCCGGGCAGGTCGACACCCGCGCCCGACACGCTCACGAGACGCGTCACGCCGTGCGACCGGGCGGCGGCGACCACGTGCGGCAGGGCCGCGCTGCCGACGCCTGGACCGGAGGTGCGACCGCCCAGGGCCACGATCCGCATGTGCTTCCTCCGTTGTCAGGTTCCCTGACAGCGTACGGAGGCCGCCCAACCGGTGGATCGTCCGGCTCAGCCCCCCAGCAGCGCCCGCGCGTAGGCGCCCTCGACGTCGACGTCGGCGTGCCGCTCGCCGTCGGTGGTGACGACCACGAAGCCCTCGGTCGGAGCGGGGACGCGCTCGAGGCGCTCGAACCGGTCGCCCAGCGCCGCGCGCAGCTGGTGCTCCCAAGGCAGCCACACCACCTCGCGGGCCTCCACGGTGTCCAGCGCCCACTCCGTGGTGCCGTTGAAGCGGATCAGGGTGCCGGTGGGGTACTCCGCCACCTCGATGGTCATCTCGGCGACCACGAAGACCTGGTCGAGACCGCGGTCGGGCAGGATGAAGCGGTCACCCGACCCGGGCTGCCACGGATGCCCGGCGGCCGCCAGGCGTGCTCCGACGCGGCGGGCGAGCTCGAGGGTGATCACGGCTGCTCAGCCGTCGTGGGCGGAGGAGTCGACGTCG
>NZ_CADCUP010000217.1 GCF_902805925.1 uncultured Nocardioides sp.
GGCTGCGCGAGGAGTTCGGTTTCGTCGGCTCGCCCGTCCACGTCCAGCAGCGCCCCCGCAACCGCAACCGCAACCGCCGCTAGCCGCCCCCGTTGAGATGGGGCCCGTGCGCGTTGAGATGTGGCGCGTGCGCGTTGAAATGGGGCCCGTGCGCGTTGAGATGTGGCGCGTGCGCGTCGAGGTGGGGCCCGTGCCACCGATTCGCAGCGGCGGGGCGGCCGATCGCCCACAATGCTTGGTATGTCCGTCCGGCGAGTTGCTCTCCTCCTCACCCCGGCCATAGTCATCTCGCTCGCCGTCGGCACATCCTCGGCAGCCCCGGTTCGTGAGTCGGCACCGAGTGCCATCGCGGGCACCTCGTGCTCCAGCTTCCCGGCCGACAACTACTGGCACGCCGACATCCGTACCCTGCCGGTGCACGGGCGGAGCGCCGCCTGGCTCTCTCACATGTCGACGTCCCGACAGCTCCATCCCGACTTCGGCCCGTCGTACGGCGCCGGACCCGACTACGGCATGCCGATCACCGTTGTCTCCGGCGACCACGTCAAGGTCCGAGTCCGGTTCGGGTACGCCGACGAGAGCGACCATGTGCGGTACCCGCTCGGTGGCGACACCCTGATCGAGGGCGGACGTGCGTCAGATGGCGACCGGCACGCAATCGTCGTGGATCGCTCGACGTGCCGCCTCTACGAGACTTTCGACACCCACCGACGCGACGACCACTGGTACGCAGGCTCCGGAGCCACGTGGTCGTTGAGCAGCAACGCACTGCGCCCGGATGGCTGGACCTCGGCCGACGCCGCGGGCCTGCCGATACTTCCCGGCTTGCTTCGGTGGAACGAGGTACGAGACGGGTACGTCGACCACGCGATCCGGTTCACCACGGACATCACGAGCCGTCACCATCTCTGGCCGGCCCGTCACGATGCCGGTTCGCAGGACAGTCTCGACTTCCCACCGATGGGCGCAAGGTTCCGCCTGAGGTCCTCCTACTCGCCGGACGGACTAGACCCACGCGCACGTACCGTGGTCGCGGCGATGAAGACCTACGGCCTGGTTCTCGCCGACAACGGGTCGCCGTGGTACTTCCAGGGCGAGCGCAGCCCGCACTGGCCTGACCGGCTGATCGCCGACTTGAAGAAGATCCCGGCGTCGGCCTTCGAGGCGGTGGACGCGTCGAGCCTGATGCGCTCCCCAGACAGCGCCAAAGTTCGCTCCGATCCGTGATCGCGACGGGTTCCGACCGCCCGGATCGTCTGAGGTAAGGTGCCATGCGCTCGCTCGTCGTACCGATCGGCTTGCGGGCTGCGGGCTGTGGCGCAGTTTGGTAGCGCACTTGACTGGGGGTCAAGGGGTCGCAGGTTCAAATCCTGTCAGCCCGACCGTGTGATGTCTCAGGACATCGGAATAGCCCGGACCTACATTCGTAGGTCCGGGCTACTTGTTTCTGGTGGGTCCGGGTGGTCTGCCGGTGGGCTGGTAGTCGCGGCGTGGATCGATGGTCAGCTCGCGGAGGAGTTCTCCGGTGGCGGCGTTGACGATGCGGACGTTGAGGTCTTGGACGAGCAGGATGACGTAGGTCCCGGCGTAGGTTCGTCCGACACCGATGTGGCGCAGTTGGCCGGCCATGCGCAGGGTGACGGTGCCGGCCTTGCTGATCTTGTCGTGGCGAACTCGGTCGTGTGTGTGACTGGTCCGGTCGGCGCCAGGGGCGGCTTTAGGGCGGGCGTTGTAGACCGTGGCCGGGGTGGCCCGGTGCGGTAATGAACGGTGCGGCCGACGATGGTTGTACTCGTCGACGAAGAGGTCGACCAGCGTCTGGAGCTCGACGATCGTGGTCGGCTTGAGGGGCTGGGCGCGCAGCCACTTCTTCATCGTCTGTTGAAACCGCTCGGCTTTGCCGCAGGTGGTGGGGTGGTTGGGTCGGCTGTTCTTCTGCACCACATGCCAGTCGCGGAGCTGCTGTTCGAAGCCGTTGCGGCCACCTTGGCGGCCGAAGCCGGCGAGGCGGACGGTGTAGACCATCCCGTTGTCGGTCAATGTTGAGGCGGGGATGGCGTACTGACCTGCGGTTTCGCGGAAGGTGCTCTTCACGATCGTGGTGGTGACCCTGGTGTGTGCGGACACATGCAGGGCGTAGCGAGAGTGGTCGTCGAGCCAGCTGATGATCTCCACGTCCGTACCGGGTCGGCCGTCGGGACGGGTGAGCCGGTAGTGGGTGAAGTCCGACTGCCAGGTCTCGTTGGGCTGCTCGGCTTCGAAGCGGATGTAGGAACTCTTGGGTCGCTTGGACGGGTCCGGGCTTACCTGCCCGGCGCGTACCAGGATCCGGTTGATCGTGGCCCGGGCCAGCGTGACCTGATGGTGATGCTGAAGGTGCCAGTCGAGGGTGTCCGCGCCGGCATCGAGGCCGGCTTCGGAGAGCTCCTTGCGTAAGCGCAGCACAAGCTCGACGGCGGAGGGTGGAGTCGCGGTCGGTGAGTTCTTCGGGGCCCGGGAGCGGGGCTCGAACGCCCCCTCGCCCTCAGCCTCGTAAAGCTTCATCAGGCGGCTGATCCACCCCTGGGACACACCATAAGTTCGGGCGACCTCGGACTGGCTGGAACCGGCGAGCACGGCCGTGATGACCAGCCGCCGCTTCGACGAGTTGGAAGAGTTCGACATAGCCGAGCCTGTCGGGCCCGGGCTATTCCGATGCCCTGCGACACGCTATTCCGATGTCGTGAGACACCCCATTCCGATGTGCTGAGCCAGCACACTGTCAGCCCGACAGTGTCATCTCGCAGGAGATGGAGAAGGTCCGGACCCCCACCGGGGCCCGGACCTTCGCTGTGTCCGGGCTCAGCGCGACGAGCCGGCGGTCAGGCCGGCGACGAAGTAGCGCTGGAGGAACACATAGATCACCACGAGCGGCGCCGAGGCGATGAGGACGCCGGTGAACAGCACCGGGTAGTCGGTGAGGAACTCGCCCTTGAAGCCGAGCAGCACCAGCGGCAGGGTCCGCTTGTCGGGGGTCGAGACGAAGAGCAGCGGGTAGAGCAGGTCGTTCCACGTGATGACGAACAGGAAGATGGCCGCGGCGGCCAGCGACGGCCGTGACAGGGGAAGCACCACGCTGCGGTAGGTGCGCCACGGGCTGGCGCCGTCGATGCTCGCCGCCTCGAACAGCTCCGGGGGGAGGGTGCGCATGAACCCGGTGAGGATGAAGACCGCGACGGGCAGCGTCACCACCACCTCCGCGATGACCAGGCCGGTGAGGCTGTTGAGCAGGCCCAGCTGACGCCACAGGACGTACTGCGGGACGATGGCGGTCTGGGCGGGCACCGCCAGCCCGGCGACGAGGAAGGCGAACACCACCCATCCCCAGCGTCCCCGGATCCGCGCCAGCCCGAAGGCGGCCAGGCTCGAGAGGAACAGCGACACCAGCACGGCGACGCCGGTGACGATGACGCTGTTGAGGAAGGCGTCGCCCATCGACTGGGTCGAGAGCACCCGGGTGAGGTTGTCGGCCGTGGGCGAGGTGGGCACCCCGAGCGGGGAGTCGACGAGCTGCCGGCGGCTCTTGAACGCTCCGAGGACGACGACCAGCAGGGGCACCACGATGATCAGGGCGTAGACGCCGAGGATCGCGCGGCGGGCGAGGGCGGGGGTCCCGGGCATCTCAGCCCTCCTGCCGGGTGAGCCGCAGCGCGCGCCGCTGCAGGACGGTGACGGCGGCGATGATGACCATGAACAGGATCGACTGTGCCGCCGCGTAGCCCAGCTCGGAGTCGGAGTAGGTGGTGTAGAGGCGGGTGGACAGGATGTCGAGCGACCGGGACGGCGGGTTGCCGGACATGCCGAGGATCAGGTCGAACGCCTTGAACGACTGGATGGTGGTGTACGAGACGACGATGGCGGTGGCCGGGGCGATCAGCGGCCACGTGACGTGGCGGAAGCGTCCCCACCGCCCGGCCCCGTCGAGGTCCGCCGCCTCGTAGAGCTCCCCGGGGATCTGCTGCAGGCCGGCGATGAAGATGATCATGAGCTGTCCGATGTGCGCCCACGCCTGGACCAGGCCGACGTAGACGATCGCCATCCCGGGCTCTCCCAGGTAGCTGCTGCGCATCCCGTCCAGGCCGATGGCCGACCATGCCTGGTTGAGCAGCCCGTCGCCGGGCTCGTAGATGAACGACCAGATGAAGGCCACCGACACCGACGACAGGATCGCCGGCACGAAGTACAGCGCACGCAGGAACGTCGACGACCGCGAGTTGCGCACCAGCAGCACCGCCAGCAGCAGCGACACCAGCGTCTGGACCACGACCACCGTGAGCAGGAAGGTCAGGTTGTTGGTGAGCGCGTTGGTGAAGAGCGAGTCGTCGCTGACCGCGCGGGTCAGGTTGTCCAGGCCGACCATGTCGTAGTCGGGGCTGACGCCGTCCCAGTCCGTGAGGGCGTACTGGAACGCCTGCAGGACCGGCAGGGCGAAGAAGTAGCCGTAGAGCACGACCGCCGGCAGGACGAACCAGAGGTACGGCGCGTCGCGTCGCAGCCCGGGCCACCGACGACGTGCCGGCCCTCGGGTGCTGCTCACCCGATCTGCTGGTCGACGATGGCCTGTGCCTCCTCGGCCGCCTGCTCCGGCGAGGTGCCGCCCACGACGGCGACCGTCGACTGGTCGACGGCGGCCTGCACGTCCAGGTCGAGGAGCTGGAAGCGGGGAGCCAGGAGCGTGTCGGCGGTCAGCCAGCGCTCCAGCCGCTTCAGGTCGGCGTTCTCGTAGGTCACGCCCTCCACGCCGACGTGCTGCGCGGTGCTGTTCGCGTAGACGGCGGCGTTCTCGGGCTGGCTGAGGAAGTCGACCCACGCCACCGCGGCCTCCTGGTTCTCCGACGCCGCGTTCACGCCCAGCAGGAACGTCGCGTTGTGGACGCCGACGTAGCGGGCCTCCCCCGCCGCGACGGTCACGGGCGGAGCCAGGTCCATCGGGAACTCGGCCCCGGCAGCGCGGGAGGGGGCGATGGCGTAGGAGCCGCTGGCGATGATGGCCACCTCGCCCTGGGCGAACTGCTGCAGCAGGCTGTCGTGCAGCGTGCCGCGCACCCCCTCCTGCATGTACGGCGCCAGCTCGGCGTACTGACGCAGGGTGGTCACGAACCAGTCGTCGGTGAGCTTCAGCTCGCCGGCCCCGACCTGGGTGAACATGTCCTCGGCCGGCGCGTTGTTCATCACCATCGTGTTGACCAGCTGGCCGAGGTTGCCCGTGTCGCCGCCGGGCCAGCCGAAGGGCACGGCGCCGGTGCCGCGCAGGGCGTCGAGCATCGCCAGGTAGCCGTCCCAGTCGGTCGGGATCTCGCTGACACCCGCCTTCTCCAGGAGGTCGAGGTTGACGACCGGGTCGAGGAACACGACCTGGTAGGGCACCGCCAGCTGCTTGCCGTCGGACTGGCCGATGGTCGCGAGCTCGTCGGGGTAGCTGCCGACGAGGTCGAGGTCGCCGAGGTCGGAGTAGACACCTGCCTCGGCGAAGGCGTTGAACTGCGCCCCGCGGAAGGTGGAGAACGCGTCACCGCTGTCGCCGTTGCGCAGCCGTTGCAGGGCGCTCGCCTGGTAGTCGGCCGACGGCGCGATGTCCTGGGTGAGCTCGACGTCGGGATAGGTCTCGGCGAACCGCGCCAGCAGCTCGTCGAAGACCGACTGGTCCTCGGCCCGCCAGTGCGAGAAGATGACGTCGCCCGAGGCGTCGGCGTCCAGGGAGGCGGCTGTCGACTGGCGACCGGGGTCGTCGGATCCCGGACCGGCGCAGCCGGCCAGGGAGACCGCTCCGGCCGCTCCGAGGAGCTGCACGAAGCCACGTCGGCCGAGCGTGGGCGAGGCGGGGACACGGGTCGAGGAGCCGCGCGATACGAGGTGCATGCCCTGACGGTAGCCCGCCGGACGGTTAGTCCACGATATGGATCGACAATGGACGGCGTTTCCGAGGCCCCCGCGGAGGGGTCCGGCACCCCTCCACGTGGCAGACTCGACCGCATGCCTGAGGACAAGTCACCCGACGGACCGTCGCTCGAGCCGCCCCCGTCCGGTCTGCGCCGCGGACGCGAGCAGGCCGGTGCCACCGCCTCGGAGGAAGCGCCCGAGGTGGCACCGCGGACGCCGGTGCCCGACGACCCCCGCCGCCCCGGCGCCGACGAGACGACACCGACGCGCACCGTGCCGACCACCGGCCCGGAGTCGCCCGAGGGCCCACCCGAGGACCGCTGAGAGACCTCAGGCCCGGTCGTCGAGCGTGCCGACCAGCTCGGCGAGCTGCACGGTGTTGAGCGCCGCGCCCTTGCGCAGGTTGTCGTTGCTGATGAAGAGCGCCAGCCCGCGGTCGTCGTCGACGCCGGGATCGTGACGGATCCGCCCGACGTACGACGGGTCCCTGCCCGCGGCGTGCAACGGCGTGGGCACCTCGCGCAGCTCGACACCCGGCGCGGTCGCGAGCAGCTCGGCGGCGCGGGCCGGCGTCATCGCGCGCTCGAACTCGGCGTTGATCGCGAGCGAGTGGCCGGTGAAGACCGGCACGCGCACACAGATGCCGGAGACCCGGAGGTCGGGCAGGCCGAGGATCTTGCGCGACTCGTTGCGCAGCTTCTTCTCCTCGTCGGTCTCGTTCGACCCGTCGTCGACGACCGAGCCGGCCAGCGGCAGCACGTTGTAGGCGATGGTGTCGACGTACTTGTCGGGCTCCGGGAAGCTCACGGCGGCACCGTCGTAGGCGAGCTCGCGGGCCTTGTCGCCGGCCGCCTCGACCCCGCTCGCGAGCTCCTCGACGCCGGCCACGCCCGAGCCCGAGACGGCCTGGTACGACGACACGACCAGGCGCTGGAGCCCGGCCTCGTCGTGCAGCGGCTTGAGCACCGGCATCGCGGCCATCGTGGTGCAGTTGGGGTTGGCGATGATGCCCTTGCGGGCCTCGAGGATCGCCTGCGGGTTGACCTCGGCCACCACCAGCGGCACGTCGGGGTCCATCCGGAAGGCCGAGGAGTTGTCGATCACGGTCACGCCCGCGGCCGCGAAGGCCGGCGCCAGCGCCCGCGACGTCCCGGCGCCCGCTGAGAAGATGGCGATGTCGAGCCCCGAGGGGTCGGCGGTCGAGGCGTCCTCGACCGTCACGTCCCGGTCGCCGAAGGGCAGCACCGTGCCGGCCGAGCGGGGCGAGGCGAAGAAGCGGATCTCGTCGAGGGGCAGCTCCCGCTCGAGCAGGATCTGGCGCACGGCCACCCCGACCTGACCGGTGGCTCCCACGATGCCGATGCGGTGTCCCATGACTACCTTCCCGTCCCGCCGTAGACGACGGCCTCGACCTCTGCTGCGTCGAGGTCGAACGCGGTGTGCACCGAGCCCACCGCGGCGTCGACGTCGGCCTCCGAGACCACGACCGAGATGCGGATCTCCGAGGTGGAGATCATGTCGATGTTGACCCCCGCCGAGGCGATCGCCGAGAAGAACTTCGCGCTCACGCCGGGGTGCGAGCGCATGCCCGCGCCGACGAGGGAGATCTTGCCGACCTTGTCGTCGTAGACCAGCGACTCGAAGCCGATCTCGGCCTGCAGCTCGGCGAGCGCCTGCATCGCCGTCTGGCCGTCGGTGCGCGGCAGCGTGAAGGAGATGTCGGTGAGGTTGGTCGCGGCGGCCGAGACGTTCTGCACGATCATGTCGAGGTTGATCTGCGCGGCAGCCAGCTTCTCGAAGATGCGCGCCGCCTCGCCGACCTTGTCGGGCACGCCGACGACGGTGATCTTCGCCTCGCTCACGTCGTGGGCGACACCGGCGATGATGGCCTGTTCCATGGCTTCTCCTTGGTCGTCGACCATCGCGCTCGCCGGCAGCACCCAGGTGCCCTCCAGCTCGCTGAACGACGAGCGGACGTGGATCGGGATGTCGTAGCGGCGGGCGTACTCGACGCACCGCAGGTGCAGGATCTTGGCGCCGCTCGCGGCGAGCTCCAGCATCTCCTCCGAGGAGACCCGGTCGAGCTTGCGGGCGCTCGGCACGATCCGCGGGTCGGCGGTGAAGACGCCGTCGACGTCGGTGTAGATCTCGCAGAAGTCGGCGCCCAGCGCGGCGGCCAGCGCGACCGCCGTGGTGTCGGTGCCGCCTCGGCCGAGGGTGGTGATCTCCTTGGTGTCCTGGCTGACGCCCTGGAAGCCCGCCACGATGACGATGTGGCCGTCGGCGAGCGCCGAGGAGATGCGCCCGGGGGTGACGTCGATGATCTTGGCCTTGCCGTGCACCGAGTCGGTGATGACACCGGCCTGCGAGCCGGTGAAGCTGCGGGCGGTGCAGCCGAGGTCGGAGATCGCCATGGCCACCAGGGCCATCGAGATCCGCTCGCCGGCGGTGAGGAGCATGTCGAGCTCGCGCGCGGGTGGCTCGGGGCTCACGCCCTCGGCGAGCTCGAGCAGGTCGTCGGTGCTGTCGCCCATCGCCGAGACGGCGACGACCACGTCGTGGCCGGCCCTCCTGCTCTCCACGATGCGAGCAGCCACCCGCTTGACGGCAGTCGCGTCGGCGAGGGACGACCCGCCGTACTTCTGCACGACAATGCCCACGGACAACCACCCTCGCGGCTCGACTGGTCAGGATCCGTCGCACCCCCGGCGACGCCGCCCCGAGTCTACCGAGCGGCGGGGTCGACCCCCTCCAACATCTCATTCGCAACGGCCACGACCTCGTCCTCGCCGGTGAACTCGGCGTCGAGCCGGTCGTGGGAGACCACCGACCACAGGGCGTTGAGCGCCGCGCCGGCCAGGTTGCCCCACGAGGAGACGTAGGAGAACTGCCACCACCACAGGGCCTCGGAGATGTGGCCGGCGTTGTAGTGGCGCATGCCGTTCTCGAGGTCGGTGGCGATGCTGATGATGTCGTCGGAGAGCTGGCTCTCGACCACCTCGGGCAGGTAGGGGTCGAAGACGAAGCTGTAGGTGTCGATCTCGCCGAGGATGTCGGCCAGGCGCAGGCGCACGTCGTCGAGGTCGAGCTCGGGGCCCACGTCGGGCTGGTACTCGCCCTCGGGGTCGAAGTCGACCTGGGCGCCCAGCCGGGCCCCCGCGAGCGAGATCTGGCTCATCTCCAGCAGCAGCAGGGAGATGGAGCGGGGGCCGTCGGCCTCGACGGCGATCGCGCGGACAGCGAGCAGGAAGGACTCGACCTGGTCCTTGATCTGCCCGGCGAACTCCTCGAGCCCGGTGTCCGTGATGTCAGTCATCTGCCGATCGCCTCCCAGCGAATGCGCGCCCCAGGGTGACCTCGTCGGCGTACTCGAGATCCCCTCCTACGGGAAGTCCACTAGCCAACCGCGTCACGCGCAACCCCAGCGGCCTGAGCATCCGCGTGAGATACGTCGCGGTGGCCTCCCCCTCGAGGTTGGGGTCGGTGGCCAGGATGACCTCCATGACGACGCCGTCGGCCAGGCGCATCATCAGCTCACGGATGCGCAGCTGGTCGGGGCCGACGCCGTCGATGGGCGAGATGGCCCCGCCGAGCACGTGGTAGCGGCCGCGGAACTCGCGGGTGCGCTCGATCGCCACGACGTCCTTGTACTCCTCCACGACGCACAGCACGCTCGGCTCGCGACGCGGGTCCGAGCAGATCCGGCACTGCTCGGCCTGCGACACGTTGAAGCAGGTCGAGCAGAACTTCACCTTCGCCTTGACCTCCACCAGCACGTCGGCGAGGCGGCGTACGTCGGTGGGCTCGGCCTGGAGCAGGTGGAAGGCGATGCGCTGCGCGCTCTTGGGCCCCACGCCCGGCAGCCTGCCGAGCTCGTCGATGAGGTCCTGGACGATGCCTTCGTACAACGTCAGGCCGATCCAGGGAGGCCGCCGGCGAGCGGCCCCAGGGCGTCGGAGGCGAGGGCGTCTGCCTTGGCCTTGGCGTCGCGGTAGGCGGCCACCACCATGTCGCCGAGGTCGGCGAGGTCGTCCTCGGAGGTGCCGTCGAACTGGCCGCTCCTGATGTCGACCGACACCAGCTCGCCGACGCCGTTGGTCGTCACGGTGACGGCGCCACCGGCGACGGTGCCCTCGACGGTCATCGTGTGCAGCTGCTCCTGGGCCTGCGTCAGCTGCTCCTGCATCTGCTGGGCCTGGGCGAGCAGCGCGTTCATGTCGAAGCCGCCCTCGCCGCCGAGGAGGTTGCCGGGGTCCTGGGTCATGTCGTGTCCTGCCGTCCGGGTCGTGGGTGGAGGTGCTGGAGGGGTGGCGCTAGGTGTGCGGGATCTCCTCGATCACCTGGGCGCCCAGCGTGCGCTGGAGCAGCTCGGTGCCGGCGAGACCGTTGGTGTCGGCGTCGGGGTCGTCGGGGTGGGCCGCGGCGTCGGCCAGCCTGCGTGGGTCCTCACCGGCCGCCTCGGCGCCGGGCGTGCGAGTTGCCAGGATCGCCTCCCGCGCCGCCGCGACCGACTCGGGGTCGTGGGTGCGCGCCGGGGCGGTGGGCGCGGTGCTGCGGGGCGCCACCGGGGCCTGCTCGTCGCGGGCCCAGTCGGGCGCCTCGGTCGGCGCCTGCCGCTCGGGCGCCTCAGGCGCGGGGGTCGGGTCCGGCGGCCGGCCGGTCGCAGGCCGCACGACGGTCGGTGCGGGCGTCGGCTGGGCCCCGGGGTCGACGATGGCCTCGACCTTCCAGTCGGCGCCCACCACGTCGATGGCCGCCTGGCGCAGGATCTCGTCGCAGCCGCCGCCCACGAAGGAGTCGCGCGCGCCGGCACTGGTGAAGCCGAGGGTGAGGGTGCGGCCCTCGAGGGCCAGCACCTGGGAGTTCTGGGTCAGGTGCATCCAGGCCACCCGCCGCCGCAGCTTGGTCGCCTCGACGATGTCGGGCCACAGGCGGCGTACGTCGACCAGGCTCAGCCCGCCCGACGGCCCGCCCACCGCCTCGACAACCGCCTCGACGACCGCCTCGGCAGGGGTGGCAGCCGGGGCCGCCGGGCGCTCGCCGACGCGCTCCGACTCCGCCGGCTCCGAGGCGGGCTGGGGTGGCGCCGCCTGCTGGACCACCGGCTCCGGCTCGGGTCGCGCTCGCGGCGCCGGCATGGGCGCCTCGGCCGTGGTGGCACCGGTCGTCGGGCCGGTGCCCACGATGGACGCCCGCTTCTCGAGACGGTCGAGCCGGGCCAGCACGCCGTCGGTGGTGTGGTCGGCACCGGGCAGCAGCACCCGGGCGCAGATCAGCTCGAGGAGGAGCCGGGGCGCGGTGGCGCCGCGCATCTCGGTGAGGCCGGCGGCGACGAGGTCGGCGGCACGGGACAGGTCGTGGGCACCGAAGCGGGCAGCCTGCGCGGTCAGCCGCTCGCCCTGGTCACGCGGCACGTCGATGAGCCCGGTGACGGGCGCGTCGGGCACCGCCGCGACCACGACGAGGTCGCGCAGGCGCCGCAGGAGGTCCTCGGTGAAGCGGCGCGGGTCCTGACCGGTCTCGACGACCTTGTCGACGACACCGAAGACCGCCGCGCCGTCGGCGGCGGCGAAGGCGTCGATGACCTCGTCGAGCAGGGTGTCGGGGGTGAAGCCCAGCAGCGCGGTGGCCAGCTCGTGGGTGACGCCGTCCTGGCCGGCGCCGCCCATCAGCTGGTCGAGCACCGAGAGGGTGTCGCGGGCCGACCCGCCGCCGGCCCGGACCACCAGGGGCAGGGCGGCGGGCTCGATCGCCACGCCCTCGCTCTCGCAGAGCTGGGAGAGGTGGTCGGAGAGCATCCGCGGCGGGATGAGCCGGAAGGGGTAGTGGTGGGTCCGCGAGCGGATGGTCGGCAGGACCTTCTCGGGCTCGGTGGTGGCGAAGATGAACCGCAGGTGCGCCGGTGGCTCCTCGACCAGCTTGAGCAGGGCGTTGAAGCCCTGCGGGGAGACCATGTGCGCCTCGTCGATGATGTAGATCTTGTAGCGGTCGCGCACGGGCGCGAAGAAGGCCTTCTCGCGCAGGTCGCGTGCGTCGTCCACGCCGCCGTGCGACGCCGCGTCGATCTCGATGACGTCGATGGAGCCGCTGCCTCCGGTGGCCAGCTCGCGGCAGCTGTCGCACTCCCCGCAGGGATCGGCGACGGGTGCCTGCGCGCAGTTCAGGCTGCGGGCCAGGATGCGGGCCGAGGTGGTCTTGCCGCACCCGCGCGGGCCGGAGAAGAGGTAGGCGTGGTTGACCCGGTCGTGCCTCAGCGCGTTGCGCAGCGGCCCGGTGACGTGGTCCTGGCCGATGACCTGGGCGAACGTCTCGGGCCGGTAGCGGCGGTAGAGAGCGAGGGGTGAGTCCACTCCTGAACCCTAACCACCCGCGCCGACACCGACCACCGGCCGCCCGGTCCCCCGCCCCACCTCCCGGGCAGGCGCGTCCGGAGATGCAGAGGCCCCCCGCGCACCCGACAGAGCTCGCCTACCCTTGCTGCCTTCCGGCCCTGGGGGAGTTCGGCAAGATGCCGCCACGCGGGGGGTTGGCAGGAGTCTAGGTGAGCCCGCCGGGCACTCCAAAGCCGGGCCACCGGGGCGAATTCGGCGGACGGCGACCCGACCGGTAATCTCCTCGGCGGAGGATTCGCCTAGTGGCCTATGGCGCTCGCTTGGAAAGCGGGTTGGGTTAACAGCCCTCAGGGGTTCGAATCCCCTATCCTCCGCCACTCGGCACGAGGCGGCGCCGGTCCCGGCGCCGCCTCGTCGCCGTCCCGGGCCCTCCGGGCCGGGGCCCGTGAGCCTCAGCCGGACGGCGTACGCCGGAACAGGGGCCGCAGCATCAGCGCCAGGGCGAGCAGCGACCCCGCGCCCAGCGCGACCCACATCAGCATCGCGCGCGAGGGCCCGTAGGCGTCCACGCGCTCGGGGGCGGGCGGCGCCTGCGCGTCGACGCCGGTTCCCGCGGCGGTGACAGCGGTCTCGCCCTTCCTCGACGGCTCCAGCACGCGGGTGAGGGCGTCGGCGGCCTGCACCACGCCGGCGCCGGTCCAGGGGTTGCCGGTGCCCTCGGCGCCCTCGGCGGTGCGCACCAGCCGGGCCACGACCTGGCGGGCCGACTCCTTCGGGAAGCGGGAGCGCAGCAGGGCCACCACCCCGCTCACCTCGGCCGCGGCGTACGACGTCGCGACCTCCTCGCCGATCTGGCAGCGCTGGCCGTTCAGGTTGACCGACAGGGCGCCGGCGGTCGGCGCCGCGACGTCGGTCACGGCGTTGGGCAGCACGGCTCCGCGCACGTCGGAGGTGGTCGAGTCCCCGATCGCGTTGACGACCAGCACGCCGGGGTAGTCGGCAGGGAAGACGTCGGCGTCACTGGTGGGCGGCTCCAGGGAGTCGTCGTCGGTGGAGACGTCGCCGCTCGCGGCCACGACCACGACGTCGAGCCTCGTCAGCCTCCTCATCGCCCGGGCGAGCACCGGGTCGTCCTCGCGCACGGCCAGTGAGATGTTGACGACGTCGAAGGGATCGGTGCGGTGCTGCGCGACGAGCAGGTCGATGCCCTGGGCCAGCAGTGCCGAGGAGACGCCGCGCTCGCCCCGCTGCGGGTCCGGGTCGTCCTTGTCGAGCACGCGCATCGAGAGGATGCGCGCCCGCGGAGCCACCCCGTCGGGTCCCGCGATGAGCCCCGCCACGATCGTGCCGTGCCCCGACAGCAGGGTCGGCTGCAGCCCCCGCACCGCCACGGAGACGACGTCGATGCCCAGGCCCGTGCCGACGCCGCTGTCGACCACGGCCACCGTGACCCCGGAGCCCCGGGTGATCGCCTGCGCCTCGGGCACGTGCATGCGCACCAGCGGCTCGCTGGTGCGGGCCCTGGTGTCGGCGGTGCGCTCCGACTCCGCGATGATCCCCTTGTCGCAGGGGTCCTCACCCTCGGCGTACGACGCGGGCGCGGTGCTGGGCACGAGCGCCAGCGAGCCCAGCAGCGCGACCAGCGGGCCCGCGGTCGCGCGCCTCACGACGCGGCGTCCGGGGCGTTCTCCGCCACCCGGCGCGCGCGGTTGACCGACAGGTCGACGCCCTCGTCGAAGAACTCCAGCCACGCGTCGGGGACGACCGGCGCGGCGAAGCCGCCGTACCCGATGTAGTCGGCGACCAGGGGGCCGATGAGGGCGTACCTCGCGCCCTTGGCGTCGACGACGACCGGGGAGCCGTCGCCACTGCCGCCGGTGGTGACCCCGTCACCGCCGGAGAGGACGTAGGCCCCGCCCGAGGGGTCCACGTCGACGTCGTGGGCGCCGGCCCCGATGTCCTCGGCCGAGGCGTCCTCGAGGGGGTCGGCGCCCAGGGCGACGTAGGTGCCGCCCTCCTCGTCGCCGGTCAGGACGCCGCACATCTGGCCGCCCTGGACCCCGCTCGGGGTGGTCTGCGGCCACTCCTCGGGCACGACCGGGGCGTCGAGGTCGGCCTGCAGCGCGGACGGCAGCTCCTGCCGCGGCGCGCCGACGGCCTGGTAGACCAGCCCGGCGAAGTCGGACAGCCTCTGCGGCGCCTCGTCGGCGAGCAGGTAGTAGCCCTGCTCGTTGTGCAGCAGGTCACCCACGCGGTGGCCCAACAGGTCGGTGCGCAGCCCCGGGTAGTCGGCCGGCTGCCCGGCCTGTGTCACGCCGAACGCCTCCCGCCCGAGCTCCGGGCCGGGGGTGAACAGGTTGAGCCAGCTCTGGTCGACGACCGGCGCCTGGCTGCTGGCAGCGAAGCCGAGGGAGTCCAGCAGGCTGGAGAGGGCCGTCGGGTCGCTGGGCATGGCGAAGCGGTGGGCCTTGCCCTCGGGCGAGGCGGCGACGAGCCAGACGGCGCCGTCTCCGGTCGTGACCGCGAACGCCGCTCCGGGAGCGGGCCGCACCTGCGGGGTCTCGTCGACGTTCAGCTTGATGCCCGCGCCGTCCGCGGTGCAGGCGGTCCACCCCGACTCGATGAGCTCGGAGGTCGCCGGCAGGCCCGCGGGAGCACGCTCGATGCCGAGGTCCTCGCCGAGGCGCACGTCGCGGATGTACTTGTCCCTGACGGAGTAGACGTCCGGCTTCGAGCTGCCGAGGAGCAGCTGGGCGGAGACGAAGTTGGGGACGCGCTGGATGATCGGGTCCTCGCCGTCGCGCAGCACGACGTACTGCTCGCCGGTGTCCTTGGAGATCACGAAGCTGCCCTTGTCGAGCCAGCTCGAGTTCGGCCGGCCACCCAGGAACCCCGCGATGGCGGCACCGGCGCACAGCAGCACGGCCAGGGCGATGCCGCCGACGATGCCGCGGGTCGGCTCGGTGGGCTCGACCTCACGACCGCCGGGAGCGCCCGAGAGGAACGCGGTGACGAGGCGGCGTCGGCTGAAGGAGCACGCCTCGACGAGGTCCTTCTTCGTGGACATCGGCCGATCAGCCCCGGATCCTGTCGAACAGCCCGACCGCGACGACGAGCAGCGGGAGCAGGGACAGCAGCGCGGTGCTCTCGAC
>NZ_CADCUP010000218.1 GCF_902805925.1 uncultured Nocardioides sp.
AAACGGCGTCCAGGTCGGGTGGCTGAACTCGCACACCACCAGCCGGCCGCCCGGCCGGGTCACGCGCAGCATCTCGCGCAGCCCGGCCATCGGGTCGACGATGTTGCGCAGCCCGAAGGAGATCGTCACGGCGTCGAAGGTGTCGTCGGCGAAGGGCAGCCGAGTGCCGTCGCCGGCGGTGAAGGGCAGCGCCGGCCGCGCGCGCCTGCCGACCCGCAGCATGCCGAGGGAGAAGTCGCAGGGCACGACGACAGCGCCGGCGTCGGCGAAGGGCTGGCTCGACGTGCCGGTGCCGGCTGCGAGGTCGAGCACCCGCTCCCCGGGGCGGGGGTCGACGGCGTCGACGACGTCGCGGCGCCAGCGCCGGTCCTGGCCGAGCGAGAGCACGTCGTTGGTCACGTCGTAGCGCCGGGCCACGGCGTCGAACATGCGTCGTACGTCGGTCGGCTGCTTGTCGAGCTCTGCGCGGGCCACGGGCCGGAGCCTACGGTCCCCTCCCCCGGGCGCCGATCGCCACCGGCCGACACCGCGCCACCACTGGGCCGACACTGCGCTGCCCCTGGGAGCAACCAAATGCGTGGGGACCGCGTCCTGGTCAGTGACACTGGAACGCCTGACCACCCGGAGGAATGCGATGAAGGCGCTGCGCGCCCTGATGGTGACCGTGCTGACGGTCGCGGTGCTCGCCGCGACGACGATCGGGACGGCCCTCGCCGTCCGCTGGTACGCCGAGCGAGACAGCCCGCGGGCCGCGGGCGGGGTGGCGGCCGAGCCGACCCCCGGCCCGGTGGAGCCGTCGGTCACGCCGGCAGAGCCCGTGGCACCGAAGCCCAGCGAGCCGGCCGCCCCGCGCTTCGTGCTGGCGCAGGGCGACACCGGCGAGCGGGTCCGCGAGCTGCAGCACCGCCTCTTCCAGCTGGCGTGGTGGCCCGAGCTCACCACCGGTCGCTACGACGGGGAGACCCGCGAGGCGGTGCGCGGCTTCCAGGAGAAGCGCGGGATCGCGGCGACAGGACAGGTCGACCAGCGCACGTGGCGCCGGCTCACCGCGATGACCGAGACGCCCACCCACGACCAGGCGCACAACGTCCTGGAGCCGGGTCCGGCGCTCCTCGCCCGGGGAGCCGGCGGTGAGGAGGTGCGCGCCGTGCAGGCCCGCCTCGTGCAGATCGCCTGGCTGTTCGGCGACGTCACCGGGACCTACGACAAGGAGACCGTGGAGGCGGTCCGCGGCTTCCAGGCCAAGCGCGGGATCCCGGTCACCGGCGAGGTCGACCAGCGCACGCTCGACCGGCTCGCCGCGATGACCTACACCCCGACCTACGACCAGATGCACAACATCGAGCCGGAGCCCGGCGCCCTCGACACGCGGTGCCGTACCGGGCGGGTGCTGTGCGTCGACAAGGGCTCGAACACGCTGCGCTGGGTGGTCGACGGCACGGTGCTGGAGACCTTCGAGGTGCGCTTCGGCTCCGACGAGCTGCCGACCCGGGAGGGCTCGTTCTCGGTGTTCTCGAAGTCGCGCGACCACGTCTCGAGCCTCTACGACACCTCGATGCCGTTCGCGATGTTCTTCTCCGGGGGCCAGGCCGTGCACTACTCGCCCGACTTCGCGGCCAACGGGTACGCCGGCGCCTCGCACGGCTGCGTCAACGTGCGCGACTACGACGGCATGGCGGCGCTCTTCGACCAGGTGCAGGTCGGCGACCGGGTCGTCGTCTACTGGTCCTGACCCCTGCCCTGCGGCGCCCGCGTTACCCTCGGTCCTCGTGACGAGCAGTACGACCTCCGCCGAGCCGGCCGCCGAGCCGGCCGCCGATCCGCTCGTCGTGCGCAGCGTCAGGATCGACTCAGCATCGGTGCCGGACCTGCTCGAGCGCCTGCCCGCCGGCGACCCCTGCACGTGGCTCCGCAGGGGCGCCGGCCTGGTCGGCTGGGGCACCGCGGCCCGCATCCGCACCACCGGACCCACCCGCTTCGCCGACGCCGACAAGTGGTGGAGCGAGCAGGTGGGTCGTGCCCGGGTCGTCGACGAGGTCGGGGAGCCCGGGTCGGGGCTCGTCTGCTTCGGGTCGTTCGCGTTCGCCGACGAGCCGGGCCACTCGGTGCTGACCGTGCCGCAGGTCGTCCTCGGCCGCCGCGGCGAGACGACCTGGCTCACCACCGTGGGCCCTTCCCACCTCGGCCCGGCCCGGCTCGACCCGTTCGCCGAGCAGACCGCCCCCGTGCCGCCGGCCGGGGTCAGCTTCGCCGACGGCGCCGTCGACGGCGAGCAGTGGATGAGCGTGGTCGCCGACGCCGTGGCCCGCATCGACCACGGCGGCCTCGAGAAGGTGGTGCTGGCCCGCGACCTCGTCGCGACCGCCACCGAGCCGATCGACGTGCGCTGGCCCCTGCGTCGCCTCGCGGCGGACTACCCGATGTGCTGGACGTTCCACGTCGACGGTCTCTTCGGGGCGACGCCCGAGATGCTCGTACGGCGCGAGCGCGGGCTGGTCACCTCCCGCGTGCTGGCCGGCACCATCCGCCGCACCGGCGACGACGAGCGCGACCTGGCCCTGGCGGCGACCCTGGCCCGCAGCAGCAAGGACCTCGAGGAGCACGAGTACGCCGTCCGCTCGGTCGCCGACGCCCTGGAGGCGCACTGCTCGTCGATGAACGTGCCGGAGACGCCGTTCGTGCTGCACCTGCCCAACGTCATGCACCTGGCCACCGACGTGGCGGGCGTGGCCCACGACGCGGCCACCGTGTCCAGCCTGCGCCTGGCGGAGGCGCTGCACCCCTCGGCCGCGGTGGGCGGCACGCCGACCACCGCAGCGGTGGCGCTGATCGCGGAGATCGAGGGCATGGACCGGGGCCGCTACGCAGGACCGGTCGGCTGGATGGACGCCTCGGGCGACGGCGAGTGGGGCATCGCGCTGCGCTCCGCGCTGCTCGAGGGCGACAGCGTGCGGCTCTTCGCCGGGTGCGGCATCGTCGGCGGCTCCGACCCCGAGGCCGAGCTCGCGGAGTCGCAGGCGAAGCTGGTGCCGGTGCGGGACGCGCTCACGAGGCCCTGAGCGCTACAGGTCGTGACCGTCGGCGAGCCGGGTGTACTCCTGGCCGGACGCGCCGAGGAAGCGGCGGAGGTGGCCGTCGAGGATGCCGAGGCCCAGCTCGGAGTAGACGCGGTCGTGGATGGCCAGGTTGCGCGGCGCCCCGACGGCGACGGCGAAGTCGACCGCCTCCGACAGCTTCTCCCACGGCGCGCAGATCGGCGCGCACAGCACGTCGACGTCCTCCCCGGGCGGCGTGAGGGCGTCACCGGGGTGGTAGACCCGCTGCTCGCCCAGGGTCAGCACGAAGCCCGAGTTGTCGATGCGTGGCAGGTCGGGGTGGATGACGGCGTGCAGCTCTCCGACGGCCCGCACCGGCACTCCGACCACCTCGAGGCGCTCCTCGGGCGCCACCACGGTGACGCGCTCCGCCAGGTCGGGGGCGTCCTCCCGGATCCGCGCCGCCACGGCCTCGATGGTGAACACGGGCGCGTCGCAGGCTCGCAGGTGGTCGGCCAGGTAGTGGTCGGGGTGCTCGTGGGTGATGAGCACCGCGTCGGCACCCTCGGTGGCCCCGGGGTCGGTGAACCCGCCCGGGTCCAGGACCAGGGTGCGGCCGTCGTGCTCGATGCGCACGCAGGAGTGTCCGAGCTTGGTGATCCGCATGCCCGCAGACTAGG
>NZ_CADCUP010000219.1 GCF_902805925.1 uncultured Nocardioides sp.
TCCGACTCCAGGGAGGACAGGGTCGTCTCGTAGCGGTGCACGATGTCGCGCGGCTGGATGTCGGACCGCTCGAAGAGCACGGTCCAGGGTGACCAGAAGTCGAGGGCGACGTCGGTACGCCGGAAGAAGCCGCGCTCGGCGAAGGAGGCGACCCAGTCGGACGGCGCGGACAGGCTGGCCCGCGCGGAGCCGGTGCCGGGCGCGGAGGCGAACACGACGCGGTCGGTGGCCGCGCACACCGCCTCGATGCCGGCCTGGGCGTCGGCCGGGTCGAGGCCGGGCAGCACGTCCAGGCAGGTGATGACGCCGTACCGGGCGCCGAGCGGCTTGGTCACCGAGGCGACCTCGAGCCGGGGGCGCACCTCGACCGGGGCTCCCGAGACCTTGTCGTCGGACTCGTCGATGCCGTGGGCGTCCACGCCCTTGTCGGCGAGGGCCTGCACGAGCAGGCCGCGGCCGCAGCCCACGACCAGCGCGGTCTCGGGGTTGGCGATGGCGATCACCCGGTCGGCGAGCATCCGGCTGAGGTGGCGGTCGCGGTCGGCGTCCGGGTGCGCACCGGGTCCGGCGCCGGAGCGGGCCGATCCCGACGCCACGGCTCCATCCTGCGAGGTCATCCCACACGTCCCTTAAGTCGACGTCCCCCAGCGGTGAGGAAGCACCCCGATCGCTGCCATCCCTGCGACGGCGACTTTATCGCATTCGCCGGTCGGCACCCGGGCGCTGCCCGGCGGGGACGGCGGCGCCGGTGCGTCACTCCCAGCCCAGAGCCTTGTCCGGCGTCACCGGGATCGACCGCTGGCGCACTCCGGTCGCGTTGGTCACCGCGGACGCCACCGCCGCACCGGCGCCGGTGATGCCGATCTCGCCGATGCCGCGCAGCCCCATCGGGTTGGCCCGGTGGTCGGACTCGTCCAGCCACGCCGCCTCGATGTCGCGGACGTCGGCGTGCGTGGCCACGTGGTAGGTCGCGAGGTCGTCGGTGACCACGTGACCGAAGCGGGGGTCGCGCCACGACTCCTCGAACAGCGCCGTCGACAGGCCCATCGTCATGCCGCCCACCAGCTGGCTGCGGGCGAGCTTGGGATTGACCACCCTGCCCACCGAGAACACCCCGAGCATCCGCGGGACGCGCACCTCGCCGGTGAAGCGGTTGACCCGCGCCTCGACGAACTGCGCGCCGAAGGAGTGCAGGGCGTAGTCCTCGTCGACCGGCTTCTTCGGAGGCCCGGCCACTGACTCGTCGCCGGGCTCGGGGGAGGTGCCGTGCTGGGCGCGGAAGGTCCGGGACGCCGCGACGATCGCCCAGCCCCACGAGCTCGTGCCCGAGGACCCGCCGGCCACCGAGGCGATGGGCAGGTCACTGCTGCCCAGCCGGAGGTCGATCGCGTCGAGGTCCACGTCGAGCGCGTCGGCGGCGATCTGGCGAAGCACCGTGCGGGCACCGGTGCCGATGTCGACGGCGCCGATCTCGACGCGGTAGCCGCCCGGCTCGGCCAGCACCCGGGCCTGGTTGCCCGGCTGCGTGTAGGCGGGGTAGACCGAGGCGGCCGTGCCGAGGCCGACGTACCAGTCACCCTCGAGGCGGGACCGGGCCGGGCCGCGCTCGGACCAGCCGAACCGCTCGGCGCCCCGGTCGAAGCACTCCAGCAGTCGCCGGTCGCCGAAGGACTTGCCGGTCTCGGGGTCGGCCTCGGGCTCGTTGCGGCGCCGCAGCTCGATCGGGTCCAGCCCGACCAGGTCGGCGAGCTCGTCCATCGCGGCCTCCTGGGCGAAGCTGCCCGGCATCTCGCCGGGAGCCCGCATCCACGACGGGACAGCCACGTCGAGCCGGACCAGGCGGGTGGAGGTGCGGCGGTTCGGGGCGGCGTACACGTGCCGGGTCGGGGCGACGGTCTGCTCGGCGAACTCCTTGCAGCGCGAGGTCTGCTCCACGACGTCGTGGGAGATGACGCCGAGCACCCCGTCGGGCCCGGCGCCGAGGCGGAACCGGGAGATGGTGGCGGTGCGGTAGCCGGTGAGCGCGAACATCTGCTGCCGGGTGACGGCCAGGCGCACCCAGCGGCCGGGCTGCGAGCGCGCGGCCAGGACCGCCACGACGTTGTGGGCGTGCGGCAGTCCCTTGGAGCCGAACCCGCCGCCGACGTGCGAGGCCTCGACGTGCACCCGGCCGGCCTCGATGCCGAAGAGCCGCGCCAGTGTCGAGCGGACGCTGTGGGCGGCCTGCGTGGAGTCGAAGCAGCGCAGCTCGGCGCCGTCGGGCCCGAGGTCCCAGAGCGCGGTGGTGGCGTGCGGCTCCATCGGGTTGTTGTGCATGTACGGCGTGCGGTAGGTCTCGTCGAGCACGTGGGTCGCCGAGGCCAGCGCCAGGTCCGGCTCGCCCGTGCTGCCGCTCGGCGGCAGGCCGGCGTTGAGCTTCTCGGGCTCGTCGCCCTCGGAGTCCTCGTCGAAGACGTGCTCGCCGGGCTCCGCGGCGTACTCGACCCGCACCCGCCGGGCACCCTCGCGGGCGGCCTCGGAGGTGGTGGCCAGCACCAGGGCGACCACCTGGCCGCGGAAGTGCACCTCGTCGTCCTGGAGGACGGCGTACTCCTCGTCGTCGGTGTCGGCCAGTCGCGGGGCGTTGGTGTGGTCGAGCACCGCCACGACGTCCTCGCTGCCCCGCACCTCGTCGGCGTGCACCGCGAGGACCCGGCCACGCGACACGGTGGAGCCGACGAGAAAGGCGTGCAGCGGCTCCTGGACCCCGTGGCCGGCGCCGTGCTCCATGGCGTACGGCGCCCGGCCGGTGACCTTGAGCGCACCCTCCACCCGGGAGCGCTCCATGCCGATCTCCTTGATGCGGAGGTCGTCGCTCATCGGGCCCTCCCCGCCAGGTCGGTCAGCACCATCGCCGTGGCACCGGTGACCATCTCGAGCTTGAAGGCGGTGCCCGGGCCGGTGGTGGCGGGGGCCAGCTCCTCCAGGCAGGCGGCCCTGACCGTCTCCTCGTCGAGCGGGCCGCCGCGCAACGCCTCCTCGAGGACCGTGGCCCGCCAGGGCCGGTGGGCGACGCCGCCCCAGGCGACGCGCACCTCGTCACCGGCCACGACCGCGGCGACCGACACCAGCGCGAAGGCGTACGACGCCCGGTCGCGGGCCTTGTAGTAGGTCGACACCGCGCCCTCCGGCAGCCGGGGCACGGTGACCGCGGTGATCAGCTCGCCGTGGGCGAGGGTGGTGTCCTGCTCGGGTGAGTCGCCCGGGAGGCGGTGCAGGTCGGCCAGGGGGAGCGTGCGGGCGCCGTCGGGCCCCAGCACCTCCACGGTGGCGTCGAGGACGGCCAGCCCCACGGCCAGGTCGGAGGGGTGCACGGTCACGCAGGCCGCCGAGGCGCCGAGGATGGCGTTGTAGCGCTGGTAGCCGTCGACGGCCGAGCAGCCGGTGCCCGGCTCGCGCTTGTTGCACGGCGTGGTGGCGTCGTAGAAGTAGACGCAGCGGGTGCGCTGGAGGAGGTTGCCGGCGGTGGTCGCCTGGTGGCGGATCTGCGCCGAGGCGCCGGCCAGCAGCGACCGGGCCAGCACGGCGTACCGGGAGCGGACGACGGGGTGGGCGGCCAGGTCGCTGTTGCGCACCCCCGCGCCGATGCGCAGCCCGCCGTCGGTCTCCTCCACGCGGTCCAGGCCGAGGCCTCCCACGTCGACGAGCACGCCGGGACTCGCGATGCCGACCTTGAGGTGGTCCACCAGGTTGCTGCCGCCGGCCAGGAACGCCGCGTCGTCGCTGCCGGCGACGAGGTCGACGGCCTCCTGCGGGGTGCGGGGGCGGGCGTACTCGAAGCGCCTCATCGAGCGACCTCCTTGATCGCGGCGAGGATGCCGGGGTAGGCACCGCACCGGCACAGGTTGCCGCTCATCCGCTCGCGGATCTCCTCGTCGGTGAGCTCGGTCTCCGCCTCGAGGTCGTCGGTGGCGTGGCTCGGCGTGCCGTCGGCCTCGGCCAGCATGCCGACGGCGCTGCACACCTGGCCCGGCGTGCAGTAGCCGCACTGGAGGCCGTCGTGGTCGAGGAACGCCTGCGCGACCGGGTGCAGCTCGTCGCCCTCCCCGAGGCCGGCGGCGGTGACGACCTCGGCGCCGTCGTGGGCGACGGCGAGGCTGAGGCAGGTCAGGTGTCGTCGGCCGTCGAGCAGCACGGTGCACGCGCCGCACTGGCCGTGGTCGCAGCCCTTCTTGGGCGTGGTGACGTCGAAGCGCTCACGGAGCGCGTCGAGCAGCGTGGCGCGGACGTCGACGTCGCCGGAGACCGGCGAGCCGTCGACGGTCAAGGAGATCCGGGGCATGCCCCACGGTGCCCGTGCATCGCCTCTCTACTCGGATCGGCTTCCGGGAGATCTACAGGCTGCGCACGGTCTCGATCGTGTCGGCCTCCGCGGCGGACTTGTCGTCGCGGTAGCGCACGACCCGGGCGAAGCGCAGCGCGACGCCGCCGGGGTAGCGGGTGGAGCGCTGGGTGCCGTCGAGCGCGATCTCGACCACCTGCTCGGGCCGCACGTGCACGACGTGCCCCTCGCGACCGGTCTCGAGCCCCAGGAAGCGCTCGGTCTGCCAGGCGAGGATCTCGTCGGTCATGCCCTTGAACGTCTTGCCGACCATCACCAGCTCGCCGGACTCCGGGTCGCGCGCGCCGAGGTGGATGTTGGAGAGCCGGCCCTGCCGCCGGCCCGAGCCCCACTCGACGGCCAGCACCACCAGGTCGAGGGTGTGCACCGGCTTGACCTTGACCCACGAGGAGCCGCGGCGACCGGCGTCGTACGGCGCGTCGAGGTCCTTGACCACCACGCCCTCGTGGCCGTCGGCGAGCACGCCGGCGACGAACGTGGACGCCGCGTCGGCGTCGTCGGTGACGAGCCGGCGGATGCGGTGCGCGCCCGGGACCAGCGCGTCGAGCAGCGCGAGCCGGGTGCGGAGCGGCTCGTCGACGAGGTCGCGGCCGTCGAGGTGGAGCACGTCGAAGAAGTACGGCGTGAGGGCCGCGCCCTCGCTGCTGGCGGTGCGGGAGGCGGTGTCCTGGAAGGCGTGCGGGCGGCCCCGCTCGTCGATGCGCAGCACCTCGCCGTCGAGGATGAACCGCTCGGCGGGGAGCGACCGGGCCACCGCCACCACCTCGGGCAGGCGCGCGGTGATGTCGTCGAGCGAGCGGGTCACGGCCACCACCTCGTCGCCGGCGCGGTGGACCTGGATGCGGATGCCGTCGAGCTTGGTGTCCACCGCGACGGGCCGGCCGGGCGCGGCCCTCTCCATGGCGGCCGCGACGTCGGGCGCGCTGGAGGCCAGCATCGGCAGCACCGGGCGGCCGACGGTGAGGGCGAACCCCTCGAGCGCCTCGGCGCCGCCGGTGAGGGCGGCCCGCACGACCGGCACGGTCGCTCCGGCCATCATCGCCGCGCGGCGCACGACGGGGGCGGGCAGGCCGGCCGCGGCGGCGACCGCGTCCTGGAGCAGCGCGTCGAGGGCGCCCTGGCGCACCTCACCGGTCACCAGGGCGCGCAGCCAGGCCTGCTCGTCGGCTGTGGCGCGGCCGAAGAGGTCGGCCACGGCGGCGGCCCGGGCGCCCTGGGAGCCCGGGCCCGCGATCACGGAGATCCGGTCGAAGGCCCGGTGCACCTCGCCCACGGTCAGCCTCGGCTCCTCGGCCGGGGCGGGCAGCGACGCGAGCCCGCGCCAGCCCAGCCCGGTGCGCCGTTGGCGCAGGCTGCCGGCGAGGTAGGCCGCCACCGTCTCGACCTCGTCGGGGTCGTCGTGGTCCACCCGCGCCAGCGTGGCCGCCAGCGCCTCGACCTTCGCCTTGCGGGAGCGCGTGGCGCCCACGGTGCGGGAGGTCTCGACGACGTCGTGGAGCAGCATGGCCCCCATTCAAGCGGCCGGAGCCGACAGCGGGTAGCTCCTCAGCCGCCGACGCGGGCCCGCACCTCGAACAGCTCGGGGAAGAAGGTGAGGTCGAGCGCGCGGCGCAGGAAGTCGACGCCCGACGAGCCGCCGGTGCCGATCTTGTGGCCGATGGTCCGCGAGACCACCTGGAGGTGGCGGAAGCGCCAGTTCTGGAAGTTGTCCTCGACGTCGACGAGCTCCTCGCAGGTCTCGTAGACGCCCCAGTGCTCGGAGGGGGCGGCGTAGACGTCGGCGAAGACGTCGACCAGGGCCTCGTTGATGCGGTAGGGCTGCGACCAGTCGCGGTCGAGCAGCTCCGCGGGGACGGCGTACCCGTGCCGGGCGAGGTAGCGCAGGTACTCGTCGTAGAGGGACGGCTCCTCCAGCAGCGTCTGCAGCGCCGCCTGGGCGGCGGGCTCGTGCCCGAAGACCTTCACCATCTCGGCGTTCTTGTTGCCGAGCAGGAACTCGACCTCGCGGTACTGCGCCGACTGGAACCCCGAGGACGAGGCGAGGAACGGCCGGATCTCGGCGTACTCGCTGGGGGTCAGCGTCGCGAGCACCGACCACTGGTGGGTCATCGTGAGCTGGATGTGCTTGACGCGGGCCAGCCGCTTGAGGGCGGGGGCGAGGTCGTCGGTGCCGATCAGCGACCGGGCCGAGCGCAGCTCGTGGATCATCAGCTTGAGCCAGAGCTCGGAGGTCTGGTGCTGGACGATGAACAGCAGCTCGTCGTGCTGCTGGGGGTCGGACTGCGGCACCTGCGCGGAGAGCAGCGTGTCGAGCTGCAGGTAGTCCCCGTAGGACATGTCCCGGCTGAAGTCGCGCTGGATGCCCTCCTCCAGGTCGCGCCTGCTCCTCGCATCACTCATGCGCGCACGGTACCGCCGCCTGCGGGCCCGGCGCGCAACTACTGTGGACCGGTGACGACCGGCCCCCTGCAGCGCACCTGGCGCCCGGACTGGCCGTGCCCGGGCGGCTCGATCCTGCGCCAGCAGCGCCGGGGGCCGCTCGACCCGACGTACCGCATCGACCCCGCGGGCCGGCACTGGCGCGGCATCGGCACCCCCGACGGCCCGGCCACGCTGTGCGTCGAGGTGCGCCCCGCCGCCGCCGAGGTGTACGCCGAGGCGTGGGGCCCCGGCGCGGCGTGGGCGCTCGGGGCGGTGCCGGCCATGCTGGGTGCCGACGACGACGTGAGCGGCTTCGACCCGCGGCACCCCGTGGTGGCCGAGGCGTGGCGCCGGCACCCGCACTGGCGGCTGGGACGCAGCGGGCGGGTGATGGAGGCGCTCCTGCCCTCGGTCATCGAGCAGAAGGTGACCGGCCAGGAGGCCTTCGCGGGCTTCCGGGCCCTGGTCCAGCGCTTCGGCGAGCCGGCTCCGGGCCCCGGCCCCGACCTCGGCCTGAGGCTGCAGCCGACCGCCGAGGTGCTGCGCGGCATCCCGAGCTGGGAGTGGCTCAGGGCGCACGTCGACGGCGCCCGGTCGCGCACGATCGTGCAGGCAGCCCGGGTGGCCGAGTCGCTTGAGCGGCTGTCGGCGCTGCCGGTCGAGGAGGCCGACGTACGCATGCGGTCGCTGCCGGGGGTCGGGGTGTGGACCAGCGCCGAGGTGCGGCAGCGGGCGCTCGGCGACGCGGACGCCGTCAGCTTCGGCGACTACCACGTCGCCAGGGACGTCGGTCACGCGCTGACGGGCGTGGAGTTCGACGACGCGGAGATGGCGGAGTTCCTCGAGCCGTGGCGCCCCCACCGTGGCCGGGTGCCGGCCCTGCTGGCGGCGGTCCGGCTGCGACGCCCACGCCACGGCGCCCGGATGGCGCCGCGCACGCACCTCCCCGGGCGGACCCCGGGTCGCTGAGAGGTATCCGCGGGATGCTTCGGAGGTCGAGTGCCTCGCGGGGTTCGACCGCCGGTGAGTCAGTGGGTCTCGATACGCTCGCTGGCGCTCGCTACTCGACCGTCGAGCGGGGGGCGGTGGCCCGGCTGCACCGGCCTCGCGGGGTTGGTTCGGTGGTCGAGTGCCCTGCGAGGGACGAGCAGGGTGTATCGAGACCGCCGGTGAGTCAGTGGGTCTCGATACGACCACCGAGAGGCTGGCGCTCGCTACTCGACCGTCGAGAAGAGGGCGGTGGCTACTCGACCGTCGAGCGGCCGGCGCTCGCTACTCGACCACCGAGAGGCCGGGCGCTCGCTACCGGACCACCGCGGAACGGACGAGTTAGAGGAGCGGGCGCAGCGGCGCCAGCACGCTCTCGGTGAACTTGCGGTGCAGGTCGCGCGCCTCCCACTCGCCGATCGTGAGCTCGAGGCAGTTGTCCTGGTCGGTGAGGAAGATCTTCTCCAGGGTGTCGGCCATCCCGCGGTCGATGATCTCGACGTTGATCTCGTAGTTGCCCTGGAGGCTCAGCCGGTCGATGTTGGCGGTGCCGACGGTGGACCAGCTGCCGTCGATGGTGGAGGTCTTGGCGTGCACCATCGCCTCGCGGAAGCGGAAGATCCGCACGCCGGCGCCGAGCAGCTGCGAGAAGTAGCCGCGGGAGATCCAGTCGGCCACGATGTGGTTGGACTTCAGCGGCAGCAGCAGGCGCACGTCGACCCCGCGCCGGGCGGCGTCCTTGATCGCATCCACCAGGTCCTGGTCGGGCAGGAAGTAGGCGTGGGTCATCCAGATGCGGCTGGTGGCCCGGTTGATGGCGTCGAGGTACATCGACCGGATGGGGAACATCCACAGCCGCGGCACGTTGCGGGTGAAGCGGATGCGGGACTCCCACGACGACGCCGTCTCCAGCAGCAGCGGGCGCGAGGAGTGGCCGATGAGCCGGCGCCGGTTGAGGTTCCACATGTCCGCGAAGGCGCGCTTGAGGTCCCACACCCCCTCGCCGGTGATCCGCACGTGGGTGTCGCGCCACTCGGTGGCGTACGGCGCGCCGATGTTGTAGCCGCCCACGAACCCGACCTCCTCGTCGACGACGAGGATCTTGCGGTGGTCGCGGCCGTAGCGGCGCAGCTCCCAGAACCTGAGCCCGGCGGTGTAGACGGGGTAGCGCAGCACCCTGATCGAGGACGGGAAGTGCTTGAAGCGGGGTGAGACGACGAGGTTGGCGAAGCCGTCGTAGATCACGTAGACCTCGACGCCGCGCTCGGCCGCCGCGGCCAGAGCCCGCTTGAACGCCTCGCCGACCTCGTCGCCCTTCCAGATGTAGGTCTCGAGCAGCACCTGCCTGCGGGCACCGTCGATGGCGGCCAGCATGTCGTCGTACAGGTCGCGGCCGAAGGTGTACGTCGTGACGGTGCCGTCACCGATGGAGACCGTGGTGGGCGCGGTGGTCGGGAAGGGCTTCGGCTTCTTGCCCCGGCGGCGGTAGGAGTCGACCAGCGACATGCCGACCGCCAGCGCGAGCTGCACCCCGAGGAAGGTCAGGAGCGTGCGCCGCAGGATCCTCAGCGTGCGCTCCGTGGGCGTCGGCGGTCGTCTCACGGTGACAACCTAGTGGGCCATCAGCCAGGCGGCGCTGTACGGCGCCAGCGGCACCGAGCCGTGCTCGAGCGGCGGCGCGGCACCGGTCAGGGCGTCGCGCAGCCCGGGGACGTGCAGGCCGAGCCAGTGGAGCACGTCGGCGTCGACGCGGCGCGGCTGGTCGGTCATGTTGAACGCAGCCAGCAGCGGACCCGTGGCGTGACGGCGTACGACGAGCAGGACGCCGGGGTCGCGGGGGTCCCACACCTCGGTCGGGGTGGCGGCGTGCAGGTGGGGGAGCGAGCCCCGGGTCTCGACCAGGTGCCGGAGGCGGGCGCGGACGCCGTGCGGGTCGGTCGCCGGCCACGGCATCACCGGCCGGTGCACCCAGCGGTTGTCGGGGGCGTGCGCCGGGTCCTCGGCCCAGTGCGGGTCGTTCGGCAGGCCCAGCTCGTCGCCCATCCACAGCACCGGCAGCCCGCCGAAGGCGAGCACCACCGCGTGCGCGAGCAGGATGCGGTCGACGGCGTGCGGATCGCCCGCCTCGAGCCCGGCCAGCGACGCCAGCGAGCCCGAGATGCGCCGGTCGCCGGTGGCGGCGTTCTCCTCGAACACCAGCCCCCGGGCCCACGAGCCGGGGAAGGAGCCGGCGTACCAGTCGGAGAGGAACCGCCGGTGCGCCGCACCGTCCAGCCCGGCCCGCCACGCGTCGGTGTCGTCGATCGCCCAGCCGATGTCGTCGTGGCAGCGCAGGTAGGTGACCCAGGCGGTGGTGGCCGGTGGCTGGGGCAGCTGCTGCAGCGCCAGCGTCGCCAGCCCCACCTCGCCGGAGGCCAGCATCGACCACACCTGCACCATCAGCGAGTTGTGGTAGGCGAGGTCGCTGACCCGGCCCGCGTGCTCCCCGACACCGAGGTACGCCGGCAGCTGCGTCGGCCCCACGATGGCCTCCGCCTTGAAGAGCAGGGCGGGGCAGGCGATGCGCGCGACGATGCGCAGCGCCCGGGTCAGGTCGTGCACCTCGGGCTGGTTCTGGGAGTCGGTGCCCAGCCGCTTCCACAGGAAGGCGATCGCGTCCAGGCGGAGCACCTCCACGCCGAGGTTGGCCAGGAAGCAGACGACCTCGGCGTACTCGCACAGGACGTCGGGGTTCGCCCAGTTGACGTCCCACTGGTAGTCGTTGAACGTCGTCCACACCCAGCCGCCGACAGCGTCGTCGTGGGTGAAGCTGCCGGGGGCGAGGTCGGGGAAGACCTCGGGCAGCGTCGCCTCGAAGGCGTCGGGCATCTCGCGGTCGGGGAACACGTAGAAGTAGTCGCGGTAGCGCTGCTCGCCCGCGCGGGCCGCGACCGCCCAGGCGTGCTCGCGTGCGACGTGGTTGAGCACGAGGTCCAGGCACAGGCTGATGCCGTGCTCGCGCAGCGCCGTGGTGAGCGCGCGCAGGTCGTCGGTGGTGCCGAGGTCGGGGCGCACCGAGCGGTAGTCCATGACCGCGTACCCGCCGTCGTTGGGGTCTGGCCGGGGCCTCAGCAGCGGCATCAGGTGCAGGTAGCCGACGCCCAGGTCGCGCAGGTACGCCGCGCGCTCGCCGACACCGGCGAGGGTGCCGCCGAAGCGGTCGGCGTAGGCCGCGTAGCCCAGCATGCCGGGCCGCTGGAACCAGTCGGGCGCGGCCAGCCGGCGCTCGTCGAGGGCGCGCAGGTCGGCCGGCCGTGCGGCGTGCGTCCGGCGCGCCAGCGCGACCAGCCGGTCGGCCACCGCGGGGGCCGCGGCGGCGCCGTACACCCGGCTCAGGCAGGCGAGGAGGTCGAGGTGCAGGTCGTCGATCCTGGCGTCGATACTGGCGTCGGGGTCCACGGGGCCAGTGAACCAAATCGGGACTGTCGGTGGCCCCGTCTAGGCTTCCAGCATGCGACCAGTCACCGATCTCGAGCGCCGTGTGGCGCCGCTCACGGTCGTCTCCGACTACAGCCCCTCGGGCGACCAGCCGGAGGCGATCAAGGAGATCACCGAGCGCATCCGCGGCGGTGAGCAGGACGTCGTGCTGCTCGGCGCCACGGGCACCGGCAAGACAGCCACCGTGGCGTGGGTGGCCGAGCAGGTGCAGCGGCCCGTGCTCGTGCTCCAGCCCAACAAGACGCTCGCCGCGCAGTTCGCCAACGAGCTCCGCCAGCTGTTCCCCGACAACGCCATCGAGTACTTCGTCAGCTACTACGACTACTACCAGCCCGAGGCCTACGTCCCGCAGACCGACACCTACATCGAGAAGGACTCCTCGATCAACGAGGAGGTCGAGCGGCTGCGGCACTCGGCCACCAACTCGCTGCTGACCCGGCGCGACGTCATCGTGGTCTCCACCGTCTCCTGCATCTACGGCCTCGGCACCCCGCAGGAGTACGTCGACCGCATGCTGCGCCTGAAGGTGGGCGAGGAGCACGACCGCGACTCGATGCTGCGGCGCCTCGTGGAGATCCAGTACACCCGCAACGACATGGCCTTCACCCGCGGCACGTTCCGAGTGCGCGGCGACACCCTCGAGGTGTTCCCGGTCTACGAGGAGCACGCGGTCCGCATCGAGTTCTTCGGTGACGAGATCGAGCGGCTGATGACGCTGCACCCGATCACCGGCGAGGTCGTCACCGACGACAACGAGCTCCACATCTTCCCCGCGACCCACTACGTCGCCGGTCCCGAGCGCATGGAGCGGGCGATCAAGGGCATCGAGCTGGAGCTGGAGGACCAGCTGGCGACCTTCGAGCGGCAGGGCAAGCTGCTCGAGGCGCAGCGCCTGCGCATGCGCACCACCTACGACGTGGAGATGATGCGGCAGGTCGGGTCCTGCTCGGGCATCGAGAACTACTCGATGCACATCGACGGCCGCAGCCGCGGCTCGGCGCCCAACTGCCTCCTCGACTACTTCCCCGAGGACTTCCTCCTCGTCGTCGACGAGTCCCACGTCGCGGTGCCGCAGATCGGCGGGATGTACGAGGGCGACATGTCGCGCAAGCGCAACCTCGTCGACCACGGCTTCCGGCTGCCCAGCGCCATGGACAACCGGCCGCTGAAGTGGGAGGAGTTCCTCGACCGGATCGGCCAGACGATCTACCTCTCGGCGACGCCGGGCGGCTACGAGCTCGACAAGGTCGACAACGACACCGTCCAGCAGATCATCCGCCCGACCGGGCTGATCGACCCCGAGGTCGTCATCAAGCCGACCAAGGGCCAGATCGACGACCTGATCCACGAGATCCGCACCCGCGCCGAGAAGTCCGAGCGCGTGCTCGTCACGACGCTGACCAAGAAGATGTCGGAGGACCTCACCGACTACCTCCTCGACGCCGGCATCCGCACCCGCTACCTCCACTCCGAGGTCGACACCCTCAAGCGCATCGAGCTGCTGCGCGACCTGCGTCTCGGCGAGTACGACGTCCTGGTCGGCATCAACCTCCTCCGCGAGGGGCTCGACCTGCCCGAGGTGTCGCTGGTCTCGATCCTGGACGCCGACAAGGAGGGGTTCCTGCGCTCCGACAAGTCGCTCATCCAGACGATCGGTCGTGCCGCGCGCAACGTGTCGGGCCAGGTGCACATGTACGCCGACAAGATCACGCCCTCCATGGAGAAGGCGATCGACGAGACCAACCGTCGACGCGCGATCCAGGTCGCCTACAACACCGAGCACGGCATCGACCCCACGCCGCTGCGCAAGAAGATCGCCGACATCACCGAGATGCTCGCCCGCGAGGACGAGAACACCCAGGCGCTGCTCCAGACCTGGGCCGACGCCGGGGTCAAGGGGCGAGCCGGTGGTGCCAAGCCGGGCAAGCAGCCCGTGCCGGCCCTGTCCAAGATGCACCAGGACCTCCCCGACACCGCAGGCATCCCCAGCACCGACCTGGCCGAGCTGATCCAGACGCTCACCGAGCAGATGAGGAACGCCGCGGGGGAGCTGCAGTTCGAGGTGGCCGCGCGGCTGCGTGACGAGATCTCGGAGCTCAAGAAGGAGCTGCGGCAGATGATGGAGGCGACGAAGTGAGGAGGAACGCCGGCCGAGGAACGAGGTCGAGCGGTTCCGACGAGCGAGGAGCACCGCGAGCACCGCGAGCGCAGCGAGCGGCGGCGACGAAGTGAGCGGCGGCGACGAAGTGAGGGGCGGCGGCGACCCGACGAGCTGGGTGCGCGAGCCGTCGGCGCCCGCGCGGGTGGTGCAGGTGACCTTCGACGCCGCCGACCCGAAGTCGCTGTCGATCTTCTGGGCTCACGCCCTGGGCTACGTCAACGACGACCCACCAGCGGGGTTCGAGACGTGGGAGGAGGCGCTCGAGGCCTTCGGGGTGCCGCCCCAGGCGCGCAACTCCGCCAGCGCGATCCACCATCCAGACGGCGCCGGGCCGCGCATCTTCTTCCAGCAGGTGCCCGAGGCCAAGGCCGGCAAGAACCGCGTGCACCTCGACGTCCGGGCCGCACCCGGTCTCGAGGGCGAGGCGCGGATGGCGGCGCTGGAGGCCGAGTGCGAGCGCCTGGTGGCGCGCGGCGCTGCCCGGCTCGACCGCCACGAGCCGGCGCCGCCCATGACCACCGGCCACATCGTGATGGCCGACCCCGAGGGCAACGAGTTCTGCCTCGACTGAGCGACCCCGCCGACCTCACCGGTTCGAGCGTAGGGACGCATCGCAGGCCCGCCTAGGGTGGAGGAATGAGCACCCCCATCGATCTTGGCAGGCCGGTCTCCGGCGACGTGGTCGGGCTGATCCTCGAGGACCACCGGCGCTTCGAGGCCCTCCTGCGCGACCTGCGTGACAGCACCTCCGACCGCGACGCCGTACGCCAGGCGCTGGCCACCCTGCACGTCGCCCATGCCGTGGCCGAGGAGCGGGAGGTCTACCCGAACCTCCGCAAGAAGCAGGCCATCGGCGAGCACGAGGCCGAGCACGGCGAGGAGGAGCACGCCGAGGGCAACGAGGCCCTGCTGGCGCTCCTGGAGCTGAGGGGCACCGACACCGAGGCGTTCGACGACGCGGTCGAGGAGTTCGCCCAGAAGCTCAACCACCACATCACCGAGGAAGAGCTCACCATCCTCAACCCGGCTCGGGAGGACGTCTCCCCGCAGGTGCGCGACACCCTGGGCGAGGCGTTCGCCAGGGTCCGCAACGCGCAGATCGAGGAGGACTGCGGGTCGATCGACAACGTGCGCCGACTCGTGGAGGAGGCGCGTTCGGAGGGTGTCCTCGACGACGAGGAGGACGAGGAGTGAGCGACGCCGAGACCCAGCGCCTCGACAGCCAGCGCCCCGAGCACCAGCGCCCCGACGGTGTCTCCGACACGACCGTCGAGGCGCTCGGCAAGCTCTCCGAGGCCCTCGAGGCCGTCGAGGAGGCGCGCGGCCACCTGTACACCTTCCACCGGCGCACCGGCACCGCCGACCTGATGCTCGGCGACGCCGTCGACCTGTTCCGGGACGCGGGGCACGACGACCTCGCCGACCGCCTGGAGCGCGAGCTGGTGGGCCGCAACGTCATCCACGGGCGGTGGACCTTCCAGATCGTGGAGGACTACGACGACGGCTACTGGTCGGCGTTTCGCGACCTCGAGCAGCAG
>NZ_CADCUP010000220.1 GCF_902805925.1 uncultured Nocardioides sp.
GGCGACTTCAACGCCTCGCCGGACCACGAGCCGATGCTCGCCCTCGCCGAGGCCGGCTGGCGTGACGTCGCCGAGCTGGCCAACGCGGGCTGGCAGCCCACCTGGCCGGCCGACGGCGTGGAGCCCGTCACCGACCTGCCGTCGCCGCGCCTGGTGCGGATCGACCACGTGCTGGTGGGGGAGCGGGTCGCCGCCCTGGCGTCGAGCCGCCTGGTCGTCGACGGCACCGACCACGCGGCCGTGGTCGCCGAGGTGGCGGCCAGGTGACGGCCGAGGACGAGCAGCGGTTCCAGCGGCTGTACGGGCGCCGGGAGCCGCTCGGCGCCGCCCGGCCGCTGCTGTCACCGGCGCAGCGGGCCCTTCGTGCTCGCCGGCGCCCGCCGCGAGGACCCCGGCCACCCGTGGCTGGCGCGGGCCTGACGAGGGCCACGCCGTAGGCTGGAGCCTGCGATGAACCAGCCCACCGTCTACCTCGACCACGCCGCCACCACGCCGATGCTGCCGGTGGCGATCGAGACCATGACGCGACACCTCCGCGAGGTGGGCAACCCCAGCTCGCTGCACGCCTCCGGCCGGGCGGCGCGACGGGTGGTGGAGGAGTCGCGCGAGACGATCGCCCGGGCCCTGGGGTGCCGTCCCGGTGAGGTGGTGTTCACCTCCGGCGGCACCGAGGCCGACAACCTGGCGGTCAAGGGCATCTACTGGGCGCGCCAGGCCGACCGTCCCCGCCGCCGCGTGCTGGCCTCGGCCATCGAGCACCACGCCGTGCTCGACCCCGTCCACTGGCTGGCGCAGCACGAGGGTGCCGAGGTCGGCCTGCTCCCGGTGTGCCAGCGCGCCCGGCTCGACGTCGACGCGCTGCGGGCGGCCGTCGAGCGCGACCCCGACGACGTCGCCCTCATCTCGGTGATGTCGGCCAACAACGAGGTGGGCACCCTGCAGCCGATCGAGGAGGTCGTCGCGCTGGCCGCCGAGCACGGCATCCCGGTGCACACCGACGCCGTCCAGGCGGTCGGCACGGTGCCGGTCGACTTCGCGACCTCCGGTGTCGACGCGCTCACCACCACCGGCCACAAGCTCGGCGGCCCGTACGGCGTCGGCGCGCTGGTCGTGCGGCGCGAGGTCGTGGTGACCCCGCTGGCCCACGGCGGCGGCCAGGAGCGCGACATCCGCAGCGGCACCCTCGACGTGCCCGCGGTCGCGGCGTTCGCCGCCGCCGTCGAGAGCGCGGTCAAGGAGCAGGGCACCTACGCCGCACGCGTCTCGGCCCTGCGCGACGACCTGGTCTCCCGCGTCCTGGCCCAGGTGCCCGAGACGCACCTGCACGGCGACCCCGTCCACCGGCTGCCCGGCAACGCCCACCTCGGCTTCCCCGGCTGCGAGGGCGACTCGCTGCTGATGCTCCTCGACGCCCGCGGCATCGAGTGCTCGACCGGGTCGGCGTGCTCGGCCGGGGTGCCGCAGCCCTCCCACGTGCTGCTGGCGATGGGCTGCACCGACGAGCAGGCCCGGCACTCGCTGCGCTTCTCCCTCGGCCACACCTCCACGCAGGCCGACGTCGACGCGCTGGTGGCCGCCATCGGCCCGGTCGTCGAGCGGGCCCGCCAGCCGCGACGGTCGTGAGCCGATGAGGATCATCGCCGCCATGTCCGGGGGCGTCGACTCCGCGGTCGCCGCCGCGCGCGCCGCCGAGGCCGGCCACGACGTCACCGGCATCCACCTCGCGCTCTCGCGCAACCCCGCGTCGTACCGCTCGGGAGCGCGCGGCTGCTGCACCATCGAGGACAGCAACGACGCCCGCCGGGCGGCCGACGTCATCGGCATCCCGTTCTACGTCTGGGACCTCAGCGAGCGCTTCCACGAGGACGTCGTCGAGGACTTCATGGACGAGTACGCCGCCGGCCGCACGCCCAACCCCTGCCTGCGCTGCAACGAGAGGATCAAGTTCGCCGCGGTGCTCGACCGCGCGCTGGCGCTCGGCTTCGACGCGGTCGCCACCGGGCACTACGCGCGGCTGCACACCGGCGCCGACGGGCTCATCGAGATGCACCGCGCGCAGGACCACGCCAAGGACCAGTCCTACGTGCTGGGCGTGCTCACCCAGGACCAGCTGGCGCACTCGCTGTTCCCCCTGGGGACGAGCGTCAAGGGCGACGTGCGCCGCGAGGCCGCCGACCGCGGCCTGCTCGTGGCGGACAAGCCCGACAGCAACGACATCTGCTTCGTGGCCGACGGCGACAACGCCGGCTGGCTCAGGGAGAGGCTGGGCGAGCGCGCTCCCAACCACGGGGGCGACATCGTCGACGACGCCACCGGCGAGGTGGTCGGCTCGCACGCGGGCACCTACGGGTTCACGATCGGCCAGCGCCGCGGGCTGCGGCTCGGCACCCCGGCCGCCGACGGCAGGCCGCGGTTCGTGCTCGACATCGAGCCGGTCTCCGGCACCGTCCGGGTCGGGCCGCGGGAGCGGCTGGCGATCGACACCATCACCGGCGACCGGCCGCGCTGGTGCGGCACCGTCCCCACCGAGCTCGACGCGACCGTCCAGCTGCGTGCCCACGGCGGCGAGCACCGCGCCCGGGTCCGCGTCGAGGGGGAGCAGGTCCACATCGCGCTGCTCGACCCGGCCGAGGGCATCGCGCCCGGCCAGGCGGCCGTGATCTACGACGGCACCCGCGTCGTCGGCTCGGCCACCATCACCGCCACGGCCCGCACGGGCGTCCCTGCATGACGACCGCGGCCACCGGCATCGGCTCGATGCCCGGCGACGACGCCCGCGCCTACGACGAGGCGCTGCGCGTGGTGCTGGGCGAGGTGCCCGACCTGGTCTTCCTCCCCGAGCTGCCCGGTCGCGGTGCCGGGGCGCACCTGACCGGTCGCGGCCTGGCGGTCGCCGAGGGGCTCGGCGCCGACGTGCAGCCCGCCGGCTGGCGGCTCACCGACGCCGTGGGTGCCGACCTGCGACGTGCCCGCTCCCTGCTCGCCCAGGACCTCGACGCCCTGGAGGAGCAGACCCAGGGCTACGCCGGCACGCTCAAGGTGCAGGTCGCCGGGCCGTGGACCCTCGCCGCCACCGTCGAGAAGCCGCGCGGCGACAAGGTGCTCGCCGACCACGGCGCCCGGCGCGACCTCGCCCAGGCACTGGCCGAGGGCGTGCGCGCCCACGTCGCCGACGTACGACGCCGCGTGCCGGGTGCCGCGCGGCTCGTCGTGCAGGTCGACGAGCCGGCCCTGGTCGCGGTGCTCGGGGCCGGTGTGCCGACCGCGAGCGGCTTCGGGCGGCACCGCGCCGTGCACCCGCCGGAGGCGTCCGCCGCCCTCGGCTGGGTGCTCGACGCGATCGCCGGGGCCGGCGCCGAGCCCTGGGTGCACGCCTGCGCCGCCGGCACGCCGCTCGACCTGCTGCGGGGTGCGGGAGCCTCCGGGCTCGCGGTCGACCTCGACCAGGTCACCGCCGCCGGCCACGACCACCTCGCGGAGGCGCTGGAGTCCGGCGGGACCGTCGCGCTCGGCGTCGTGCCCACCACGGAGCCCGGGGCCGTGCCCTCCGACGGGGACGTCGCGGAGCGCGTCCTGCGGTGGTTCGACATGCTCGGCCTCGACCCCGGGGCCCTGCCCGGCGAGGTCGTGGTCACGCCGGCGTGCGGCCTCGCCGGAGCGACCCCCGGCTGGGCGCGGCGGGCGCTGGAGACCAGCCGGCGGGCGGCGGGCCACCTGTCCTGACGGGCCCCGGCGGGGGGCGTACGCCGCGGGAAGCGGTGCCAGGGAGGGAAGCGTCCCGTGCAGCTGGGTCGCAGCCGGCCTCCCCGGCACCGGCACCGTTCACCGCGCGGCCACCGTACGGCCGGGTCGGAGCCGCGGCATCCCCCACATCGGTGACGTGACGAGGCACCTGGCCCGGGCCGGACCAGGTGCCTCCCACCTCACGCGCCGCGGCGCACCCGATCAGCCGACGTGCACGCCCTCGGGCCCGTCGGTGGCGAGCTCCTCGTGCTTGACGTCGAGGAAGAGCCACACGACCACGGAGCCGGCGAGCATCATGAACGAGCCCACGAAGAAGGCGCTGGTGGCTCCCTCGGGGAACGCGCCGAGCCCGGCGAGCTGCCCGACGACCGCGTCGACCGAGTCGACGCTGAAGGCGGTCATCAGCCGGTCGAGCAGCGAGGGGTCCTGCTGCGCGGCCTGCTGCAGGCCCTGGCCGATGCCCGGGCCGATCTCCTCGGCGCGGGTCGTCATCGCGCTGGTCGCGACCGTGCTCAGCGTCGCCAGGCCCAGCGCGCCGCCGACCTGCTGCATGGTGTTGAGCACGCCCGAGCCGATGCCGGAGTCCTCGGCCCGCAGGTGGTGCACGGCGGTCAGGGTGAGCGGCACGAACACCGCGCCCATGCCCAGCGCCATCAGCACCACGAAGGGCAGGATGTCGGTCCAGTAGCTCACGCCGGCCCCGAGCGCCTCGCCCGAGCCGACCGAGGCCAGCACGTCGGACGCGCCGTCGGGCACCGAGAGGCGCGAGAAGCCGAACAGCGCCGCCGAGGAGATCAGCGTGCCGACACCGGCGATGTAGCGCGCGTCCACCCTGCTCACGAGGCCGGACACCACCGTGGCACTCAGCACGATGCCGAACGAGAAGGGCAGGAACGCGACGCCGGTCTTCAGCGGGCTGTAGCCCATGACGTTCTGGACGAACAGGCTCAGGAAGAAGAACATCGCGAACATCGCAGCCGGCATCAGCGCCATCGCCAGGAAGCTGGCGGCGCGGGTCTGGCTGGCGAAGATCCGGATCGGCAGCAGCGGGTGCTCCACCCGCGACTCGATCACGGCGAAGACCACGAGCAGCAGGACGCCGGCGACCAGGCTGGCGAGGGTCCAGGTCTCGCCCCAGCCGTAGCGGCTGTCACCGGCGCGGGAGAGGCCGTAGACGATGCCGAGCAGGCCCAGGGTGCCGGTGATGGCGCCCGGGACGTCGAGCTGGCCGGTGTGCCGCTCGGACTCCTCGAAGAAGCGCGGGGCGAAGAACGCCGCGGCCAGGCCGATGGGCACGACGATCAAGAAGGTCAGGCGCCAGCCGCTCATGCCGAGGGGCTGGTCGAGGCCGGTCAGCCAGCCACCGAGGAGGAGGCCGACGGCCGCTCCGGCGCCCGACATCGCGGCGTACACGGCGAAGGCGCGGTTGCGCTCCGGCCCGGCCGGGAAGGTGGTCGTGATGAGCGCCAGGGCGGCGGGCGAGGCGAGGGCGGCGCCGAAGCCCTGGAAGCCCCGGGCGATGAGCAGCATGGCCTCGTTCTGGGCGATGCCGCCGACCAGCGAGGCGGTCACGAACACCACGATGCCGACGATGAAGACCAGCCGGCGTCCGTAGAGGTCGCTCAGGCGGCCGCCGAGCAGCAGCAGGCCACCGAAGGCGAGCGCGTAGCCGGTGACGATCCACTGCAGGTTGTTGGCGCCGATGTCGAGGTCGCGGCCGATGAACGGCAGCGCGATGTTGGCGATGGTGCTGTCGAGCACGACCAGCAGCTGGGCGATCGAGATGATCACGAGGGCCCAGCGCAGGCGGCGGCGGTCCTCTGGTGCCACCTCGGGCGGCGACGCGGTGGTGTCGGTCATGACATGTCCTTCGGGGTGTCGGTCTGGTGTGCGGCCGGCCGCGTCGCGGCCGGGAGGATGACGTGGTCGATGACCCGGGCGACGGCCGCCTCGTCGGGGACCTCCCCGAGCACGAAGAAGCGGTGCAGGAGGATCCCGGCGAGGGCGGGGACCAGGACGGGCAGGTCGACGCCGGGGCACAGCTCGCCCCGCCCGGCCGCCCTGCGGAAGATCTCGTCGGTCGTCGCGATCTTGGGTCCGAGGACGTCACGGCGGTACGCCGCGGCGAACTCCTCGTCTCGCACCATCGCGGTGAGCACGCTGGAGAACGTGGCGAGCTGGTGGGGCTGGGTGATGCCCCCGAGACCGCAGAACGAGGCCATCAGGTCCCCGCGCAGCGAGCCGGTGTCGGGGGCCTCGGGAGCCGACTTCTCGGCGACGAGTGCCTCGATGACGAGCTGGACCTTGCCGTTCCAGCGTCGGTAGAGCGTGGCCTTGGACGCCTTGGCGGCGGTGGCCACGGCGTCCATGGTGAGCCGGTCGTAGCCGACCTCGCCGAGGACGGCCAGGGTGGCGTCGTAGATCTCCTGCTCGCGGTCGCCGGCGACGCGGGGGCGCGCGGCGCCGCCGTCCGTGGCGGTGCGGGAGGGGGTCTGCGGAGTCATGCGGTCCTTTCCGAGGCGGTGCGAAACGGAACTGTTTCGTTTCACCAACAGGGTAGGGATCGCGATTCATTCCCCTCCACCGGATATTTCGCTCGGTCTAGACCAGCATCGCCCGGGTGCCCGGATGCCCGGGTGCCCGCGAGGTCGTTCCACGGGGCGCGGCGCCGGTGGCGGAGCCGGGATGCGATGTCGGCGGCACCGGGCAGAATGCGGCCATGACCGACGCAGCACCCGCCGAGGCCCGCGACCGGCACCAGGCGATCTCCCAGGAGGTGGAGGACGCCCGCTGGCGCTACCACGTGCTCGACGACCCCACCCTCTCCGACGCCGACTTCGACACGCGGCTGCGCGAGCTCGAGGCCCTCGAGGAGCAGTACCCCGAGCTCCGCACGCCCGACTCGCCGACGCAGAAGGTCGGCGGTGCGGTCTCCACCGAGTTCACCGCCGTCGACCACCTCTCGCGCATGGAGTCGCTCGACAACGCCTTCACCCACGACGAGCTCGCAGCCTGGCACGCCCGGCTCGGGCGTGACGGCGTGACCGATCCCGCGCTGCTCTGCGAGCTCAAGGTCGACGGCCTGGCGATCAACCTGCTCTACGAGCGGGGCCGCCTGGTGCGCGCACTGACCCGCGGCGACGGCCGCACCGGCGAGGACGTCACGCCCAACGTCAAGACGATCGCCTCGGTGCCCCACCGGCTCTCCGTCACCGCGGAGCTCCCGGTGCCCGCGCTGGTCGAGGTGCGCGGCGAGGTCTTCCTGCCCACCGCGGCCTTCGAGAGGCTCAACTCCGCCATGGCCGATGCCGGCAAGCCGCTGTTCGCCAACCCCCGCAACGCCGCTGCCGGGTCGCTGCGGCAGAAGGACCCGCGCGTCACCGCGACCCGCGACCTCGGCATGGTGTGCCACGGCATCGGCGCGCGGGAGGGTTTCGAGCCGACGTCCCAGTCCACGGCGTACGACGCACTGCGTGCGTGGGGGCTGCCCACGAGCGAGCGGGTGAGGGTGGTGCCCACGCTGGGGGACGTCCGGGCCTACGTCGAGCACCACGGCGAGCACCGCCACGACGTCGAGCACGAGATCGACGGCGTGGTGGTCAAGGTCGACGACATCTCGCTGCAGCGGCGCCTCGGCTCGACCAGCCGGGCGCCCCGGTGGGCCATCGCGTTCAAGTACCCGCCCGAGGAGGTCAACGCCCGGCTGCTGGCGATCGAGGTGCAGGTCGGCCGCACCGGCCGGGTGTCGCCCTTCGGCCGGATGGAGCCCACCCGGGTGGCCGGCTCCACCGTGGAGAAGGCCACGCTCCACAACGCCCACGAGGTGCGCCGCAAGGACGTGCGCCCCGGTGACACCGTCGTGCTGCGCAAGGCCGGCGACGTGATCCCCGAGATCGTCGGGCCGGTGCTCGCGCTGCGGCCCGAGGGCCTGCCCGAGTGGGAGATGCCGACCACCTGCCCTGCCTGCGGCACCGAGCTCTACCAGCAGAAGGAGGGCGACCGCGACCTGCGGTGCCCCAATCACCGGTCCTGCCCGGCGCAGGCGCGGGAGCGGGTCTTCCACGTGGCCGGCCGGGGCGCCTTCGACATCGAGGGCCTCGGCTACGAGGCGGCGTCCGCGCTGCTGCAGGCCGGTGCCATCGACAACGAGGGCGACGTGTTCGACCTCGACGAGGCCGCGCTGCTGCGGGCACCGCTGTTCACCCGGGCCCCCAAGAAGGGGGAGGGCGACGAGCCGGTGCTCAACGCCGGCGGTCACCGGCTGCTCGCCAACCTCGCGGAGCGCAAGCAGGTGCCGCTGTGGCGGGTGCTGGTCGCCCTGTCCATCCGCCACGTCGGGCCCACCGCCGCCCGGGCGCTGGCGCGGGAGTTCGGCTCGATGGACGCCATCCGCGCTGCCACCCAGGAGCAGCTGGCCGCCGCCGACGGAGTCGGGCCGACCATCGCCGAGGCCGTCACGGAGTGGTTCCAGGTCGACTGGCACGCCGCCATCGTCGAGACGTGGACCGCGGCCGGCGTCTCGATGGCCGACGAGCGCGACGAGTCGGTCGCCCGCACCCTCCAGGGGCTGACCATCGTCGTCACCGGCTCGCTGGTCGACTTCACCCGCGACTCGGTGAAGGAGGCGATCATCACGCGCGGCGGCAAGGCCTCGGGGTCGGTGTCGAAGAAGACCGACTACGTCGTGGTGGGCGAGAACGCAGGGACCAAGGCCGCGAAGGCCGAGGAGCTCGGCGTCCCGGTGCTCGACGAGGCGGCCTTCACGCGGCTGCTCGAGCAGGGTCCCGACGGGCTGGAGGGCGACGCTGCCGACGGGTGACGAACCGTCGGCACCGTTGTGGGCGGCTGCCGACGAAGTGGGGAGCGTGCTGCATGCCGGCGCTGTAGGCAGGCTCGACGAGCTGCGGCGGCTCGCCCGCCTCGACGCGCTCCGGCGCGGACGTGCTGGCCCGGCAGCACCACCGGCGGCTGCTGCTGATCGCGCCCCTGCTGTGCGAGGAGGGGTCCAGCAGGGTCCTGGAGCCGTGAGCGACCAGGCCGGCGACCCTCAGGACCCGTCGTCGCCTGCCACCGTCGCGCCCTGCTCGAGCACGTCGGCCTCGGCGGCGGAGTCGGGCGCGACGGTCTGCTCGTCGACCGTGCCGGCGCCGTCCATCGCCTGCTGCTGCTCGGCCACGTCGGCCTCGTTGGCGTTCTCGAAGGGCACGCTGTCGTTGCTCATGCCGTGCGGTGCCCCTCCGGTGCCTCGGCGAAACGGCTCCCGCGCAGAGCACGTCGAGAGCCAGCCGGGCCACGGCCTCGACGGCGGCGCCGAGGACCCGTGCAGCGCGCAGACGGTGGCGAGCCGCAGTGGGTGGAGCGGGGACGACATGCGTTTCACGCTCTCATCAGGCCGGGCCATAGGATTCGGGGCATGCCTGACACTCCAGCGACGATCACCCGGGACGAGGTCGCGCACCTGGCGAACCTGGCCAGGATCGACCTGTCCGACGCCGAGCTCGACCACCTGGCACCCCAGCTGTCGGTGATCCTCGAGTCCGTCGCAGCCATCAACGAGGTGGCCAGTGCCGACGTCCCCCCGACCTCGCACCCGCTGCCGCTGACCAACGTCTTCCGCGACGACGTCGTCACCCCCTGCCTGACCGCCGAGGAGGCGCTGTCCGGCGCACCCGAGTCCGAGCAGCAGCGCTTCAGCGTGCCCCGCATCCTGGGGGAGGAGGCCTGATGGTCGACCTCCGCGAGACCGCCGCCGGCATGGCCGCGGCGCTGGCCGAGGGCCGGGTCACCTCGGTGCAGCTCACCGAGGCCCACCTCGACCGCATCGCCGCCGTCGACGGCGACGTCCACGCCTTCCTCCACGTCGACCGCGACGGCGCGCTGGCGCAGGCCGCGGCCTCCGACGAGCGCCGCGCGGCCGGCGGGGCCGCGAGCACGCTCGACGGCGTCCCGATCGCCGTCAAGGACGTGATGGCCACCCGGGGCCTGCCCACCACCTGCGGCTCGAGGATCCTCGAGGGCTGGGTGCCGCCGTACGACGCCACCGTCGTGGAGCGGCTGCGCGCCGCGGGCCTGCCGATCCTGGGCAAGACCAACATGGACGAGTTCGCGATGGGCTCCTCCACCGAGCACTCGGCGTACGGCGCCACCCACAACCCGTGGGACCTCGACCGCATCCCCGGCGGCTCGGGCGGCGGCTCGGCCGCGGCCGTGGCGGCCTTCGAGGCACCGCTGGCCATCGGCACCGACACCGGCGGCTCGATCCGCCAGCCCGGCGCGGTCACCGGCACGGTCGGCGTGAAGCCGACCTACGGCGGCGTCTCGCGCTACGGCCTGGTCGCGCTGGCCAACTCCCTCGACCAGGCGGGCCCGGTGACGCGCACGGTCCTGGACGCCGCGCTGCTGCACGAGATCATCGGCGGCCACGACCCGCGCGACTCCACCAGCATCCAGCAGCCGGTGCCGTCCCTGGTCGACGCCGCCCGCGAGGGCGCCACCGGCGACCTGCGCGGCGTGCGCATCGGCGTGGTGCGAGAGCTCGGCGGCGAGGGCTACCAGGACGGTGTCCTGGCCCGCTTCCGGGAGTCGGTCGACGTGATGGTCGCCGCCGGGGCGGAGGTCGTCGAGGTGTCGTGCCCGAGCTTCGTGCACGCGCTGGCGGCCTACTACCTGATCCTGCCCGCCGAGGCGTCGAGCAACCTGGCGAAGTTCGACGCCATGCGCTACGGCCTGCGGGTGCTGCCCGAGGGCGACCCGTCGCCGTCGGCCGAGGAGGTCATGCGGGCCACCCGCGACGCCGGCTTCGGCGACGAGGTCAAGCGCCGCATCATCCTGGGCACCTACGCCCTCTCGAGCGGCTACTACGACGCCTACTACGGCCAGGCCCAGAAGGTGCGCACGCTCATCACGCGCGACTTCGACGCCGCCTTCGAGCACGCTGACGTGCTCGTCTCGCCGACGGCGCCGACCACGGCGTTCCGCCTCGGCGAGAAGCTCGACGACCCGCTGGCGATGTACCTCAACGACCTCGCCACCATTCCCGCCAACCTCGCCGGCGTGCCGGGCATCTCGGTGCCCAACGGCCTGGCGGGCGAGGACGGCCTCCCCTCCGGCCTCCAGGTCCTCGCTCCCGCCCTCGCCGACGACCGCGTCTACCGCGTCGGCGCCGCGGTCGAGGCGCTGCTCGAGAAGGAATGGGGCGGCCCGCTGCTCGACAAGGCCCCGAGCCTGGAAGGAGCCTCCCGATGAGCGAGGCACTGCTGACGTTCGAGGAGTCCCTCGAGAAGTTCGACCCCGCCATGGGCCTGGAGGTCCACGTCGAGCTCAACACCGCCTCGAAGATGTTCTGCGGCTGCCCGACGGAGTTCGGCGCCGAGCCCAACACGCAGGTCTGCCCGACGTGCCTGGGGCTGCCGGGGGCGATGCCCGTGGTCAACAGGGTCGCGGTGGAGTCGGCCATGCGGATCGGCCTGGCGCTCAACTGCGAGATCGCGCAGTGGTGCCGGTTCGCCCGGAAGAACTACTTCTACCCCGACATGCCCAAGAACTTCCAGACCTCCCAGTACGACGAGCCGATCGCGTTCGAGGGCTGGACCGAGGTGGAGGTCGAGGGCCGGACCTACCGGGTCGAGATCGAGCGCGCGCACATGGAGGAGGACACCGGCAAGTCCCTCCACGTCGGTGGCGCCACCGGGCGCATCCACGGTGCCGACCACTCCCTGGTGGACTACAACCGCGCCGGGATCCCGCTCATCGAGATCGTCACCAAGCCCATCATGGGCGCCGGGGAGAAGGCCCCGGTGGTGGCCCGCGCCTACGTCTCCCAGCTCCGCGACCTGATCGTGGCCCTCGGCGTCTCCGACGCCCGCATGGACCAGGGCTCGATCCGCGCCGACGTCAACCTCTCGCTGGCGCCGAAGGGCAGCGGCGGGCTGGGCACGCGCACCGAGACCAAGAACGTGAACTCGCTGCGCAGCATCGAGCGCGCGGTCCGCCACGAGATGCAGCGGCACGCCGCGATCCTCGACGGCGGCGGGTCGATCCTCCAGGAGACCCGTCACTGGCACGAGGACACCGGGGTCACCACGAGCGGTCGCGAGAAGTCGGACGCCGAGGACTACCGCTACTTCCCCGAGCCCGACCTGGTCCCCGTGGCGCCGAGCCGCGAGTGGGTGGAGCAGCTGCGCTCGGAGCTGCCCGAGCCGCCGCAGGAGAGGCGGGCCCGGCTCCAGTCGGAGTGGGGCTTCACGGACCTGGAGATGCGCGACACCGTGGGAGCGGGGGCGCTGCTGCTCGTCGAGCAGACGATCGCCGCCGGCTCGACCCCGCAGGCGGCCAGGAAGTGGTGGCTCTCCGAGCTGGCGCGGCGCGCCAACGACACCGGCGTCGACATCGCCGAGCTCGGCGTGACGCCGACCGACGTCGCGGCCGTGCAGAAGCTCGTCGACGCCGGTGACATCAACGACAAGCTGGCCCGGCAGGTCTTCGAGGGGCTGTACGCCGGGGAGGGCACGCCCGAGGAGATCGTCGCCGCCCGCGGGCTGGCGATCGTCTCCGACGACGGCGCCCTCGGCACGGCCGTCGACAACGCGATCGCTGCCAACCCCGATGTCGCCGCGAAGATCCGCGACGGCAAGGTCGCCGCGGCCGGGGCGCTGATCGGTGCGGTGATGAAGGAGATGCGCGGCCAGGCCGACGCCGGCCGGGTCCGCGAGCTCATCCTGGAGAAGCTCACCTGACCGGGTCGTCCGCCGCACACGGTGCCATGGCACGGCGTGGGGCGGACGAGGGGTAGGGTCTCGCCCACACCATCAATATCTCGCTCGCGGGGGGAAGCCGGTCGAAACCCGGCGCTGACCCGCAACCGTAGGCCCGGACCGTCAGGTCCGGGCGAGCCGGACCACCGCCGTGAGCGTCCTGAACATCGCTGTCGTGGAAAGCGGCGGGTTCGCCCCGGCTCCGGGGTGCGCCCGCGAGCAGCGGGAAGGAAGCACCCATGGCGCACACCGCGCGCACCGCCGGAGCCCTCGTGGCCTCGGCGGCCCTCACCCTCACCACCCTGGCCGGCAGCCCGGCCACGGCGGCCCCGGCGGCTGCCGCGGCGGCCACCGTCGACGGCACCGCCGCCGCCCAGGCCTCCACCTGGATCAGGGGGGAGCTCGAGGACAACCTCGCCCCCGGCGAGTTCGGCCCCGACTACGGGCTGAGCATCGACATCGCCCTCGGGCTCAACGAGACCGGCAACCAGTCGACCGTCCGCGCCATCGGCGGCGCCGTCGGCGCCCAGATCGAGTCCTACATCTCGGGGGTCGCGTTCGGCGACGTCGGCAGCACCTACGCCGGCGCGACCGCCAAGGCGGCCGCGCTGGCCCGCGTGTCGGGGGGCAACCCCACGTCGTACGGCGGGGTCAACCTCGTCACCCGGCTCGAGGAGCGGGTGGCCACCGCGGCGCCGATCACCGGCCGCATCGAGGACAAGTCGACGTACGGCGACTTCGCCAACGTCGTCGGCCAGTCCTTCGCCGCCCGGGCGCTCGTGCAGGCGAAGTCGGCACGCGCCGCGGACGCGGTGAGCTTCCTGCTGGCCCAGCAGTGCGCGGGCGGCTACTTCCGCCTCAACTTCACCGAGAGCAAGACCGAGACCTCGCAGTCCTGCGTCGACGGTGCCGCCGACAGCGCCGCCGACCTCGACGCCACGTCGCTGACGGTCGTCAACCTGGCCGCCTCGGGTGACGCCTCGGCCGAGGTGAAGGCCGCCCTCGACCGGGCCGGCGCGTGGCTGGCGGCCCAGCAGGCCGCCAACGGTGCGTTCGGCAAGGTCGGCTCGACCGGCACGCCCAACACCAACAGCACCGGCCTCGCCGGCTGGGCGCTGGGCTCCATCGGCAACAAGGCCGCCGCGGCCGACGCCGCGGTGTGGGTCCGCAAGCGTCAGCCGGTCGACAAGAACCGCTGCCGCAGCGCCCTGTCGAAGGACCTCGGCGCCGTCGCGTACGAGGAGTCCGCGGTGAGGAAGGCCCGCACCGCGGGCATCACCGTCGAGCTCGCCGACCAGTGGCGCCGGGCGACCGCGCAGGCCCTGCCGGTGCTCCAGTGGGCGCCCGCCTCGGACGACAGGCTGCGCACGAAGGGCAGCGCCAAGCGTGCCGAGGCCCGCACCAAGGTGCGGTTCAAGAGCTTCGGCCTGGCCCCCGGCGAGCGCGCCTGCGTCTCGGTCAAGGGCGACTTCAAGCGGCTCGTCGGCAAGGCGAACGGCGGCAAGGTCGCGGCCAAGCTGTCGATGCCCAACGGCAAGGCCAAGCGCAAGGTGAAGCTCAAGACGGCCGACGCGGTCGCGAAGACGTTCGTCCTCGTCCGCTAGACGTCGTGACGCGTCACCTCGCTGCACGCCTCGTCGCCGCGGTCCTCGTGACCGCGGCGACGGGCGTCGGCGTCCTCGCCGGTGCCCCGCCGGCCACCGCGGCGACCTGCCCGACGTCCTCGGGCGTCAGCGTCGTCGTCGACTTCGGTGCGCTCGGCGGCGGGGTGCAGACCTCCTGCGACGCAGGCGGCGCCGACCGGAACGCCGCGGCGAGCACCACCGCCGTCGGTCACGCGCTGACCTACCTGCAGCGCTTCCCCACCTTCGTCTGCCGTGTCGACGGGGTCCCCGCCGACGACCCGTGCTTCAACACCCCGCCGGACGACGCCTACTGGGGCCTGTTCTGGTCCGACGGGAAGAGCGGCGACTGGGTCTATGCCAGCACCGCCGCAGGGTCGCTGCGCGTCCCTGCCGGCGGGTACGTCGGCCTCGCCTGGCAGACCGGAGCGCGACGCCTGCCCGGGGTCGCGCCGGTGCCGCGTCCGCAGCCGGCGCCCACGGTGAAGCCCACGCCCACGCCCACGCCGAAGCCGACGGCGAAGCCCACGCCCAAGCCGACCCCCAAGCCGACACCCACGCCGACGGCGACGGCGACGGCGACGGCGACCGTGCAGCCGGCACCGCAGCCCTCGGCCGCCCCCACGCGCACCCCGACGGTGAGTCCCGAGCCGGGGCCCACGCGGAGGCCGAAGCCGTCGCGGAGCGCAACACCATCCGCCGCCCCGTCGACCGAGGCGTCGCCCACCTCGGCAGCGCCCAGCCCCGAGGACCCACCGTCGCCGGCCTCCGCGGCCGCCGACGACGGTCCCGCCGCGGCGTCCCCCGTGCCGGCCTGGCTGGTGCTC
>NZ_CADCUP010000221.1 GCF_902805925.1 uncultured Nocardioides sp.
AGGCCGGCTGCGTGCAGGTGCGGCACGACGGCCCGCCACGAGGTGCTCGTCTGCGGGAAGCCGTGCAGCAGCACGACCACCGGACCCTCCAGCGGCCCGTCGTCGCGGACGTCGAAGACAAGAGCGTCGTGGGTGTACGTCGCGATGCGGGCGGAGGCGGCCATCAGCCCGCTCTCCGGTCGCTCGAGCGGAAGGTCCGGCGGTACTCCGCCGGAGCCACGCCCACGCGGTTGGCGAAGTGGTGGCGCAGCAGGGCGGCCGAACCGAAGCCGGCGCGGTCGGCGACGGTCTCGACGGGCAGGTCGGTGCCCTCCAGCAGCATCCGGGCGTGGTGGAGCCGCTGGGCCAGCAGCCACTTCGCGGGAGTGGTGCCGGTCTCGGCTGCGAAGCGGCGGGCGAAGGTGCGCTCCGACATCGCGGCCCGTCGGGCGAGCGTGCGCACCGGCTGGTCCTCGTCGAGGTGCTCGCGCATCCACTCCAGCACCGGCTGCAGGGTCTCTCCCGCCACCTCGGGCACGGGCAGGTCGATGAACTGGCGCTGCCCGCCGTCGCGCTGGGGAGGCACCACCATGCGACGGGCGATGCGCGTGGCGACACCGGCTCCCAGCTCGCAGCGCACGTGGTGCAGGCAGGCGTCGATGCCCGCGGCTGTGCCGGCGCTGGTGATGATGCGGTCGTGCTCGACGAAGAGCACGTCGGGGTCGACCCTCGTCCCCGGGAAGCGTCGCTGCAGCTCGTCGCTGTGCCGCCAGTGGGTGGTGCTCGGCCGGCCGTCGAGCAGCCCGGCCTCGCCGAGGGCGAACGCGCCGGAGCACACCGAGAGCAGCCACGCGCCCGCGGCGTGCGCGCGGCGGAAGGTGTCGAGCACCGCCTCGCTGGGCCGGTCGCCGTAGTCGTAGGCGGTGGCCACGACGAGGTCGGCGTCCGTCGCCGCGTCCAGGCCGTGCGGCGCGGTGATGGTGATGCCGTGCGAGATGTCGATGGGCTCACCCGGGCGCTCGGAGCACAGGAGGAAGTCGATCGGGGGAACGCCGTCGTCGGTGCGGTCGATGCCGAAGACCTCGTGCACGACGCCGAGCTCGAACAGGGTGGGGTGGCCGGGCAGGACCACCGCGACACGGGAGAGAGCCATGCCGACGAGTATGGCAGAAAGTTTGCGAGCATGGTCACCGCTGCCACTCGTGGCAGTAATCCTGCGGTGACAAAGTTGCTGCCATGAACCCTGACGCACAGCTCGACGCCCTCGTGGCAGGCATGACCATGGCGCTGGTCCTCCTCGGACTGGTCGTCGCCCTGGAGCGCAACCATCGTCGTACGGCGCACCTGCCCCGTGCCGCGTCCGGGGCCGACGTGTCGGCCGACGCCGACCTCGCTCGCGTCCGCGCCGAGCTCGCCACCGCGCGGAGTCGGACCGATCAGTCGTCGGGGTCGTCCTCGCGCGCGAGCCAGGTGGCGAGGCGCTCGACGGCGGTCTCGAACTCGGGGTGGGTGTCGGTGAACTCCTGCAGCCGGTCGGCGACCCAGGCGAGGGTGACCACCTCGTCACCCCGCCTGGTCTGCAGCTCCTCGATCCCCCGATCGGTGAAGTACACGCCGTGACCCGCTGATCAGTAGTCGGCCCCGGCGCTGCCGGGCACCGAGGCGAAGGCGGTACCCATCAGCGTCCTCTGCTCCTCGGCGTGCCGCTTGATGGTGCCCACCGACGGTGAGGCCGACTGGGGACGCGTGACCGGCTCGACGGTGATGTCGAGCGTGGGCCACACGTTCAGGGCGTAGTGCGGCCAACCACCCATGTTCTCCGGCTCGTCCTGCACCCAGCGCACCGCCTTGAGGTTGGGATACCTCGCGATCTCGGCACGGATGTCGTCGACCGGGCGGGGGTAGAGCTGCTCCACGCGGCCGATCGCGAAGGTCTCGGCGTTCTCGCGCTTGGCCCGCTCGGCCACGAGGTCCCACGTGACCCGGCCCGAGCAGAGAAGCAGCGTCTCGACCTTCGAGGGGTCGACCCCGGCGTCGCCGATGAACGGACGGAACGTGCCGGAGGTGAAGTCTGCCGGCTGCGAGGCCGCCTCCTTGCGCTTGAGCATCGACTTCGGCGTGAACACCACCAGCGGCCGGTGGACCTCGCCGAGCGAGTGCCTGCGCAGCAGGTGGAAGTACGACGCCGGCGTCGACGGCTGGGCCACCAGCATGGCGTCCTCGGCGCACATCTGGAGGAACCGCTCGATGCGGGCGGAGGAGTGGTCGGGGCCCTGGCCCTCGTAGCCGTGCGGCAGCAGCAGCACCACGCCGGACTGCTGGCGCCACTTGGTCTCGCCGGCGCTGATGAACTCGTCGATGACCGTCTGGGCGCCGTTGACGAAGTCGCCGAACTGCGCCTCCCACATCACCAGGGCCTCGGGGCGCGCCACGGAGTAGCCGTACTCGAAGCCGAGCGCGGCGTACTCCGAGAGCAGGGAGTCGTAGATGTAGAACTTCGCCTGGTCCTGGGTGAGGTTGGTCAGCGGCGTCCACTCGTCGGCGTTGACGCGGTCGATGATCGTGCCGAAGCGCGAGACGAAGGTGCCCCGGCGCGAGTCCTGACCGGCCAGCCGCACCGGGCGGCCGTCCATGAGCAGGGAGCCGAGCGCGAGGATCTCACCGGTGCCCCAGTCGATGGGGCCGTCGGTGATCGCCGCGGCGCGGCGCTGCAGCTGCGGCATCACCTTGGGGTGCACGGTGAAGCCGTCCGGCGGGGTGGTGTAGGAGTCGGCGATCCGCTTGAGGACCTCCGGTCCGACGGCGGTGGCGGTGTCGCCGGCCGGCTTGTCGGGGTAGTCCGGGACGGTGGTCCACTCCGACACCGCGTCGGAGCTGGCTTCGCGCACCTCGGTGAAGACCCGCTCGAGCTGCTGCTGGTAGTCCTTCAGCACCTGCTCGGCCTCGTCGAGGGTGATGTCGCCGCGGCCGATGAGCGACTCGGTGTAGAGCTTGCGCACCGAGCGCTTCTGCTCGATGAGGTCGTACATCAGCGGCTGGGTGTACGACGGGTCGTCGCCCTCGTTGTGACCGCGACGGCGGTAGCAGACGAGGTCGATGACGACGTCCTTGTTGAACGTCTGGCGGTACTCGAAGGACAGCCGGGCCACCCGGATGCACGCCTCGGGGTCGTCGCCGTTGACGTGGAAGATCGGCGCCTGCACCATCCGCGCCACGTCGGTGGAGTAGAGCGAGGAGCGCGAGGAGCCGGGGGAGGTGGTGAAGCCGACCTGGTTGTTGACGACGAGGTGGATCGTGCCGCCGGTGCGGTAGCCGCGGAGCTGGGAGAGGTTGAGCGTCTCGGCGACCACGCCCTGGCCCGCGAACGCCGCGTCGCCGTGGATGAGCAGCGGCAGCACGGGGTAGGCGGTGCCCTTGTCCAGCACGTCCTGCTTGGCGCGCGCGATGCCCTCGAGCACCGGGTCGACCGCCTCGAGGTGCGAGGGGTTGGCCGCCACGGAGACCTTGATCTGGTCCCCGTTGCCGGACACGAAGGTGCCCTCGGCGCCGAGGTGGTACTTCACGTCGCCGGAGCCCTGGACGGTGCGCGGGTCGATGTTGCCCTCGAACTCCCGGAAGATCTGGGAGTACTTCTTGCCCACGATGTTGGCCAGCACGTTGAGGCGCCCGCGGTGGGCCATGCCGATGGTCACCTCGTCGAGGTCGACCTCGGCCGCTGCCTCGCAGACCTCGTCGATGAGCGGGATCGTGGTCTCGCCGCCCTCGAGGGAGAAGCGCTTCTGGCCCACGAACTTGGTCTGCAGGAACGTCTCGAACGCCTCGGCCTGGTTGAGCTTGAGCAGGATGCGCAGCTGCTCCTCGCGCGGCGTCTTGGTGTGGGGGCGCTCGACGCGCTCCTGGATCCAGCGGCGCTGCTCGGGGTCCATGATGTGCATGTACTCGATGCCGGTGGTCCGGCAGTAGGAGTCGCGCAGGATGCCCAGGATGTTGCGCAGCTTCATGAACCGGCGGCCCTCGCCGCCGAACGAGCCGGTGGCGAACTCGCGGTCGAGGTCCCACAGCGTCAGGCCGTGCGACTCGATCTCGAGGTCGGGGTGGCTGCGCTGGCGGTACTCCAGCGGGTCGGTGTCGGCCATCATGTGGCCGCGCACGCGGTAGGCGTGGATGAGCTCGAGGATGCGCGCCTGCTTGCTGATGTCCTCGTCGTGCGAGGTCGCGATGTCCTTGGACCAGCGGATCGGCTGGTAGGGGATGCGCAGGGAGCGGAAGATCTCGTCGTAGAAGTCGTTCTCGCCCAGCAGCAGCCCGTGGATGCGCTTGAGGAACTCACCGGACTGGGCGCCCTGGATGACGCGGTGGTCGTAGGTCGAGGTCAGCGTCATCAGCTTGCCGATGGCGTTGCGGGCGATGGCCTCCTCCGAAGCCCCCTGCCACTCGGGCGGGTACTCCATGGCGCCGACGCCGACGATCGCGCCCTGGCCCCTCATCAGGCGCGGCACCGAGTGGCTGGTGCCGAGGCCGCCGGGGTTGGTCAGCGAGACGGTCGTGCCCTGGAAGTCCGCGACGGCCAGCTTGTTGTCGCGCGCCTTGCGGACGATCTCCTCGTACGCCGTCCAGAAGGCCGCGAAGTCCATGTTCTCGGCCGCCTTGATGGCCGGCACGAGGAGCTGGCGGCTGCCGTCGGGCTTCGAGACGTCGATGGCCAGGCCGAGGTTGATGTGCGCGGGCGTGATCAGGGTGGGCTTGCCGTCGACGACGTCGAAGCCGACGTTCATCTCCGGCATCGAGGCAACCGCCTTGACCAGCGCGTAGCCGACCAGGTGGGTGAAGGACACCTTGCCGCCGCGGGCACGGGCGAGGTGGTTGTTGATGACCGTGCGGTTGTCCCAGAGCAGCTTGACCGGCACCGAGCGCACCGAGGTCGCCGTCGGGACGGTCAGCGAGGAGTCCATGTTGGCGACCGTGCGCGCCGGCGCACCGCGCAGGACGCTCAGGGTCGGCTCGTCGCTGGCCTCGGCGCGGGCGGCGGGCGCGGGGTCCTTCGCCACGGGGCTGCTGGTGCCCTGGGCCGGCTCGGCGGCCGTCGCGGCAGGGCGCGGCTTCGCCTTCGGCGCGGGGGAGGAGGTGCTCACGGCCTTCTGCTCGGTGCTCTGCTCGCTCTTCTGCTCGGCCTTGGCGGGAGCCGGCTGCTCGGTCGTCTGCTCGGTCCTCGGCTCGGCCTGCTTCGGGGCGGGCTTCTCGGCGGCCGCGGCCTTGGCCGTACCGTTGCTCGACGTACCGTTGCTGATCATGCCGTGGGAGCTGAAGTAGTCCACCCACTCGGCGGCCACGCTGCCCGGGTCCTTCTGGTACTGCTCGAGCATCTCCTCCGCGAGCCACTCGTTGGCACCCATGTCGGCTCCGGGGTCCGCCCCGGTGGACGAGGTGGAGGTGTGGTCAGGGCGGGAGGACTGCGGCACGGCTGGGTTCGCCTCTTCCGGGAATCGCGCGCGGAGTGTGTGGGACGTCGTCAAGGCTAGACCCACGGGCGAACAAATGCAGGGGTGAGGGGTCCGATTGCGACAGGGTGTTACGACAGCCACACGAGCGAGGGTGGAGCAGCAGATGACCAGGCCGATTCCAGGGTGCTCCACGCACACCCGGCGACCCCACGCCGGTCCGTCGCGGGGCCTGCGCATGACCATGGGCACCCTCGTGGTCCCGCTGGTCCTGTGCGTGGCGACGGCGTGCTCCGGCGACGCGCAGGTGGCGGAGCCGGAGCCCGCGCCGGCCTCGGCGACGCCCAGCACCGTGCAGGAGTCCGCGACCAGCGAGCCGAGTGCGCCGTTGACCACCACCTCCCGGGTCGAGAAGGTCGTCGGCACGCTCGAGGAGGGCGGGCGCGGTCGGCTCGTCGAGTCGGTCACCCCGGTCATCGACCGGTGGTGGGAGGCCGCCTACCTCGGCGACACGTGGCCGCGCACCTCCTTCGGCGACGCCTTCCCCGGCTTCACCCGAGGAGCCACCAAGGAGGCCCGGCGCGACCAGGACCTGCTCAGCAACGCCGACATCGGGGCCGAGGTGACGGGCGTGACCGCGACCCGGCGCGACGTACGCCTCGACGTCATCGCCCCGGCGACGCGCACGGCCGGCGTCACCGCCCGCATCCGGCTGGACTTCGAGACCGCCGGGGAGGTGCCGCACGAGGTGTCGGTCCGCGGGCGGGTGTTCCTCACCCGCAAGGACGGCCGCTGGCGGATCTTCGGCTACGACGTCAGGAAGGTCGTGGATTGAGGCGCCGGTGGTCGTGGCGGGGCGCGGTGCGCACCGTCGTGCTCGGGGTCGTGCTGTCGGTGTGCGGGCTGGTCGTGCCCGACGCCGCCGTGAGGCCGACCGACGTGGCGCTCGTGCGCGTCACCACGGCGACAGGCGTGTCCCACGACCCCGAGGTCATCTGGATCCTGGCGGTCGGCTCGGACGCCCGGCCCGGGCAGGACATGCTGCGCAGCCGCGGCGACGCCCTGCAGCTGGTCGGCCTCAACACCCACACCGGCGCGGCCACGGCCATCGGCGTACCCCGTGACTCGTGGGTGTCCGTCCCCGGCCACGGCATGGAGAGGATCAACGCGGCCCTCGCCTTCGGCGGGCCGCAGCTGTTGGCCGCCAGCATGCGCAGCCTCACCGGCATCTCCGCCGACTACGTGATGGTGACGCGCTTCCCGTTCTTCGAGGACATGGTCGACGACATCGGCGGCATCACCGTGTCCAACCCACGTCGCTTCCACGACGTGAACCTCAAGGCCGAGGGCTTCCGTCGCGGTCGCATCCACCTCGACGGGTACGGCGCCATGGCCTTCTCCCGCATCCGCTACTCGCTGCCGGGCGGCGACTTCGCCCGCTCCGCCAACCAGCAGCGCACCCTGCGCGGCATCCAGGCCCGGGTCGCCTCGCAGGCGCGGCGGCCGGGGTTCATCGAGCGGAGCGTGCTCACGGTGCTGCAGCACCTGGGCACCGACGCCGGCCCCTCCGAGCTGTTCCGCATCGCCCAGGCCGTGGCGCTGGTCGACCCGCGCAAGGTGACGACGTGCGTGGTGCCCGGCCGCATCGGCTACGCCGGCGCCGCCAGCGTGGTCTTCCCCGACGTGGCCCGGGCGCGACGCTGGGGGCTCGAGGCCCGCGGAGACGCCCGCCTCGAGCGCTGCTGAGACCCGGCGCTCGGGACTTCGGACCCACGTGCGCCATGAAAGGGTGCCCCCGGAAGGATTCGAACCTTCGCTCCCGCCTCCGGAGGGCGGTGCTCTATCCCCTGAGCTACGGGGGCCAGCGCGCTGGCCGTGGTGCGACTATGACCTTACAGGCGAGCGGGGCCGGGCGTGAAACCGGTTCGGGGTGGGCGTGCCGGCGCCGATAGGCTGGGGCGGTGACTCCCGAGGAACTCTCGTCCGTGATCGTCTCCACCCTCGACGCCCTGGTGGCCGAGGGTGCCGTGACGCTGCCCGACGGCACGCCCCGGGAGGTCACCGTCGAGCGACCCCGCCAGAAGGGTCACGGCGACTACGCCACCAACGTCGCGCTGCAGCTGGCCAAGAGGGCGGGCACCAACCCGCGCGCGTTCGCCGGGCTGGTGAGCGAGCGCCTGCAGCGGGCCGACGGCATCGCCGGCGTGGAGGTCGCGGGGCCGGGCTTCCTCAACATCACCGTCGAGGCCGGGGCGCAGGGGCAGGTGGCGGCCGACATCGTCGCGGCGGGGGCGTCGTACGGCGGCTCCGACACGTTCGCCGGCGAGCGGATCAACCTCGAGTTCGTCTCCGCCAACCCGACGGGTCCGCTGCACATCGGCGCCGTGCGCTGGGCCGCGGTCGGCGACGCCCTCGGTCGCATCTTCACCGCCACCGGCGCGCAGGTCACCCGCGAGTACTACTTCAACGACCACGGGGCGCAGATCGACCGCTTCAGCCGCTCGCTGCTGGCCAGCGCGCAGGGCGAGCCGGCGCCCGAGGACGGCTACGGAGGCGACTACATCCACGACATCGCCCGCGCCGTGGTGGAGAAGCACCCCGACGCCCTCGACCTGCCCGCCGAGGAGTCGCTCGAGGTGTTCCGGGCGCAGGGCGTCGACATGATGTTCGCCGAGATCAAGGAGAGCCTGCACGCCTTCGGGGTCGACTTCGACGTCTACTTCCACGAGGACGACCTCCACAGGAGCGGGGCGGTCTCGCGCGCCGTCGACCGGCTCAAGGAGCTCGGCACGACGTACGAGAAGGAGGGCGCACTCTGGCTCGCCACGGAGCAGTACGGCGACGACAAGGACCGGGTGATCATCAAGTCCGACGGCCAGGGCGCCTATCTCTCCGGCGACCTCGCCTACTACCTCGACAAGCGGGAGCGCGGCTTCGACCGCTGCTTCATCATGCTGGGCGCCGACCACCACGGCTACGTCGCCCGCCTGATGGCCATGTGCGCCGCCTTCGGCGACACCCCGCGCGTCAACCTCGAGGTGCTCATCGGGCAGATGGTCAACCTCCTCAGGGAGGGACAGCCGCTGCGGATGTCGAAGCGGGCCGGGACCGGGGTCACCCTCGAGGACCTCGTCGGCGCCATCGGCGTCGATGCCGCCCGCTACGCGCTCGCCCGCTACACCTCCGACTCGACGATCGACCTCGACCTCGACCTGTGGGCGAGGGCGAGCAGCGACAACCCCGTCTACTACGTGCAGTACGCCCACGCCCGGGTCGCCTCGATCCTGCGCAACGCCGCCGACCTCCACCTCGAGCCGGCCACCGGCGCGGACTTCGACCCGGGCCTGCTCTCGCACCCGAAGGAGGGCGACCTGCTGCGCGCCCTCGCGGAGCTCCCGCGGGTCGTCGCCGGCGCGGCGCAGCTGCGCGAGCCGCACCGGGTGGCGCGCTACCTCGAGGACACCGCCGCGACCTACCACCGGTTCTACGACGCCTGCCGGGTCCTGCCGATGGGCGACGAGGAGCCGACCGACCTGCACCGGGCCCGCCTGACCCTGGTGGCCGCGACGCGCGTCGTGCTCGCCAACGGCCTGGCCCTGCTCGGTGTCTCCGCCCCGGAGCGGATGTGAGCCCCGCCCCACGGCGGTTCTCGCCTCCGCCGCTCCGCTCCTGCGTCGAACCACGCCGCGGGGGCCCCGAGTGACCACGACGCACGAGGCCGGCTGGGCGCACGCGTCGGGAGCCCTGCGGGGCCCGTCCTGGCTGCGCGCTCCCGGTGACCCCAACGAGCTGGTGCCCGAGCTGTGGTCGTCCACCGCCCGCAAGGTCGACGGCGACCTGGTCGTCGGCGGCATCGCGGTCGCCGACCTCGTCGCCGAGCACAACACCCCGGCGTACGTCCTGGACGAGGACGACTTCCGGGGCCGGGCCCGGGCGTTCCGCGACGCCTTCGGGCAGGACGCCGGCTGGGACGTCTACTACGCCGGCAAGGCCTTCCTCTGCACGACGGTGGCGCGCTGGGTCGCCGAGGAGGGGCTCTCGCTGGACGTCTGCTCCGCCGGTGAGCTCACGGTCGCGCTGCGGGCCGGCTTCGACCCCGCCCGCATCGGCTACCACGGCAACAACAAGTCCCTCCGCGACCTGCGGCGGGCGGTCGACGCCGGGGTGGGACGGATCATCGTCGACTCCTTCACCGAGATCGAGCGGCTGGCCGCCGCCACCCGCGACCTGGGCCGCACGGCCGGGGTGATGGTGCGCGTGACCGCAGGGGTCGAGGCGCACACCCACGAGTACATCGCCACCGCGCACGAGGACCAGAAGTTCGGCTTCTCCATCTCCAGCGGCGACGCCCTCGAAGCCGTACGCCGGGTGCACGCGGCCGAGGGCCTCGAGCTGCTCGGCCTGCACTCCCACATCGGCAGCCAGATCTTTGACTCCTCCGGCTTCGAGGTGGCCGCCCGGCGGGTGCTCGCGCTGCACGCCCGGGTGGCCGAGGAGCTCGGCGTCACCATGCCCGAGATGGACCTCGGTGGCGGCTTCGGCATCGCCTACACCACCCAGGACGACCCGTCGGAGCCCGCGCAGCTGGCGGTCGAGATGGGCCGGATCGTCGACCACGAGTGCCGGGCGCTCGGCATCGGGAGGCCGCGGCTCTCCGTCGAGCCCGGCCGGGCGATCGTCGGCCCGTCCATGTGCACCGTCTACACCGTCGGCACGGTCAAGCCGGTGACCCTCGACGGCGGTGCCGTGCGCACCTACGTCAGCGTCGACGGCGGGATGAGCGACAACATCCGCACCGCGCTGTACGACGCCGACTACTCCTGCACGCTGGCCGCCCGCGCGTCGGAGGCGCCGCCGGTGCTGGCGCGCGTCGTGGGCAGCCACTGCGAGGCCGGCGACATCGTGGTCAAGGACGAGTTCCTGCCCGGCGACGTCGCGCCCGGCGACCTGGTGGCCGTCCCGGGCACCGGCGCCTACTGCCGCTCGATGGCCTCGAACTACAACCACGCCCTGCGCCCGCCGGTGATCGCTGTGCGGGACGGCGTCGCGTCGGTGGTGCTCAGGCGCGAGACTGAGGACGATCTCCTGGCTACGGACGTGGGTGCGGAATGAATCTCGGCGAGAAGCCCCTGCGGGTCGCGGTCCTCGGCTGCGGGTCCGTCGGCTCCCAGGTCGTCCGGCTGCTGACCGAGCAGGCCGACGACCTCGCCGCACGGATCGGCGCACCCGTCGAGATCGCCGGGGTCGCGGTGCGCCGGCTCGACGCCCACCGCGAGGTCGAGGTGCCCGAGGGCCTGCTGACGACCGACGCCGCGGCCCTCGTGGCGCGGAGCGACGTCGACCTCGTGGTCGAGGTGATCGGTGGCATCGAGCCCGCACGCAGCCTGATCCTCGGTGCGCTGGAGCACGGCGCGTCCGTGGTCACCGCCAACAAGGCGCTGCTGGCCGAGGACGGCCCGACCCTCTTCGAGGCGGCCGACAAGGCGGGGCGGGACCTCTACTTCGAGGCGGCGGTCGCCGGAGCCATCCCGATCCTCCGCCCGCTGCGGGAGAGCCTGGCCGGCGACCGGGTGACCCGGGTGCTCGGCATCGTCAACGGCACCACCAACTTCATCCTCGACAAGATGGACACCGTGGGCAGCGGGTTCGAGGAGGCGCTGGAGGAGGCCCAGGACCTCGGGTACGCCGAGGCCGACCCCACGGCCGACGTCGAGGGCTTCGACGCCGCCGCCAAGGCCGCGATCCTGGCCAGCCTGGCGTTCCACTGTCGGGTGACCGCCTCCGACGTGCACCGCGAGGGCATCTCGGAGGTGACTGCCGCCGACGTGTCCTCCGCCCGCGACATGGGCTCGGTGGTCAAGCTCCTGGCCATCGCCGAGCTGCGCGAGACCGACGGCGGCCACGCCGTGTCGGTGCGCGTGCACCCGGCGATGATCCCGCGCAGCCACCCGCTGGCCAGCGTGCGCGAGGCCTACAACGCGGTGTTCGTGGAGTCCGAGGCCGCCGGCCAGCTGATGTTCTACGGTCCCGGCGCCGGCGGCGCACCCACGGCCTCCGCGGTGCTCGGCGACCTGGTCACGGTGGCCCGCAACCGTCTCGGCGACACCACCGGCGCCGGTGAGTCGGCGTACGCCGACCGCGTCGTGCTGCCGATGGGGGAGACCGTCACCCGCTACCACGTGGCGATCGACGTCGACGACCGCGCCGGCGTGCTCGCCGCGGTCGCCAACGCCTTCGCCGACCACGACGTCTCGATCCAGACGGTCCGCCAGGAGGGCCGCGGCGCCGACGCCCAGCTCGTGGTCGTCTCCCACCAGGCCACCGACGCCCAGCTCGCGGCCACCGTCGGCCAGCTCCGCGCGATGGACATCGTGCGCGAGGTCACCTCGGTGATGCGGGTCGAGGGAGATGCCGAATGAGCGGGCGCACCCACCAGTGGCGAGGCGTGATCGAGGAGTACCGCGAGCTCCTGGACATCCCCACCGACCTCCAGGCCGTCACCCTGCGCGAGGGCGGCACCCCGCTCGTCCACTCCGCCTGGCTCAGCGGCCTGGCCGAGGCCGAGGTGTGGCTCAAGGTCGAGGGCGACAACCCCACCGGCTCGTTCAAGGACCGCGGCATGACCGCCGCGATCTCGCTGGCGAGGCACGAGGGCTCGGAGGCCGTGGTGTGCGCGTCCACCGGCAACACCTCGGCATCGATGGCGGCGTACGCCGCGAAGGCGGGCCTCAAGCCGCTGGTGCTCGTGCCCGAGGGCAAGATCGCCGCCGGCAAGATGGCCCAGGCCGTGATGCACGGCGCCCAGGTGATCATGGTGCGCGGCAACTTCGACAACTGCCTGACCATCGCCCGCCAGCTCGCCTGGAGCTACCCCGTCGCGCTGGTCAACTCGGTCAACCCGGTGCGCCTGCAGGGCCAGAAGACCGCGTCGTTCGAGATCGTCGACTTCCTCGGTGACGCCCCCGACCACCACCTGCTCCCCGTGGGGAACGCCGGCAACATCTCCGCCTACTGGCTGGGCTACGAGGAGTACGCCGCGCTCGGCCGGGCCACCCGCAAGCCCCGCATGCGCGGCTTCCAGGCCGAGGGGGCCGCGCCGCTGGTGACCGGCGAGCCGTTCCCCGACCCGGAGACCAGGGCCACCGCGATCCGCGTCGGCAACCCGGCCTCCTGGAAGCTGGCCGAGGCCGCGGCGGCCGAGTCGCACGGCGGCTTCGCGGCGCTCTCGGACGCGCAGATCCTCTCCGCGCAGGCGGAGCTCGCCCGCCGTGACGGCGTCTTCGTCGAGCCGGCCTCCGCGGCCGGGGTCGCCGGCCTGCTCGCCGGCCTGGCCGCGGGGGAGTCCTTCGCGGGCACCACGGTGGTCATCACCGTCACGGGCCACGGCCTCAAGGACACCGCGACCGCGCTCGAGGGCACCGGCGACATCGTCGACACCGTGGTCGAGGCAGACGTCGAGGCGGCGGCCGGCGCTGCCGGCCTCCGGTAGGCCGCGTGGTCTCCTTCGTGGACGGTCCCGTCACGGTGACGGTGCCGGCCACCTCGGCCAACCTCGGACCGGGCTTCGACTCCCTCGGCCTCGCGCTGTCGATGCGCGACCGGCTCAGCGCCTCGGTCGCGCCGGCGGGCCTGGACGTCATAGTCGAGGGTGCCGGCGCCGACGAGGTGCCCCGCGACGAGCGCCACCTGGTGGTGCGGGCCATGCGCGCCGCCTTCTCGGCGATGGACGCCGCCCCGCCGGGACTCGTGCTGCGCTGCACCAACGTCATCCCGCACAGCCGCGGGCTCGGCTCGTCCTCGGCGGCCATCGTCGCCGGCCTCGCCCTGGCCCGGGGCCTCGTCGCCGGGGGCTCGCTGGTGCTCGATGACGACGCCCTCTTCCGGATGGCGGCCGACCTCGAGGGACACCCCGACAACGTCGCACCGGCGCTGTTCGGCGGCTTCACCATCTCCGGTCGCGAGGACGGCGAGTTCTTCACGGTCCGCGCGGCCGTCGACCCGCGCGTGGCCACCGTCGTGTTCGTGCCGCCGACCCCGGTGGCGACCGAGGTCGCCCGCGGGCTGCTGCCGGCCGTCGTACCCCATGCGGAGGCGGCGGCCAACTCCGGTCGTACGGCGCTGCTCGTCGCCGCCCTCGGCGGGCGTCCCGAGCTCCTGCTCGCGGCCACCCGCGACCACCTCCACCAGTCCTACCGGGCGCCGGCGATGCCGGGCTCCCTCGACCTCGTCGGCACGCTGCGGGCCGATGGGGTGCCGGCCGTCGTCTCGGGCGCGGGGCCCACGGTGCTGGCGTTCGCCGACGCCGCATCGGTCGAGGTCCTGCTGGCCCGCTGTCCCGACGGCTGGACGGCGCACCACCTCGCGGTCGAGCCGCGCGGAGTGGCCCTGGCCTGAGCGGCAGGCCCCGAGCTCGCGGTCGACGTGCCGTCTGTCACGCAGCGCCGACGCGGTGGTATCTTGGCCCGGCGCCACTCGGCGTGAGCACCCCGTCCGGTGACATCCCTCCGTCACTGCACCGGGTGCGCAACCTCTCTCATCCCGTGCAGACCACGGACGCGCGCTCGCCGGCCCCAGGTGGCTCGACGTGGCTCGGTGGGGCCGGAGTGGGGGAGCACCGCAGACGATGCCGGCGGCTGTGAGTCGTCGGCACAGATACGTGGGAAGGACCTCACGTGACGGACACCATCGAATCCACCCCCGCACCCGAGGCGAGCGCCTCGAGGAAGCGCGGCGGTGGGCTCAACTCCATGCTCCTGGCCGATCTCAAGACGATGGCCGGCGGCATGGGCATCGCCGGGGCCGCCTCGATGAAGAAGGCTCAGCTGGTCGACGCCATCAAGGCGGCCCAGTCGGGTGGCCAGTCGGGTGGCCAGTCGGGTGGCCAGTCGGGTGGCCAGTCGGGTGGCCAGTCGGGTGGCCAGTCGAGCGGCAAGTCGAGCGGCCAGCCCGCTGGCGAGGTGAGCGGCCGGAGCGAGGTCCAGGCCCCCGAGGAGACGACCGCGGAGCGGCCGGCACGCGCCGCACGGACGCGCTCTCGCGCGAAGTCCGGAGAGGCGGAGCAGGCCCGCCAGCCCGTGGAGGAGCACTCCGGGCGCGAGGAGTCCCGGCAGCAGCAGGGCGATCGGCGACCGCAGGGCGACCGGCAGCAGCAGGGCGACGCCACCGACCGTGCCGCCCAGGACCCGCAGGACCAGCCGGACCGGGACCGCGAGCGCGGCGCCGGCCAGCGGGAGCGCACCAACCGCACCGAGCGCAACGGGA
>NZ_CADCUP010000222.1 GCF_902805925.1 uncultured Nocardioides sp.
GCTCGTCGCCGCCCTCGGGCACCTGCTGGACGCCGGCGAGGAGCGCGAGCGGCTCGCCGCCGGCGCGCGGGAGATGAGCCACCGCTTCACCTGGGGGCATGCCCAGGGTTCCTTCGCGACGGTCCTGGGCGACGCCATGGGCGGCGTGCTGGAGGCCGTGGTGGACCCGGAGGAGGGGTCCACGCGCGAGGTCTGACGACGACGACCCGGACCGTGGTCCGGGTCGGGCGTGCGAGCGGATATCGCGGAAGGCTACTGCCGGGCGTTGGTGCCGTAGTCGAGCACCGACTGCTCGACCTGCTCGTTGGGCTTCTCGCCGGCGGACCGCTGCGCCTGGACGACACCGACCACGGTCGCACTGGCGACGCCGGCCCCCACGACCAGAGCCGCGATGGCGGCAGTGAAAGATCCCACGACTCTCCTCCTTCTCCGGCCGCCGACGATAACAGCGAATCCGCCCCCCGGACTCATTGCAACGCACTTCTTTACCCGCCGGTTCCTCCTCGGGCACGGTGGCGCCGCCGCAGGGTGAGCAGCAGGGCGCCGAGGGGCCACCCCAGCCACACCGTCCAGGCGGCCCCCAGCGCGACGGCCGTGGCGACCGGGGTCGATGACGGCGTTGGCCGGGCGAGCTCGACCACCCTCAGCTCACCGCTGCTGACGACGGGGTCCCCCGGCACGTCGGGCCGCAGGAGGTCGTTCTCCTCCTCTCCCAGCCGCACGCTGTCGTCGGTCGCCACGAACCGGACGCCGAGGGAGGCCAGCGCCGCAGCCCGCTCCGGCGCCGCGGGCAGGGCGAGCGCGTCGAGCACCCGGGGCCCGCGCGGGTCCTCCCCCGCCACCTCCGTGCCACCCACGAGCAGGACGTCGCTGGCCACGTGGTCGGGGGTCAGGTGGCGCCCGAGCGGGTCCAGGACGCTGCGGAGGCCGTTCCACTCCGGGGCGCGGTAGGCGGTGAAGGGCAGGACGAGCAGGTCCCCGCCCGGACCGGTCGACGCGCGCTCCTCCACGGCGTCCCGGACGACGGCGTACGACGCGGGGTAGGAGACCGGTCGCAGCGCCCCGAAGCCCCCCCACGCCAGGTCGGGCAGCAGGAGCACCGGCACGACCACGAGCGCCGGCGCGACCACCCACTGGGCGTCGCGGGCACGTCCGACGACGACGGCGGCGCCGGCCGCCAGCAGCGCGGCCTCCACCGGCACGAGCAGTGCCAGCATGCGGGTGCTGTCGCGGAGCAGCCCCAGGCCGGGCACCTGCTCCCCCAGCCACCCGACCGTGGCCGGGGAGGCCCAGCCCACGAGTGCGACCGCAAGCCCCAGACCGCCGACGACCAGCCATCGGGGCGCGTCGGGGGTGGTGGCCAGGAAGGCGCGACGTCCGAGGACGGCGAGCACCACCAGCACCACCAGGCTCGTCCAGGCCAGCCAGGTGCTCCGCGAGCCGGGCACGACCTCGGCGTTCCAGATGCCACCGAGGGTGAGCGCGGCCAGCGGTGCCGGCAGGCTGCCCTCCGGCTGAGTGCCGAACAGCCGGGCGCCGTCGGGGTCGGCGACCGCCGCCGACGCGTGCGTCAGCCCCGCGACCAGCCACGGGAGGTTGGCGGCGACCACGCACGCCAGCAGCCGGGCGGTGGCGCGACCGCCCCCGCGCCGCAGGCCGAACACGAGCACGACGAGCGCCGAGACGAGACCGGCCGAGGCGCTCAGCGAGCCGGCGACCAGGAGCAGCGGCAGGGCGGCCGGGACCACCCCGGTGCGCCGTGCCCGGCCGGCGGCCAGCGCCAGCCACGGCAGGGCGGCGTACCCCAGCAGCACGGGCCAGTGCCCGATGACCAGCCGCTCGGCGACGAAGGGGTTCCAGATCGCCGCCGTCATCGCCACCCACTGCGCCGGGAGCGAGCGCCCCACGAGCCGGCGGGTGCCCAGGGCCGCCGCCACCAGGGCGCCGTACAGGACGAGGCGCTGCAGCAGCATGCCCGGGACGAGCTCGTCGAGGAGCGCGACGACCGCGTCGGACGGCACGGCACGGGGCAGGGCGGTGCCGGTGCCGAGGAGGTCCGGGCGCAGCGCCAGGTCGGGCACCCACACCATGTCGTAGGTGAGCACGTAGCCGCGGCCGAGCAGCGCCGGACCGAGGACGACGGCGGCCAGGAGCCACGGCCACAGCGACGTCGCTGCGCGGGCACCACGATTCACGCCGCCGTCCCGTCGCCCGTAGGATTTGAGGCGGTCACGATATCCGAGCCCGGGTGGCCGCTGCCGGCCGTCAGGGAAGGACCAGATGACGAGCGAACGCGTCGCTGCGACCTCGCGCCTGCCCGACAAGGGCAGCCTGATCGCCATCTCGATGGCCGTGATGAACGTGGCGACGTACCTCTTCACCTACTTCGCCGCGCGGCGCATGGGCACCGAGGTGTACGGCGCGTTCGCCGCCCTCATGAACGTCCTCATCGTCGTCAGCGTGCTGTCCCTCGCCCTCCAGGCGACGGCCGCGCGGCGCATCTCGGCCGATCCCGAGCACGTCGCCCAGATCGAGCGGGAGATCCTGCGCGTCACGTGGCGGGCGGCGGTCGTGCTCGGCCTGGTGCTCCTGGCTCTCTCCCCCCTGCTCAAGGTGGCGCTGCGGCTCGACAGCCTGGCCACCGCGGCGCTGGTCAGCCTCGTGGTCGTCCCGCTCACGCTGATGGGCGGACAGGCCGGCATCCTGCAGGGCGAGCGCCGCTGGGCGCCGCTGGGGCTGATGTATGTCGCAGCCGGCGTGCCGCGGCTGGTGCTCGGCACCGCCCTCATCCTCTGGCGCCCGACCGAGCTGTGGGCCATGGTCGGCGTGCTGCTGGGCGCGCTGGTGCCCGTGGCGGTGGGGTGGTGGTCGCTGCGCGGGCACCGCGACCAGTCCGGCCACTCCGACCTGCACGGCGGCGGGCCCGTCCTGCGCGAGTCGCTGGTCAACTCCCAGGCCCTGCTCGCCTTCTTCGCGCTGTCCAACGTCGACATCGTCATCGCCCGCAACGTGCTCGACGGCCACGACGCCGGCCTCTACGCCGGTGGGTTGATCCTCACCAAGGCCGTGATCTTCCTGCCCCAGTTCGTGGTGGTCGTGGCCTTCCCGTCCATGTCCACCAGCCACGAGCGGCGACGCGCCCTCAACCTCAGCCTCGTCCTCGTCGCCGCCCTCGGCGCCGCCGTGACCCTGGGCGCGTGGGTGCTCTCGTCGCTGGCCCTGGTCTTCGCCGGCGGGGCCAAGTACGGCGACATCGAGGGCCGGCTCTGGCTGTTCGCGATCCTCGGCACGGTGATCGCGCTGCTCCAGCTCGTCGTCTACTCGGTGATCGCCCGCCAGGGTCAGCGCTCCATCCTCCTGGTGTGGGCGGGCCTGGCCGCGCTCGTGGTCGGGGCGCTCTTCATGCACACCATCACCAGCCTGCTGCTGTGGGTGGCGGCGGTCGACGCCGTGCTCCTGTTGGCGCTCCTGACGACCAGCTACCGCCACGTGGGCCAGGACGAGCCGCTCCCAGCCACGGCACCCTGACGCGCCGCCGTCAGTGGGCGGCTTCGTGCCAGCTGTGGCCGGTGCCGACCGAGACGTCGAGGGGCACCGCCAGGTCGGCGGCGGAGGCCATCTGCTCGCGCACGAGCGCCTCCAGCGCCTCGCGCTCGCCGGTGGCGACCTCGAACACGAGCTCGTCGTGCACCTGCAGCAGCATCCGTGAGGCGAGCCCCTGCTCGGCGATCGCCCGCTCGACGTTGAGCATCGCGACCTTGATGAGGTCGGCGGCCGAGCCCTGGATCGGGGCGTTGAGCGCCATCCGCTCGGCCATCTCGCGACGCTGGCGGTTGTCGCTGGTGAGGTCGGGGAGGTAGCGCCGGCGGCCCCAGATGGTCTCGGTGAACCCCGAGCGGCGGGCCTCGTCGACGATCCCCCCGAGGTAGTCGCGCACGCCGCCGAAGGTCTCGAAGTAGTCGTCCATCAGCAGCCGCGCCTCGGACGGCTCGATGCGCAGCTGCTGCGCCAGGCCGTACGCCGACAGGCCGTAGGCGAGGCCGTAGTTCATCGCCTTGATCTTGGCGCGCATCTCCACGTTGACCGCCTCGGGCGGCACCTCGAAGACCTTCGCGGCGGTGATCGAGTGGAAGTCCTTGGCCGAGCGGAACGACTCGATCAGCTGGGCGTCCTCGGACAGGTGCGCCATGATGCGCATCTCGATCTGGCTGTAGTCGGCGGTGAGCAGGCTCTCGAAGCCGCCGCCGACGACGAACCCCTCGCGGATGCGGCGGCCCTCCTCGGTGCGGATGGGGATGTTCTGCAGGTTGGGGTCGGTGCTGGAGAGCCGGCCGGTGGCCGCGATCATCTGGTTGAAGGTCGTGTGGATGCGGCCGTCGGCGGCGACGGTCTTGAGCAGCCCCTCGACGGTCTGCCGCAGCCGGATGACGTCGCGGTGCCGCAGCAGGTGGAGCAGGAACGGGTGCTCGGTCTTCTCGAACAGCCCCTGCAGCGCGTCGGCGTCGGTGGTGTAGCCGGTCTTGGTGCGCTTGGTCTTGGGCATCGCCAGCTCGTCGAAGAGCACCACCTGCAGCTGCTTGGGCGAGCCCAGGTTGATCTCCTTGCCGATCACGGCGTAGGCGTCGTCGGCGGCCTTGGTGACCTCGACCCCGAACTCCGCCTCCAGCGCCTCGAGGTGGTCGAGGTCGACGGCGATGCCGACCTGCTCCATCCTGGCCAGCGTGTCGACCAGCGGCAGCTCGACGTCGGCGAGCAGGCCGGTGCCGCCGTGCTCCTCGACCGAGGTGCCCAGTGCCTCGGCCAGGTCGAGCACGGCGCGGGCGTGCAGCATCGCGGTGTCACTGGCCCCCGCGTCGCCCATCGTCTCGCCGAGGGCGTCGAAGCTGAGCTGGTCGGCATCGCCGGTCTCCTGCTTCAGCTCGCGCTTGAGGTAGCGCAGCGTCAGGTCGGCGAGGTCGTAGGAGCGCTGGTCGGGTCGCACGAGGTACGCCGCGAGCGCGGTGTCGACCACCAGGCCGCGCAGCTCCCACCCGCGAGCGGCCAGCGCCAGCATCGGCCCCTTGGCGTCGTGCATCACCTTGGGTCGCTCGGGACTGCCGAGCCAGGAGACGAAGGCGGCGTCGTCCTCGGGGGTGACCTCGCCGGCGTCGAACCAGGCGGCGGTGCCGTCGGCCGCCGCCAGCGCGACGGAGAACACCTCTCCCGTGCCGGCCCGCCAGGTGCCCTGCACGGTCAGGCCGACCCGCGCGTCGCCGGAGGCGTGCTCCTCCAGCCACTCGCCCAGGTCGCCCGGCTCGAGCCGCTCGGCGAGGAGCTCGAAGCCGGAGTCGTCGATGACCTCGACCGACTCGAGGGTCTCGAACAACCGGTCGCGCAGCACCCGGAACTCCAGGCCGTCGAAGAGCGTGTGCACCTCGTGGCGGTCCCAGGGCTGCCGGGCCAGGTCGGCGGGCCCCACCGGCAGCGGCAGGTCGAGGACCAGCGCGTTGAGCTTGCGGTTGCGCATGACGTCACCGAGGTGGGCACGCAGGTTGTCACCCGCCTTGCCCTTGATCTTGTCGGCGTGGGTGATGACGCCCTCGAGGCCGTCGTGCTCGTTGATCCACTTCGCGGCGGTCTTGGGACCCACGCCCGGCACGCCCGGGAGGTTGTCGGAGTCCTCGCCGACCAGCGCGGCGAGCTCGGGATAGCGGTGCGGAGGCACGCCGTACTTCGCCTCGACCGCGTCGGGGGTCATCCGCGCCAGCTCGCTCACCCCGCGCATGGGGTAGAGCACGGTGGAGTGGGTGCCGACGAGCTGCAGGGAGTCGCGGTCGCCGGTGAGGATCAGCACCTCCTGCCCCTGCGCGACCGCCTGGGTGGCGAGGGTGCCGATGATGTCGTCGGCCTCGAAGCCGTCGACCGACAGGTGGGAGATGCGCAGCGCGTCGAGCACCTCCTGGATGAGAGGGAGCTGGCTCTTGAACTCGTCGGGGGTCTTGTTGCGCTTGGCCTTGTAGTCCGGGTAGGCCTCGAGGCGGAAGGTCTGCCGCGACCGGTCGAAGGCCACCGCGACGTGGGTCGGCTCCTCGTCGCGCATGACGTTGATGAGCATCGAGGTGAAGCCGTAGACCGCGTTGGTCGGCTGGCCCGTCGTGGTCGAGAAGTTCTCCACCGGCAGCGCGAAGAAGGCCCGGTAGGCCAGCGAGTGCCCGTCGAGCAGCAGCAGTCGCGGTCGGGGCCCGTCAGTCAACGCAGCGTCGGTCACCTGAGCGACTCTATCGAGCACCACCGACACCGGCTGGGCCCCGGTCCCGGCACAATGGCCGCCATGACCGACCAGCCCGTCCTGCCGTCCGACGCGACCCTCGAGGACTTCCTCGCCCGGATGCCCCACGGCATGGGCACCCTGAACGAGAAGATGGGCATCGAGATCCTCGAGCTCGGCGCCGAGCGCGTGGTGGCGACCATGCCGGTCGAGGGCAACCAGCAGCCGTACGGCCTGCTGCACGGCGGCGCGTCCGTCGTGCTCGCCGAGACGCTGGGCTCGATCGGCTCCGGCATCCACGCCTGGCCCGAGAAGCTGTCCGTCGGCGTCGACATCAACGCCACGCACCACCGCGCGGCCACGTCGGGGATCGTCACCGGGGTGGCCACCGCCGTGCACCTGGGCCGCAGCACCGCGTCGTACGAGGTCGTCATCACCGACGAGCGCGGCAGGCGGGTCTGCACCTCGCGGCTCACCTGCGCCCTGGTGCCGACCGACCGCGTCGGGCTGTGAGCGTCAGCCGGTGAAGGCCTCGCGGCGGCGCCGGCGCGCCGCGAGCACGCGGTCGATGTGACGGCTGCTCTTGCTGCCGGCCAGGGTGGCGAACGGGGTGTGCGTGAGGATGCCGCGTCGCGAGCCGAGCTTCAGCCGCACCGCCTGGGTGGTGGCCACCCGCAGCACCGCCTGCGGTCCCATCGAGAGCCGTGCGAAGAAGCGGTTGGAGTCGCGGGAGGCGGCGGTGGCCGCGGCGCCGACGTGGCCGATGCCGCGCTCCTCGGCGAAGGTGACCGCGACGTCCATCAGGGCGGAGCCGATGCCGTGGCGTCGGAACTGCGGCAGCACGTACGGCGACACGGCCTGCACCACGCGCTCGAGGTTGATGGGCGAGACGGTCGTGGCCCGCAGGTAGACCGCGCCGGCCGGCTGGCCGTCGTACTCGGCGACGACGAGGCGGTCGTCGTCGGTGAGGCAGGCCGCGCCGATGACGGTGTGGAGGTCCTGGTCCTGGTCGGTGCGGTCGGCTCGGCGGATGACGTCGGACCAGAGCTCACGCAGGAACTCGACGTCGCCGGGCACGGCGTTGCGCAGCGTCACCAGGTGTCGACTCACAGTGCACCTCCGGGGAAAGGCAGGGGTTGGTGCCTCACCCCCATGAGCACCGAGGCCTGAGGCTACTCTCTTGCTGCTCGCCACGACTAGGAGGCCCGTGATCACCGGAATCGGCACCCTGACCAACGTGGCGACCGTGCTGGTCGGTGCCGGCCTCGGCGTCCTCCTGGGGCACCGCCTGCCGGAGCGCACGCGCGACGTCGTCACCGACGCCCTGGGACTCGTCACGCTGCTCATCGCCGGCACCTCCGCCTGGGCCGTGCTCGACCCGGTGCTCGCCGACGCCGTCGGCTCCAGCGCGCCGATGCTGATCGTGCTCGGCTCCCTGCTCGTCGGCGGCATCACCGGCTCGCTGCTGCGGCTGGAGTCGCGCGTGGCGTCCCTGGGCGGGTGGCTCCAGCGGCGGCTCGCGGGCGACGCCGGCACCGCCGAGCGGCACCGCTTCGTCGAGGGCTTCGTGGCCTCCTCGCTGCTCTTCTGCACCGGGCCGCTGACGATCCTCGGGTCGTTGAGCGACGGACTGGGCAACGGTGCCGACCAGCTGTTCCTCAAGGCGACGCTCGACGGGTTCGCCGCCATCGCGTTCGCCGCGTCCTTCGGGTGGGGCGTGGCCGCCAGCGCGCTGACGGTGCTGGTGGTCCAGGGCGGTCTCACGGTCGTCGGCGTGGTGCTGGGCGACGTGCTTCCCGATGCCCACCTGGCGGCCCTGACCGCCACCGGCGGCCTGCTGCTCGTCGGGGTGGCGCTGCGGCTGCTGCGCATCCGGGAGGTCCCGGTCGCCGACCTGCTGCCCGCCCTGGTGGTCGCTCCCCTGCTGGTGGCGCTGGTCGGGGCGTTCGCGTGACGAGCCTGCGCCTGGCCGAGCGCGGCGACCTGCCGGCCATCGTCGCCCTGCTGGCCGAGGACCCCCTCGGCAGCGGCCGCGAGCACCTCCACGACCTCGCGCCGTACGCCGCGGCGTACGACGCCATCGCGGCCGACCCCGCCCAGGTGCTGCTCGTCGCGGTCGACGACGGCGACGTGGTGGGCACCCTCCAGCTCACCGTCATCCCCGGCCTGTCGCGAGGCGGTGCCCTGCGGGCCCAGGTCGAGGCCGTGCGGGTGCGCGCCGACCACCGGGGCGAGGGCCTCGGCGAGGTGATGCTGCGGTGGTCGGTCGAGGAGGCCGGGCGTCGTGGCTGCGCGCTGGTGCAGCTCACGACCGACAAGTCGCGCCCCGACGCCCACCGGTTCTACGAGCGGCTGGGCTTCCGGGCCACCCACGAGGGCTTCAAGCTGACCCTCTGACGAGCGGTCTAGAGGTCGCCGCCGAGGTAGGCCGCCTTGACCGAGTCGTCGCCGGCGAGCTCGGCACCCGTGCCGGAGCGGACGATCTCACCCGTCTCCAGGATGTGGGCGTTGTCGGCCCGCTTGAGCGCCTGGGCGGCGTTCTGCTCCACCAGCAGCACCGTGGTGCCCTGCTGGTTGATCTCGCCGATGATCGAGAAGATCTGCTGGATCAGCTTGGGCGCCAGGCCCATCGACGGCTCGTCGAGCAGGATCAGTCGCGGCTTCGCCATCAGCGCCCGGCCGATGGCGAGCATCTGCTGCTCGCCGCCGGACATGGTGCCCGCCACCTGCCCGATGCGCTCCTCGAGCCGCGGGAACAGCGCCATCACCCGGTCGAGGTCCGCCCGGTAGTCGGCAGAGCCGCGGTCCTTGCGGACGTAGGCACCCATCTCGAGGTTGTCGCGGACCGTCATGCCGACGAAGATGCCGCGACCCTCCGGCGACTGGCTGATGCCCAGCCCGACCCGCTCGTGCGGGGCCAGGCCGGTGATGTCCTTGCCGTCGAACCTCACCGAGCCCAGCCGCACCTTCCGCAGCCCCGAGATGGTCTTCAGCGTGGTCGTCTTGCCGGCCCCGTTGGCGCCGATGAGGGTGGTGATGCTGCCCTCCTCGACCTCGAAGGTGATGTCACGGATCGCCTCGATGTGCCCGTAGTTGACGCAGAGACCGTCGACCTCAAGAAGCATCTTCTTCATCCACTCCCAGGTAGGCCGCGATGACGGCCGGGTTGTCTCGGATCTCCGCCGGCGAGCCCTCGGCGATCTTGCGTCCGAACTCCAGCACCACGATCCGGTCGGTCACGCCCATGACGAGCTTCATGTCGTGCTCGATGAGCAGCACGGTGTAGCCCTGGTCGCGCACCCGCCTGATCAGCTCCATGAGCTTGACCTTCTCGGCCGGGTTGAAGCCGGCCGCCGGCTCGTCGAGGCAGATCAGCTTCGGGTTGGTCGCCATCGCGCGGGCGATCTCGAGGCGCCGCTGGTCGCCGTACGACAGGTTGGCGGCGAGCTCGTCGGCGTGACGCTGGATGCCCATGAACCGCAGCAGCTCCATCGCCCGGTCCTGCCCCTCCTGCTCCTCCCGGCGGTGCTTCGGGAGCCGGAAGAGGGCGCTCATGATGCCGGTGGAGTGCTGCGCGTCGGCGCCCACCATCACGTTCTCGAGGGCCGTCATCGCCTTGAACAGGCGGATGTTCTGGAAGGTGCGGGCGATGCCCATCTTCGTGATCTGGAACCGCTTGCGCCCGGCCAGCGACGTCCCCTGGAACAGGATGTCGCCGCTCGTCGGCCGGTAGACGCCGGTGATGGCGTTGAAGCACGTCGTCTTGCCGGCACCGTTGGGGCCGATGAGGCCGAGGATCTCGCCCTCCCTGATGTCGAAGGACACCCCGTCGAGGGCCGTGAGGCCGCCGAAGCGCAGGGTGAGGTCCTGGACGTCGAGGATCTTGGCCCTCTCGAGGCTGGGCTCAGGCACGGCTGGTCTCCCCATCGGTCTCGGCTCCCTCTTCGAGGGCATCGATCTCCTGCTCCATCTGCTTGGCCCGCACCGTCCGGCGTGGTGGCAGGAGGCCCTCGGGCCGGAAGATGGCCAGTGCCATCAGGGCGGCGCCGAAGGCCAGCACGCGGAAGTCGGCGAAGTCGCGGAACCTCTCGGGCAGGTAGGCCACGAGGAACGCGCCCACGAGCACGCCCCACCGGTTGCCCTGTCCGCCGACCACGACGGCCGCCAGGAAGAGGATGGAGTAGAGCAGCAGGAACGACAGCGGGTTGATGAAGCTCTGCCGGCTGGCGTACAGCGCCCCGGCCAGCCCGCCGATGAACGCTCCGGTGGCGAAGGCCAGCAGCTTGAACCTGAACGTCGGCACGCCCATCAGCTCGGCGGCGTCCTCGTCCTCGCGGGTGGCCTCCCACGCGCGCCCGACCCGGCTGTCCTTGACCAGGCGGTCGGCGAAGAGCATCAGGATGACGACGGTCAGGCCGAGCCAGTAGTAGGGGATCTGGTCGAGCACGCCGAACTGCAGGACCGTCGTGGTGTCGTTGAAGTCGAGCAGCGGGGTGCCGGTGTCCCAGTTCAGGTGCGGGATCTCGAACAGCGCCGGGCCGGGCGGCCGGTCGATGTTGGAGATGCCCTTGGCGGCGCCGAGCCACTCGGTGTTCGTCGCCACGAGGCGGATGATCTCGCCGAACCCGAGCGTCACGATGGCGAGGTAGTCACCACGGACGCGCAGCGTCGGGGCGCCGAGCAGGACGCCCGAGAGCGTCGACGCGGCCACGGCGACCGGCAGCGCGAGCAGCAGCGGCCAGTTGGCGTGGAAGGAGGTGAGGATGGCGGCGGTGTAGGCGCCGATCGCGTAGAAGCCGACGTAGCCGAGGTCGAGCAGGCCCGCATAGCCGACCACGATGTTGAGCCCGAGGGCGACGAGGCAGTAGATCGTCACGGTGAAGAGCACGCCGCCGAAGTCCGTGCCGGGCGGGGAGATGATCGGTGGCTCCAGCAGCGGGAGCGCGTAGGCAAGGAGCGCCAGGAGCACCCACAGCGTGATCTTGAGGGGCTTGGGCATGGCGACGACGCGGCCCTTGAGGCCCGCGCCCCTCTTCGGCCGAGCGCTGACTGCGGTGCTCATGTGCGTGCCTTTCCGAGCGACTCACCCAGGATGCCGGTTGGTCGGAAGAGGAGGATGACGACGAGGAGGACGAAGGCGACGACGTCGCGCCACTCCGAGCCCAGGAGGGCCGAGCCCCAGTTCTCCGCGACGCCGAGGACGAGCCCGCCCAGCAGCGCGCCGCGCAGGTTGCCGATGCCGCCCAGCACGGCGGCGGTGAACGCCTTGACGCCGAGCAGGAACCCGACGTCGAACCGGGTCGTCTCGATCTTCAGCATGTAGAGGAACGCGGCGGCGCCGGCCATCAGGCCGCCCAGCAGGAAGGTCACCTGCACCGCACGGGTGGAGTTCACGCCCATCAGGGCGGCGGTCTCGGCGTCCTGCGCCGTGGCGCGGATGCCGCGGCCCAGGCGCGAGCGGCGGACGAACTGGTCGAGGGCGAACATCATCACGATCGCCGCGACGATGACGATCACGTCGATGACCGTCACGTCGTAGCCGAAGAAGCTGAACAGCTTCTTGCGCTCGAGGAGCGTCGGCATGCTGCGGTTGATCCGCGCACCGCTGACGTACTCGCTCAGGCTCTCCTCCAGGCCGAACCAGCCGGCCACCCGGTCACGCAGGCCGAGCAGCTCGGCGAGCACGAAGGACGCGCCGATGGCCGAGATCAGGGCGATGAGGCGCGGAGCGTTGCGCTTGAGCAGCGGCCGGTAGGCCACCCGCTCGAGCAGCAGCGCGATGGCCGCGGACACGAGCATCGCCGCGACGAGGGCCGCGACCAGGATCGCGATGCCCCTGCCCGAGCTCACCCCCGCGTCCCCGCCCAGGGCCAGCACGGTCCACAGGGCGGCGAAGGTGCCGTAGGCGAACACCTCGGAGTGGGCGAAGTTGATCAGCTGCAGGACGCCGTAGACCATCGTGTAGCCGAGCGCGATGAGGGCGTAGATGGCACCGAACGCCAGACCCGTGATGGTCAGTTCGGGGAAGTTGTTGAACAGGAACTCGAAGTTCACCAAGCCTCCTGGGCTCTGGGTGCCGCATGGTTGCGGCCGGGGGGCTAGGGCCCCCCGGCCACAACGACGACGCTTGAGATGTAGAGCAAGCTGTCAGGTCAGCTGGTGATCTCCTGGTCGGGGACGATCTCGCCGCCCTCGACGGTGTAGGCGTAGACGTGGACGTCGGCCGGCTCGCCGGTCTCGTCGAACGTCAGCTGCTTGGTGATGCCCGCCTCGTCGTAGTCGTTGACGAACGCGAGCATGTCCTCACGGGTGCTGATGCCCTCGGCGATGCCGTCGAGGAAGATCTGCGCCGCGTCGTAGGCCTCGGCGGCGTAGGTGCCGGGGGCACCACCGAACTCAGCCTCGTAGGCACTGGCGAACTCGGCCACGGCCGGGTCGTCGGCGGGGATGCACGGGCAGGTGATGACGGTGGCCTCGGCAGCGTCACGGGCGCTGTCCATGTAGCCGGGGTCCTTGACGCCGTCGGCGACGACGAAGGTGCCCTCGAAGCCGGAGTCGCGCAGCTGGCGGACGAGCAGGCCGGCCTCGGCGTAGTAGCCGCCGAAGAACACGGTGTCGGCGTCGGACGAGCCGACCTTGGTCGCCGTGGCGGAGAAGTCGGTCTGGCCGGTCTGGATGGTGTCGCTGTCGACGACCGTGTCGCCGAGCTCCTCCTCGACGATGCCGGCGAGGCCGGCGCCGTACTCGGAGGCGTCGTCGATCACGAAGACGGACGTGGCGGCGACGGTGTCACGGATGTACGCCGCGGCGGCAGGACCCTGCGTCGCGTCGTTGCCCAGGGCCCGGTGGAAGGTGTCCCAGCCGTTCTCGGAGAGGGCCGGGTTGGTGGCCGACGGGGAGATGGTCGGCAGGCCGCCTTCGGAGAAGATCGGGCCGGCCGCTGCGGACTCACCTGAGAAGGCGGGGCCGACGACGCCGATGATGGCGTCGTTGCCCACGGCCTCGGTGGCCAGCGAGGGCGCCTGGTCGGGGCTGCCCTGGGAGTCGATCTGCTCGTAGGCGACCTCGCACTCGGCTTCGGCGTTGTACTCGTCGATGGCGAGCTGGGCGCCGTTGATGATCGGCTCGCCGAGACCGGCCGCGGGGCCGGTCTGGGGACCGAAGAACGCCAGGGTCAGGTCGCAGGCCGCGCCGTCGCCGCTCGCGCTGTCGCCGTCACCGCCGCCGCTGTCCTCGGTGGTGCCGCAGGCGCTCAGGGTGAGACCGACAGTGGCGATGAGAGCGGCGATGCCGCGCACGCGCTTGGTGGAACGGGTCATGAATCCTCCGCAGTGCTGGGCCGCTGACGTGAACCACGCCACACGGTCGATGGTGGAGCGAAACGTAGCACCAGACGAGCGCTGTGAGCATGACTCGCCCGAGGGGTATTTCGGGTCGTTGCCGATTCGTGACCCGGGACGTAACGCCGGGCCGTCCCACCGTGGCGAGGGCGGCGCTACGGAGCCGGCACCCCGTGCTCGACGACGCCGTCGGCGACCTGCCGCATCGAGAGCCGCAGGTCCATGGCTGTGCGCTGGATCCAGCGGAAGGCGTCGGGCTCGCTGAGGCCGAGCTCCGCCTGCAGCATCCCCTTGGCCCGGTCCATCGCCTTGCGGGTCTCCAGCCGCTCGGTGAGGTCGGCGACCTCCGACTCCAGCGACTGCACCTCCGCGAAGCGGCTGACCGCCATCTCGATGGCCGGCACGAGGTCCTGCTTGGTGAAGGGCTTGACGAGGTACGCCATCGCGCCGGCGTCCCGGGCGCGCTCGACCAGCTCGCGCTGGGAGAAGGCGGTGAGGATGACGACCGGGGCGATCCGCTCGTCGGCGATGCGCTCGGCCGCGGCGATGCCGTCCAGCACCGGCATCTTGACGTCGAGGACCACCAGGTCGGGACGCAGCTCCCGGGCCAGCTCGACCGCCCGGGCCCCGTCGCCCGCCTGGCCGACGACGTCGTACCCCTCCTCGCCCAGCATCTCCGCGAGGTCCATGCGGATGAGGGCCTCGTCCTCGGCGATGACGACGCGGGGCTGGGTGGACGGAGACGGCGGCTGGGTCACCCGGCAAGGCTAGCGCCGCGCGTCAGCCCGCCGTCGGGTACCTTTCCTGCGTCGGCCGGGTTGGCGGAACGGCATACGCGGTGGTCTCAAACACCACTGCCCGAAAGGGCTTGTGGGTTCGAATCCCACACCCGGCACGCTGTCGGCGGCGCGGGGCACGGTGATGGCCGTGCCCCGCGTCCGGCTTTGTCGGATGCCGGCGGCCCCGGCGATCGGGCAGAAACCGCACGCTTCCGGCCCCATAACCTGTCGTTTGGGACCAATCGGCAGGTCCGGACGGCCGGGCGGACCCGGGAGCAGTCGCCACCGCCGTACGACACCAGCCCCC
>NZ_CADCUP010000223.1 GCF_902805925.1 uncultured Nocardioides sp.
ACGTGGAAACTACCCAAGTACGGTGGCCGCGTGAGCACCCAGGACGCCGGCGATCGCAGCCGCAGCCTCCCGCACCTGGCCCTCTCGGCCCACGCGCACAACCGCGAGGGCCTGCACCGCACCGACGGCGCCTGGCTGGAGGCCCGCTGGGGCGACCCGACCACCCGGGTGCTGGTGGTCGCCGGGACCCGCATCCACCCCGTGGAGGGCGGCGTCGCCTGGGTGTCGCCCGTCGAGGCGCCCGAGGGCATCCGGGTGCTGCTGGGGGAGCGGGACGGCGTCACGAGGTTCGCCCTGGTCTGCGACCCGGCCGACGCCCCCGGGGACAAGGACGACTGGGTCGCCCTCCGCGGCCTCTTCCCCTACCTCGGCGAGCGCGGGGAGGACGACGCGCCCTGGCTCTTCCACGCCATCGGGCTGGCGGAGTGGTTGCAGGCGACGAGGTTCTGCCCGCGCTGCGGCGGCTCGCTGGAGTCCCGCCACGCCGGCCACGAGCTGCAGTGCACCTCGTGCGGCAAGCGGCAGTTCCCGCGCACCGACCCGGCGGTGATCATGGCCGTGACCCTCGGTGAGCCCGGATCGGCCGACGAGAGGATCCTGCTGGGCCGGCAGTCGGTGTGGCCCCCGGGCCGCTGGTCGACGCTGGCCGGCTTCGTGGAGCCGGGGGAGACCTTCGAGGACGCCGTGCGCCGCGAGGTGATGGAGGAGGTCGGCACCCCCGTCGGCGAGGTGACCTATTTCGGCAACCAGCCGTGGCCGCTGCCGGCGAGCATCATGATCGGCTTCGTGGCACGGGCCACGAGCGACGTCATCGACGTGGACGGCGCGGAGATCGAGGAGGCCCGCTGGTTCACCCGCGACCAGCTGCGCGCCGACGCCGCGTCCGGGGCCGTCGTGGTCCCCCAGGGTGTGTCGATCTCGTCATCGCTGCTGGAGAGCTGGGTCGGCGAGTCGCTCGCCGGGGGCTGGTAGCGGGCGCCGTACGCCGACCGACCAACCCCCGCTCACCCCAGCGAGGCCAGCTTGTCCTTCACCTGCATCAGGGACGGGTTGGTCTGCGCGGAGCCGTCGGCGTAGACCAGGGTGGGGACGGTCTGGTTGCCGTTGTTCACCTTCTCGACGATCTCCGCCGCCTCCGGCACCTGCTCGATGTCGACGACGTCGTAGGTGATGCCCTCGCGGTCGAGCTGGCCCCTGAGCCGGTGGCAGTAGCCGCACCAGGGGGTGCTGTACATCGTGAAGGTCTCGCTCATCGTGAACTGTCCCCTTGGACGTCTAGGGTTGTGGGCACCAGGTCCAACCACCCCGAGCCAGGAGTTGTTCCCCGCGTTGTCCGCCCTCCTGCCCGCCCCCGACGACCTGCTCGGTGCCCTCGATCCCGAGCAGCGTCGGGTGGCGGAGACCCTGCGCGGCCCGGTGCGGGTGCTGGCCGGGGCGGGCACCGGCAAGACCCGCGCGATCACCCATCGCATCGCCCACGGCGTGGCCACCGGCGTCTACGCGCCCACCGAGGTGCTGGCGCTCTCCTTCACCACCCGCGCCGCAGGCGAGATGCGCGGGCGGCTGCGGCTGCTCGGTGCCACAGGGGTGCAGGCCCGCACGTTCCACTCCGCCGCGCTGCGTCAGCTGCGCTTCTTCTGGCCACGCATCCACGGCCACGAGCTCCCCACCCTGGTCGAGTCCAAGCTCGGGCTCCTCGCCACGGCCGCCCGCCGCCGTCGGCTGACCGCCGACCAGGCGCTGCTGCGCGACCTGGCCTCGGAGGTCGAGTGGGCCAAGGTCAGCAACGTCTCGCCCGACGACTACCCCCGCATCGCTCCCGCCCGGGGCCGCGCCGTCGGCGACCTCACGCCGGAGACCGTGGCGGGGGTGTTCGACTCCTACGAGGAGACCAAGCGCGACCAGGGACGGATGGACATGGAGGACGTCCTCCTCTTCACCGCCGGCATGCTCGCCGACGACGAGCGGGTGGCCGCGCAGGTCCGCCAGCAGTACAAGTGGTTCGTCGTCGACGAGTTCCAGGACGTCTCCCCGCTGCAGTACGCCCTCCTCGAGCTGTGGCTCGGCGGTCGCGACGAGCTGTGCGTCGTGGGCGATCCGGCCCAGACGATCTACTCCTTCGCCGGCGCCCAGGCCTCCTACCTGCGCGAGTTCTCCTCCCGCTTCCCCGAGGCCGCCTCGATCGACCTGGTGCGCAACTACCGCTCCTCGCCCGAGGTGGTGGGCTTCGCCAACAAGGTGCTGGCGGGCACACCCAGCCAGGGCGTCCAGCTGGTGGCCCAGCGGCCCTCCGGCCCCGTCGTGACCGCGCAGGGGTGCCCCGACGAGGTGGCCGAGGCGCAGCACGTCGCGGGGCGCATCGCCGAGCTCCGCGCCGCCGGCACGCCAGCCTCCGAGATCGCCGTGCTCTTCCGCATCAACGCCCAGTCGGAGGCGTTCGAGGACGCCCTGGCCGGCCGCGGCATCCCCTACGTCATCCGCGGGGCCGCCCGCTTCTTCGACCGCCCCGAGGTGAGGCAGGCCGTCACGCTGCTCCGCGGCACGGCGCGCGGTGGCCAGTCGGCCGACGAGCCGCTCGTCGACGTCGTCCGCGCCACGCTCGGCGGCATGGGCTGGTCGCCGGAGGCGCCCACCAGCCGCGGCCAGACCCGCGACCGCTGGGAGTCGCTCCAGGCGCTGGTCGACCAGGCCGTCGAGCTCGCCACCACCGAAGCCTCCGACCTCGGCGCCTTCGTCGACGAGCTCGACCGCCGTGCCTCCGAGCAGCACGCCCCGGTGGCCGAGGGCGTCACGCTCGCGACGCTGCACGCCGCGAAGGGCCTGGAGTGGGACGCCGTCTTCCTGTGCGGCATGCAGGAGGGGACGCTCCCGATCGTCTACGCCGAGACGCCTGCCGAGGTGGAGGAGGAGCGCCGGCTGCTCTACGTCGGCATCACCCGCGCCCGCCGCGACCTCTCCATCTCCTGGTCGGCGGCCCGCAACCCCGGCGGGCGCGCCAGCCGCAAGCCCTCCCGCTTCCTCGACGGCGTGCTCCGCGACCCCCGGGCGGTGCAGGCCAGGGGCACCGAGCCCGGAGCACGCCGCAACCGGCGAGCCGTCCACTGTCGCGAGTGCGGCAAGCCCCTCGACACCGCCGCCCAGAAGAAGATCGGCCGCTGCGCCGACTGCCCGGCCTCCTACGACGAGGAGCTGTTCGAGGCGCTGCGCACCTGGCGACGGGAGCGGGCCGGCGACGACGAGGTGCCGCCGTACGTCGTCTTCACCGACGCGACCCTCCAGCTGATCGCGGAGCACCGTCCCAGCACCGACGCGGGACTGCTCAAGATCGCCGGCGTGGGCCCCACGAAGCTCGAGAAGTACGGCGCCGAGGTGCTCGCCCTGCTTGCGTGAGCGGCTCTCTCGCGAATTTCGAGGAAATACCCAGTAAATCGTTTGCCCATTACCGCGGTGAGGCGATAGTTTCCTCAACATCCGATCCACGCGCACCGGGTCCTGGCACGACCTGCGCACGACGCACTGAAGGAGGTGGCCCGCATGAACAAGCACCTGACCTCGACCACGGCTCTCAAGA
>NZ_CADCUP010000224.1 GCF_902805925.1 uncultured Nocardioides sp.
TGAGCTGGGTCCGCGCCATCTCCCCGACCGCGGTCGCACGCCGGGCGTCCAGGCACTCGACGGACCCCAGCGCCTTCAAGGTCTCCGCTCCGTGGGTGACCGCGGTGGACAGGTCGAGGGCGTCGGCCAGGTCCAGCTCCGCGGTCACGCGCATGGTGCCGGCGAAGGAGACCTGCTGCTCCTCGATCGTCACATGACGGGAGTCGGCACCACGGGCGGCCTCCAGGGCCGCCCGGTCGGGGTGGAACCGGGCGATCGCGGCATCGACGAGCCGGTCGAGGGTGGTGGTGGAGGTGCGGTGCGCGAACGGGGCGAGCTGCCGGTCCACGAACGCGGCGGCCTCGCGGGACAGGTCGGCGTGGATGGTGGTCTCGGCGACCCGGCGGGCCTTCCACGGAGCCAGCTCGCCGGCCTGGACGCGGCGCCACAGCCGCGGCAGCCGGTGCCGCAGCTCCAGGGCCTGGCCGATGAGCCGCTTCGCCGCCACCGTCGACATCCCCAGCGCCGCCTCCGCCGCATCAGCCAGAGCACGGCGCGAACGGGCGTAGCCGAGCACCGCAGCAGCGGTGTCGGGAAGCTCGCGCGTCATGGTGGCCACAGGAGGACTCAACCAGGGGCCACCGACATTTCAGCGGCCCCCGATGGCCCCCTGTGGACCGGGTGAGGGATGAGACCGTAGCTCGGCCGAGACTCGGGCACGATGGTGCGCATGCCCCACGACGAACAAGAGGTGCACGGCCCGCTGCGCCTCGACGGGCAGGTCCTTCACTCCGAAGGTGGCTTCCGCCGCTCATGAGCCGACTCCTCCACCTCAACGGCCCGCCCGGGATCGGCAAGTCCACGCTCGCCCGCCGCTACGCCGCCGAGCACCCGGGCGTCCTCAACTGCGACATCGACGTGCTGCGGACGCTGATCGGCGGCTGGGAGGACGACTTCGTCCGGGCCGGAGCGCTCATCCGGCCGGCGGCGCTGGCGATGATCGAGGCGTACCTGGCCCACGGGTCGGACGTCGTGCTGCCGCAGATGCTGCTCGACCGCGACCAGCTGGCCCGGTTCCAGGCCGCCGCGGCGGGCGTGGGCGCGGAGTACGTCGAGCGCGTCCTCATGGACTCCCCGGCCGCCGCCGTCGCCCGCTTCCACCGCCGCGGTGCCGACGACGAGGACCCCTGGCACGACACGGTGCGGGACATCGTCGCGATCAACGGGGGCGACGCGGAGCTGCTGCGCTGCCACCGGGCGCTCGAGCGGCTGCTGGCCGAACGGGTCGACGCCGTGCGCATCGAGAGCAGCGACGGCGACCCGTCCGCGACGTACGCCCTCCTCCTCGAGTCGCTGACGCAGCGCTAGACCCGGTCACCCGCAAGGGATGTCGCCGAGGCGAGCCAGCCCCTCCAGGTCTCCCGGTCCCCAGCTCAGCTGCCGACCGGTCCGCGGGTTCATCAGCTCGCCGGGGTCGTCGACGTGGTCCAGCCCCACCACGTGGGCGAGCTCGTGGTCCACGACCGCCTGGTCCACCGCGAGCCGGAGGCCCTCCACGTCGTCGAAGGCCTCGCGGTCGAGCACCACCTGGCCGCGGACGAACTGCACGCGGCCGGCGCCCCGCTGCACCGCCGAGCTCCCGCCGACCCCCGCGACGTCGCCCTTCAGGGCGGGCACCTCGTCCTCGGTCGCCCACATCACGAGCACCGTGGCGCCGGTCTCCTCGGCCGCCATGTCGCGGCTGTCGGTCTGACCGGCATAGACCAGGTCGAGCCCGGACGCCGAGCCCACGTTCTCGATCGCGCGGTCCACCAGCGTCCTCCACCGCCCCGGCGCACCGTCAGGGTTCACCGCGACCGTGATCGGCGTGCACGGGTCGTAGCCGACCGGCCGGCCGGTGCCCGGCTGCGTCGCGATGAAGGCGTAGCTGCCCGCGTCCACGGCCGGCGACAGCACGCCGACCCGCGCCAGCCCGCTGCCGACGAGGGCCCTCACCCCGGCGGCGGTGGGGCTCGGGTGGATGGCCAGCACGATGCCGACCAGGGTCAGCGTGAGGGCCACGACGGTGAGGTTGCGCAGGCCGTGCCGGGTCCGGCGTACCTCCCGCGGGCCGGTCGTCCCGGGCAGCGCACCGAGGCCGAAGCGGCGGTCCAGCTCGTCGAGCTCGCGCATCCGGCGCTCGAGGTCGCGGGCGTTGCGACGCCGCTGCGCCTTCTCGTCACCGAACACTCCCCCATGCTCCCCGACGCCACCAACGACGTCCCGGGGATCCGACGGACCGACGCGCCACCGGTCGACGTCTACCCTCGGGGGGTGAGCAGCAACGAGCCGGGGCGCGAGCGCGACCTCGACCGGGCGTGGCGCGACATCGTCGACCACTACGGCGAGCGGCCCGAGGTCGAGGACGACGCCCCGCCGCCGCCCGTCCCGGAGCCGGAGCCGGCGCCGGTGGCGAGCACCCCGCCGGTCTCCGAGCAGCACGAGGAGGAGAGGTTCGTCCCGCCCCCGCCTCCTCCGCTGCCCCGGGTCGAGCCGCGACGCCGCATCGCCTGGGCCGGGCTCTTCGGGTCGCCCCTGGTGCTGCTCGTCTTCACCGTCCTGGGGTGGGGCATGCCCCGCCTGGTGGCGTACGCGCTGGTCGCCGGGTTCGTCGGCGGCTTCGTCTACCTCGTCGCCATGATGCCGAGCGGTCCGCGCGACCCCGGCGACGACGGCGCCCGCGTCTGAGGCCCGCCCGGTCGCCGTTAGGGTGGCGCCCGTGAGCGCCAACGAGACCGTCGAAGTCACCGGCCACCTGATGGACAGCGGCATCCTGTCGCGGATCCTCGACGACATCCGGGAGTACGACGGCGACTACGTCATCGACCGCTTCGACGTGGGCCACGAGGCGAACGACACCTCGCGCGCGACCATCACCGTGACGGCCGGCGACGACGACGCGCTGCAGCGCCTGCTCATGCGCCTCCAGACGCGCGGGGTCAACCAGGTCGACCCCGGCGAGGCCGTGGTCTCGGAGGCCGAGCACGACGGCGTCTTCCCCGACGGCTTCTACTCCACCACCAACCTGGCCACGAAGATCCGCCTCGGCGGGCGGTGGTACGACGTGGAGAACCCCGAGATGGACTGCGGCCTGGTGGTCGAGCCCGTGGAGGACGGCGGGAACCGCGTCTACACGCTGCCCATGTCCGACGTGCGCACCGGCATGCGGGTCGTGTGCGGCGCCTCCGGCATCAAGGTCACCGGGCCGATCGCCGACAAGAGCTCGGAGTCGTTCGGCTTCATGGAGTCCGACGTGTCGTCGGAGAAGCCGCAGGGGCTGCTGGTGCGGCAGGTGGCCGACGGCATGCGGGAGGCCAGGGCGGCGGGCAAGAAGGTGCTGTGGGTCGGCGGCCCGGGCGTCGTCCACACCGGTGCCGCTCCGGCCCTGGTGCACATGGTCAACGCCGGCTTCGTCGACGTGCTCTTCGCCGGCAACGCGCTGGCCACCCACGACATCGAGTCGAGCCTCTACGGCACCTCGCTGGGCGTCGACCTCGCCCAGGGCCGCGGCGTCGAGCACGGCCACGAGCACCACATCCGCGCGCTGAACACCATCCGCAAGCAGGGCTCCATCAAGGCGGCCGTCGACAACGGCGTCCTGACCGGCGGGATCATGCACGCGATGGTGACCCACGACAAGACGTTCGTGCTGGTCGGCTCCGTGCGCGACGACGGCCCGCTGCCCGACGTCTACACCGACGTCATCGAGGGCCAGCGCGCCATGCGTGCCGAGATCGGCGACGTCGGCTTCTGCCTGATGGTCGCGACCATGCTGCACTCGGTGGCGACGGGCAACATCCTGCCCGCCTCGATCCCCCTGGTGTGCGTCGACATCAACCCCGCCACCGTCACCAAGCTGGCCGACCGCGGCTCCTCGCAGGCGCGCGGCATCGTCACCGACGTGGGCCTGTTCCTCGAGCAGCTCGCCATCGAGCTGGTGCCCGACTACCGCCGCAGCTGAGTCGACCTGGCCAGCGCCGCCGCACCCACGAGGCCGGCCTCCGGACCGAGGCGGGCGGCGACCAGCGACGGTACGACGCGGTGCGCCGCGCCGACCAGCGACCGCTCCAGCGACACGCGGGCCGGGCCGAGCAGGCGCTCGCCGGCGGCCGAGACCCCTCCGCCCACGACGACCCGCTCGGGGTCGAGGGCGGCCACCAGGTTGGCGACGCCGACCCCGAGCCAGTCGCCGACCGAGGTGAACGCCGCCCGCGCCAGCAGGTCGCCCGCGGCGGCCGCGTCGGTGACCATCGGCCCGGTGAGCTGCTCGGGGCGGCCGCCGCTCGCCTCCTCGAGCATGGTCGGCTCGTGGCCCATGCGCTCGCGGGCGTAGCGCACGAGCGCGTTGCCCGAGGAGTACTGCTCCCAGCACCCGCGCCCACCGCACTCGCAGGGCAGCCCGTCGGGCACCACCTGCATGTGGCCGAACTCGCCGGCCATCCCGTTGGCGCCGCGGACGACGTGCCCGTCGACGATGAGGCCGCCGCCGATGCCGGTGCCCAGCGTGACGACCACGGCCGAGCCGGCGCCGCGCGCCGCGCCGTGCTCCCACTCGGCGATGGCGGCGCACGTCGCGTCGTTCTCGAGCACCACCGGCACCTGCCAGCGATCGGCGAGCCGGGCCCGCACGGGCTCGTCCTGCCAGGGCAGATGCGGGGCGAACATCACCCGCTCGCCCGTGGCCTCGACGAAGCCGGCCGCCGCGAGGCCCACCCCCGCGATGGGCGCCCCGTCCGCGACCGCGTGCACGGTCTCGGTGAGCACCTCCTCGATGAGCGCGGCGTCCACCCGGCGCCCGGGCGTGGCGCCCCGGGCGGTGCGCACCACGGTGCCGTCCTCGGACACCACCCCGGCGAGGACCTTGGTGCCACCCACGTCGACGCCCACCCACACGGGTGCGGTCATCTCCTGAGCCCCTCAGCCGCGGAGCCGGGCGGGCCCGGTCCCGAGGCTCATGGGTGCCCCTCCCGCACGTCGGCGTCGACGTCCGGATGCTCCGCGGCCCCCTCGTCCGGCACGGCGGTCGCCAGCCGGACGGCCGCCGCCTGCACCAGCGAGGTGGCGGCCGAGGCGAGGTGGCTGGGGCGGCGTCCCCGAGTGGTCGCCCGGCCCCGCGGGTGGCCCCACGTGCGTCCCTGGTGCGGTCACGTCGTCCTCTCCTCCGTCAGAGAGACTCGACGCGCTTCTTCAGGCCCTTGAGGGCGGTGTCGATGAGGATCTTCTCGCCCTTGCGCTTGAGCATCCCGATGAGCGGGATGGAGACGTCGAGCGCCAGGCGGTAGGTCACCTCGGTGGACCCGTTGCCGAGGTCGTGCAGCACGTAGGCCCCGTCGAGGGCCTTGAGCATCCTGCCCTCGACCAGGGTCCAGGTGACCTGCGCGTCGCCCGACCACCGGTAGCGCAGCGTGTACTCGTCCTTGATCGGCGAGACGTCGAGGGAGAAGAACACCTCCTCGGCCCGGCCGCCGGACCCCTCTCGCACCACGTCGGCGGTCTGCACGCCCTTGGCCCACGTCGGGTAGGCGGGGAAGTCGGCGATGACCGCCATCACCTGGGCGGGCGAGGCGTCGATGACGATGGAGGAGGTGGTCTGTTCGGCCATCGAGACCCCTGGGGTGGAGCCGGCACACGTGCCGACGGGTGGACTGGGGGCTGTGACCCTACCTGACCCCGCAGGCCCCGGAGCCGTCCGCCAGTGCCCGGATGGGCGCCGCCGGCGGCGCCGACGGTAACGTGCGCACGTTCACCGGCCACACCCGCAGGAGGCACCCGTGCGTGAGTTCTCCACGCCCCTGGACATCGAGGTCCCCGCGACGGGGAACCTCACCGACGACGTCGTCGCCAACGCCCGCGAGGCCGGCGACGCCGTGGTGTTCAGCCGCCCCCGGGACGAGGCGTGGGAGGACGTCACGGCCGCCGCGTTCCTGGCCGAGGTGCGGTCGGTGGCCAAGGGCCTGGTCGCCGCGGGGGTCGAGGCGGGCGACCGCGTGGCCCTGATCTCGAAGACCCGCTACGAGTGGACGCTGCTCGACTACGCGATCTGGTTCGCCGGTGCCGTGACCGTGCCGATCTACGAGACCTCCTCGGCCGAGCAGGTCCGCCACATCCTGCGCGACTCCGGCGCGCGGGCCGTCGCCGCGGAGTCGGCCGAGCACGTCGCGCGGGTCGCGCAGGTGCGCGGCGACCTCCCGGACCTCCACCACGTGTGGTCGATCGCCGACAACGCCGTGGATGTGCTGACCAGGCTCGGCGAGGACGTCCCCGACGACGAGCTCGAGGCACGGCGTACCACAGCGACGCCGCTCGACCTGGCCACCGTGATCTACACCTCCGGCACCACCGGGCTGCCCAAGGGCTGCATGCTCACGCACGGCAACTTCATGTTCGAGCTGGGCGTGGCGGTCGAGGAGCTCGACGTGCTGTTCCACGAGGACTCCTCGACGCTGCTGTTCCTCCCGCTGGCCCACGTCTTCGCCCGGGTCATCCAGGTCGGCTGCGTCAAGGCCCGGGTCCGGATGGGCCACAGCGCCGACATCAAGAGCCTCCTCGACGACCTCCAGACCTTCCGTCCGACCTTCATCCTGGCGGTGCCCCGCGTCTTCGAGAAGGTCTTCAACACCGCCTCCCAGCGCGCTACCGCCGACGGCCGGGGCAGGATCTTCGACCGGGCGGCCGACACGGCCATCGCCTACAGCCGAGCCCTCGACAAGGGCCGTGCCGGCATCGTGCTGCGTGCCCGGCACGCCCTCTTCGGCCGCCTCGTCTACGGCAGGCTGCTGACGGCCCTCGGCGGCCACTGCGAGTACGCCCTCTCCGGCGGCGCCCCGCTCGGCGACCGCCTCGGTCACTTCTACCGCGGCATCGGGCTCACCGTGCTGGAGGGCTACGGGCTCACCGAGACGACGGCAGCGCTCACCGTGAACCTGCCGGACGCGCAGAAGGTCGGCACCGTCGGTCGCCCGTTGCCCGGGACGGCGGTCAGGGTGGCCGACGACGGTGAGCTGCTGTTCCGCGGCGGCCAGGTCTTCTCCGGCTACTGGCGCAGCGAGGAGGGCACCGCCGAGGCCCTGACGCGCGACGACTGGCTCCACACCGGGGACGTCGGCGAGGTCGACGACGAGGGCTTCGTCCGGATCACCGGGCGCAAGAAGGAGATCCTGGTGACCGCGGGCGGCAAGAACGTCGCACCGGCCGTCCTCGAGGACCGCCTGCGGGCGCACGCCCTGGTCGACCAGTGCATCGTGGTCGGCGACGGCCAGCCCTTCATCGCCGCGCTCGTCACCATCGACGAGGAGTCGTTCCCCGCGTGGGCCGCGCAGCACGGCAAGACCGGCACGGTCGCCGACCTCGTCGACGACCCCGACCTGCGCGCCGCCGTCGAGGAGGCCGTCGAGGAGGCCAACCGGGCGGTGTCCAAGGCCGAGTCGATCCGGAAGTTCGCCATTCTCCCGGTCTCCTGGACCGAGGAGGACGGCCAGCTGACGCCCAGCCTCAAGCTCAAGCGGAACGTCGTGATGCGCGAGTTCCGCGACGACGTGGCGGCTCTTTACCTTCCTTGACGAAAACCACTACACGCCGCCTCTCCCGCGACTAGCGTTCGGGCGTACGGACCGGGCCGTCCACGGCCTCGCGTCCGGCGCACCGACCGGGACGAATCGCGGGGACCACCCGGTCCCTGAGTGAGAGGCCACACCGATGGACCGTCGCAAGCTCATGCTGTTCGCAGCCACGACCATGGCTGCCATCGGCACCGTCCTCGTCTTCTTGTACGTGCAGGGCGCCGACAGCCGGGCGGTGGCGAAGTTCGAGAACGTGGAGGTGCTGCAGGCAGTCGCCGTCATCGAGCCGGGCGAGACCATCGAGGCCGCGGCCGCCGCCGCCAAGCTCCAGCTCCGGCCGGTCCCGCAGACCGTCGCGATGCCGAACGTCGTCGACGCCATCGACGCCATCGCAGGCGAGGCCGCCAACACCCGGATCTACCCCGGCGAGCAGATCGTGACGGACAAGTTCGGTGAGTCCGGCGACGCGTCGGTGCTGCCGATCCCGAAGGGCAAGGTCGCCATCTCGGTCCAGCTGACCGACACCTCTCGCGTCGCGGGCTTCATCAAGGCGGGCTCCCAAGTGGCGATCTTCGTGCACGGCACCGGCAAGGCCCTCGTGAACGGCGAGATGAAGGAGGACGAGCCCATCACCCGCCTCCTGCTCCCGGACATCACGGTCATCGCCGTGGGCTCGACCACCCCGGCGGCGGCCCCGGCCGAGGACGTCGCGGCCGAGGTCCTGCCCTCCACCCTGATGACCCTCGCGGTGGACCAGGACCAAGCGGAGCGCATCTTGTACTACGAGCAGAACGGCGACGTGGCGTTCGCGCTCCGCAACTCCGACAGCAACCTGAGCGCCGACGACACCGGCGTGACCATCGACAACGTCTTCGAGTGAGTTGATATGCCCGTCGTTATCGATCCAGACCAGACCAAGGTGGCGGAGCTGCTCAAGGCTCTCCCGCCCGGTGGCCACGCCATGGACACCGTCGAGCGCCTCGAGTCGTGGCTCGACCAGCGCGCCGAGGAGTTCGCGGTGGTGCTGGGCCCGAACCTGGGCCTGGACTCCGCACTCGCCGTCGCCGACCAGCTCCGCGTCCAGCGCCCGACGATCAGCGTCGTCCTCGTCCGCGAGGTGGTCGACACCGAGGTCCTGACGCGTGCCATGCACGCCGGCGTCCGCGACGTCGTCGCCGACGGTGACATGTCGGCCATCGGCACCGCGCTGGACCGCGCGCAGGAGGTGTGGCTCGCCCTGCGCGGCTCCACCCCGGCACCCGTGCTCGGCAAGGTGCTCACCGTCTTCTCCCCCAAGGGAGGCGTCGGCAAGACGACCACCTCGGTCAACCTCGCCCTCGCGCTCGCCTCCGACGGCCAGCGCAAGGTCTGCCTGTTCGACATGGACCTCGCCTTCGGCGACGTCGCCATCACACTCCAGCTCTTCCCGACCCACTCCATCGAGCACCTCATCGGCAGCGAGGCCACCCTCGACGTCGCGATGGTGGAGGGCATGCTCACACCACACGACTCGGGGGTGATGGTGCTGGCCGCACCGAGCCTGCCCGACGCCCGCGACCGCGTCACCGGTGCCCTCGTCACCCGGGTCCTCAAGACGCTTCAGGAGCGCTTCGACTACGTCGTGGTCGACAGCGCACCGACCTTCGACGAGCAGACGCTGACCGCCCTCGACGGCACCGACGAGTGCGTCATCGTGGCGACCCTCGACGTGCCGACGCTGAAGAACGTGCGCGTCGCGCTCGACACCCTGGACATGCTGAGCCTGGTGCTGGGCCACCGGCACCTGCTGCTCAACCGGGCCGACGACCAGGTCGGCCTGGGGGCCGACAAGGTGGAGTCCATCCTCGGCCTGGAGGTGGCGGCCCGGATGGCCACCTCGATCGACATCGCCGCCGCCACCAACGCCGGCCAGCCGATCGTGCTGTCCTCCCCCGACCATGACTCCTCGCGGGTCGTGCGCAGGCTGGCCACCCGGCTGACCGGGGAGCCGCTCGCGAACGCCGAGTCCGGGGCTCCTGCCTCGGGCCGCCGCTTCCGGATCAGGAGGTGACCGCGTGAGCGGACTCGCAGACCGCCTCGCCGCGGCCAGGCGCCGCCGGGACGACGACCCGGCCGGCAACGACGACGTCGCCGCACCGGTCCGCGACGACCTGGAGGGCCTCATCATCGGCGCGCCCCTGACCACGACGGTCACCGCGCCGGTCCCGCCGCCCCCGCCGGCCATCACCCTCGCCGGCAAGCGGCGCGCGGCCGTGGCCGTCGACGAGCAGCCGACCACCCCGCGCCGCGCGCTTCCCCAGCAGACGGACCGGCTCGAGCTCATCAAGGCCAGCGTGCACACCGAGCTGCTCCGCGAGCTGGGGCCGACGCTCTACGCCGCCAACCTCGACCAGAACGAGCTCGACCAGAAGGTCCGCGCCGCGCTCCACGACGTGCTGGCGTCGCAGGAGAAGCCGCTGAGCGCCGTCGACCGCACCCGCGTCACCCAGGAGATCAGCGACGACATCCTGGGCTACGGACCCATCGAGCCCTACCTGCGCGACCCGGAGGTCTCCGAGGTCATGGTCAACGGCCACGACAACATCTGGCTCGAGCGCTCGGGCCGGCTGGTCGCCGCCGACGCGAGCTTCGCCGACGAGGCGCACCTGCGGCGCACCATCGACAAGATCGTCTCCCGCATCGGCCGCCGCGTCGACGAGTCGAGCCCGATGGTCGACGCCCGCCTCCCCGACGGCTCCCGCGTCAACGCCGTCGTGCCGCCGCTGGCGATCGACGGCTCCGCGCTCACCATCCGCAAGTTCGCCGCCGACCCCCTGACGGTGGAGGACCTGATCCGCTTCGGCTCGCTCAGCGACCGCACCGCGGCCTTCCTCGACGCCTGCGTCCGGGGCCGTCTCAACATCATCGTGTCCGGCAGCACGGGCGCGGGGAAGACCACCACGCTCAACGTGCTGTCGTCCTTCATCCCCCACGACGAGCGCATCGTCACCATCGAGGACGCAGCCGAGCTCCAGCTCAAGCAGGAGCACGTGGTCCGCCTGGAGTCCCGTCCCGCGAACATCGAGGGCAAGGGCGAGGTCGCGATCCGCGACCTGGTCAAGAACAGCCTGCGCATGCGCCCGGACCGCATCATCGTCGGTGAGGTCCGCGACTCCTCCGCCCTGGACATGCTGCAGGCGATGAACACCGGTCACGACGGCTCCATCTGCACCCTGCACAGCAACGGCCCCCGCGACACGCTGTCCCGGCTGGAGACCATGGTGCTGATGGCCGGCATGGACCTGCCCATCCGCGCCATTCGCGAGCAGGTGGCCTCCGCGGTGGACCTGATCGTCCACCAGACCCGCTTCAAGGACGGCACCCGCCGCATCACCCACCTCACCGAGGTGGAGCGCATGGAGGGCGACGTCATCACCCTGCAGGACGTCTTCGCCTTCGACCACACGGCCGGCTTCGACGAGAAGGGCAACATCCTCGGCCGCCTGCGCGGCACCGGGCTGCGTCCGAAGTTCCTGGAGAAGATGCAGTACGCCAACGTCCACGTCGACCCCATGCTGTTCGCCATGGACGGCCGGTGATGAGTCGGGCCGCCGCCTCGGCCCTCGCCGTCGCACTCCCCCTGCTCCTCGGGCTGCCCGGCTCCGCTGCCCGGGCCGCCGAGCCCGCCGACGACGCGACCAGGATCACCCACGTCCAGCACGAGGACGGGAGGGTCAGCCTGCTCGTCAACGTCCCGCCGGACGTGGACGTCGACCTGTCCACGGTCACCGTCACCGTCGGCGGCGAGAAGACCGACGCCGAGGCGGTCCCCGCCGACAGCACCTCGGTCGTGCGCCGTACCGCCGTGCTGGCGATCGACACGAGCAACTCCATGAGAGGCGACCGGTTCCGGGCCGCGAAGTCCGCGGCGCTCGTCTACCTCGACAGCGTGCCCTCCGACGTCGAGGTGGGCATCGTCACCTTCGACAGCGACGTGAGCGGCCCGCTCCAGCCGACCACCGACCGCGACCGGGCGCGCGCCGTCGTCGACGGGCTCGCCCTGAGTCGCCGGACCCGGCTGTACGACGGCGTGCTGGCGGCGGTCGCGATGGCCGGCGACGAGGGCCAGCGCAGCGTGCTGGTGCTCTCCGACGGCGCCGACACCAGCGACACAGACCTCACCGCCGTCGAGGCGGCGATCGAGGGCTCCGGCGTGCTCACCGACGTGGTGTCCCTCGAGCAGACCGGCGCCGGCGCCGTGGACGCGCTGACCCGGATGGCCGAGTCCGGCAGCGGCACGGTCATCACCGCCGAGTCCGAGGCGCTGGCCGAGACGTTCACCGACGAGGCGGACGTCCTGGCACGCCAGGTGCTGGTGACCACCGCCGTCCCCGACTCGGTGACCACGACCGACGCCACGGTGACCGTCGCGCTCCAGGCGGGCGCGACGACCCTGTCGGCGGAGATCTTCGCCCCCGTCCGCGACCGCACCTTGGAGAGGGAGGTCGCCGCGCCCCTGCCGAGCGCCGCAGGACCGGGCATCCAGGTCCCGACCTACGCCGTCTACACCGGCGTCGGCCTGCTGGGCACCGGGCTGGTCTGCTTCGTCGTCATGGTGGGCCTGGGCTCGCGGAGGACGCCGGAGATGTCGGCGGTCGACCGCGTCGTGCAGTACGCCGCCGCGGGCGGTCGTGGACCTGCGCCGACGATGGAGAAGAACGAGCAGCCCCTCAGCCAGGCCAAGGACGCCGCTGCGGGGGTGCTGCGCCGCAACAAGACGCTCGAGGACCGCATCGCCCGCAAGCTCACCGCCGCGGGCAGCGGCTTCCTGCCCGCGGAGTGGCTGCTCCTGCACATCGGCGTCGCGGTCGGCTCGGCGCTGCTCGGCCTGCTCCTCGGTGGAGGCGGCGCCCTGACCGGCGCCGCGTTCCTGCTGCTCGGGTTGCTGGCCCCCTGGGTCTGGCTCGGCTTCAAGAAGAAGCGCCGCTTCAAGTCCTTCAACTCCCAGCTTCCCGACACCCTCCAGCTCATCTCCGGCTCGCTGGCCGCCGGCCTGTCGCTCGCCCAGTCGATCGACACGATCGTGCGCGAGGGCGGGGAGCCGATGAGGACGGAGTTCCGGCGCGTGCTGGTCGAGACCCGTCTCGGCGTGAGCATCGAGGACGCCCTCGAGGGCGTGGCCGAGCGCTTCGACTCCAAGGACTTCTCGTGGGTGGTCATGGCCATCCGCATCCAGCGCCAGGTCGGCGGCAACCTCGCCGAGCTGCTGGACACGGTGGCCGCCACCATCCGCGAGCGCGAGTACCTCCGGCGTCAGGTGCTCAGCCTCTCGGCCGAGGGCCGCCTGTCCGCCTGGGTCCTGGGGTGCCTGCCACCCGGCTTCTCGGGCTACCTCCTGCTGACCCAGCCCGACTACTTCGGCGTCATGTTCAGCGACCCCCGCGGCTGGCTGATGCTGGGCCTGTGCGGGGTCATGCTGTCCGTCGGCGCCTTCTGGATGAGCAAGCTCGTGAAGGTGGAGGTCTGACATGGTCATGCTGCTGATCCTCGGGGCGCTCCTCGTCCTGCTGTCGGTCTACCTGCTCTCCCTCGCCACCGTGTCCAACCGCAGCCAGCAGCCCGGGGTCGACCGGGCCCTGGCGGCGCTGGAGGCCATGGGGGGCGCACCCAAGGAGCTCACGGCCGAGCTCAACAAGCCGTTCTCCGAGCGCATCATGGAGCCGCTGCAGAAGCGCGCCCTGAGCCTGGGCCGGCGCCTCACCGGAGCCGACTCGACCGAGCGGATCACCCACAAGATCGAGCTGGCGGGCAGCCCGGCCGGCTGGAGCGTCGACCGTGTGGTGTCGCTCCGCGTGATCGGTGCGGTGGGCGGGCTGGTCGCCGCCGGCTTCGTCACCCTGCTGCTCGACCTGTCGCTGACCATGCGCCTGGTGGTCATGGCGATGGGCCTCGTCGTGGGGTACTGCGGGCCGAACTTCTACCTGTACCAGCGCGCCTACGACCGCCAGGAGCAGATCTCCCGCGGGCTGGCCGACGCCATCGACCTGATGACCATCAGCGTGGAGTCGGGACTCGCCTTCGACGCGGCCGTCCAGCAGGTGGCCCACAACACCGAAGGCCCTCTCGCCGACGAGCTGTCGCGGGTGCTGCGCGAGATGCAGATCGGCTCCTCGCGAGCCGTCGCCCTGCGTGCGATGGCCGAGCGGTCCAACCTCGACGACCTGCGCAGCTTCATCTCCTCCCTCGTCCAGGCCGACGCCTTCGGTATCCCCATCGCGCAGGTGCTACGCGTACAGTCGTCCGAAATGCGCGTCAAGAGACGTCAACATGCCGAGGAGAAGGCCATGCAGGTGCCGGTCAAGATGACCATCCCGCTGATCTTCTGCATCCTGCCCTGCCTGTTCATCGCCGTGCTCGGGCCCGCGGTCATCAACATCATGGACAGTTTCGGCGGATGATCCGGGCCGCGCGGCCGCACTCGGGGCTGGTCGACGGGGCCAGGGCGTTCGTCCTGCTCGCCCTGGGCGTGCCGGTGCTGTGGGCCCGGGAGGTCTACGGCGTCCTGGGTCTGCTGGCCCTCGTCGGCATCTGGCTCGCTGTCTCCCTGGCCGTGCGTACCCGTCTGCCCCTCGCGCTGGTGTGCCTGGTGGAGGCGCTGCTCGTGGGCCTGGTCTGCGGCATCGCCTTCCCCCAGGCGCCTGCGCTGCTCGCGGCCCTGGCGGTGCCGCCCTTCGCCCACGGGCTCTGGCGCGGGGCCCGCGGGGTCGCCGCCTCGTTGTCGGCCGAGGCGATCGGCCTCGTGGTCGTCATCGGGCTCGGGCAGGCCGCTCCCACCGCCGACCAGATGGCGGCCGTCTTCACCTGGCTGGTCACCGGCTTCGGGCTCGGCCTGGTAGCGAGCTTCCTGGGCTCGCTCACCGACGACGAGCCCGACAGCTCCGCGCCGTACCGCGAGGCCCGGCTGCTGATCCGCGAGCTCCTCGACCTCTCGGGCCGGCTCAGCGGCGGACTCGACCCCACCAGCA
>NZ_CADCUP010000225.1 GCF_902805925.1 uncultured Nocardioides sp.
CCTTGGAGAGGTCGGCGTGGATGGTGGTCTCCGCGACCCGCCTCGCCTTCCAGGCGGGCAGCTCGCCGGCCTGCACGCGGCGCCACAGCCGGGGCAGCCGGTGCCGCAGCTCGAGGGCCTGGCCGATGAGCCGCTTCGCTGCGACTGTGGACATCCCGAGGGCGGCGCCGAGCTCGGCGATGCAGAACTCCGCCACCAACGGCGCACCCGCACCGGCGACCGGCTCCTCGTGCTCACCACCACCGGGCATGGTGAAGGTCGCGGCGGAGTCCTCGGTGGCGGGGTGCAGATCGGCCCACTGGCACGCCGCGACCAGCAGCTCCGCCTCCGCGCGATCGGCAGCGGCACGACGCGAACGCGCGTAGCCGAGCACCGCAGCAGCGGTGTCCGGGAGCGCGCTGGTCGTGATCGCCATAGGAGAACTCAACCACCGAGCACCGACATTTCGGGGCGGGCGAGGAGGACCTGTGGACAACGGATCGCGGTGTCGATCGGGCCCAGCTTTCGACGCTCGTCGCGCTACAACCGCGGCTCGATGACGCCTGCTGAGCTCGTGCTGCCGAGGCTCGTCGCCACCGAACGCACCTCAACCGGCAACCGCTGCGGGCACCGCCCCCGCACTCCGACCAACGGCAGGACCCGACGCTCTGGAGCTGGCGCCCCAACCCGCGCCTCGCTTGCGCTCCTCACACCTCAACCCCCGACCGCTGCGGGCACCCCCATACCGACCAACGACAGGGGCTCGACGCTCTGGCGGCTGGCGCCCCGATCGCTAGGGTCACACCATGACCTCCGACACCGCCGCCCGCGCCACCTCGTTCCTCGAGCTCCACCGCGCCCCCGAGCTGCTCACCGTCGTCAACGTCTGGGACGCCATCAGCGCCACGGTCGTCGCGGGCACCGAGGGCACGCAGGCCCTGGCCACCGCGAGCCACTCGATCGCCGCGACGCTGGGCTATGCGGACGGCGAGAACATCCCGGCCGAGGAGATGCTCGACATGGTGGCCCGGATCGTGCGGGCCACCGACCTGCCGGTCTCCGCCGACCTCGAGGGCGGGTACGGCGACGCGGCCGGGACCGTGCGCCGCGCCATCGGCGTGGGCGTGGTGGGCGCGAACATCGAGGACCAGATGAAGCCGCTCACCGAAGCGGCCGAGCAGGTGGAGGCGATCGTCAAGGCTGCGGAGGCGGAGGGAGTGCCGGACTTCGTGCTGAACGCCCGGACCGACGCCTTCGTCAAGGCCGGCGACCGCGACCCGGCCGAGGTGCTCGCCGACGCCGTGGAGCGCTGCCGGGCGTTCCTCGACGCCGGCGCCCCCGTCGTCTTCGTGCCCGGCCCCCTCGACGAGGACATGGTGGGCACCCTGGTGGAGGCGCTCGGCCCGCAGCGGCTGACGACGATCGGACTGCCCGGAACGCCGCCGACCACGCGACTGCAGGAGCTCGGGGTCGCGCGGGTGTCGTACGGCCCGATGACGCAGCGGGTGGCGCTGACCGCGCTGCAGGACGCCGTGTCGGCCATCCAGCGCGGCGAGGGCATCCCGCGGTTCCGCAACCTGAACTGACACGGGGCCGGCTCCCGGGTGGCGCCGTGGGACCATGATCGGCATGGACCCGGTCCTCGTCTGGTCGCGCGCCTCCGCGCTGGCGGCCGTGACGATGCTGGCGGGTGCGGTCGGGCACGTCTCGGCCGACGGGCTGCTCCCCGGGGCGCCGGTGCTGGCCGGGCTGTCGGTCGTCACTCTCGTGCTCTGCGCGGCGCTGCTCCACCGGCCCGCGTCGCGGCGTCGCGTCGTGGCGCTCCTCGTCGCCGGACAGACCGCAGTGCACGTGGCCCTCACGGTCACCGCCGGCCACGTCGGTGACCGGACGGCCACCGCAACCCATCCCGTCGGCACCGGCGCCCTGCCGGTGGTCGACGGCCGCCGTGTCGGCTCGCTGATGGACTCCCACGACGCCGCGGTCGGCGCGTCGGCGGCCACGCCCGTCCTCTCGGTGGGCCACCTGGTCTCGGACCTCTCGGCCCACGCCCCGATGATGCTGGCCCACCTCGCCGCCGCGGCGCTGGTGGGGCTGTGGCTGGCCGCCGGCGAACGCGCGCTGTGGTCCCTCGTCGCGCTCGCCTCGCGTGCCGCCGTCGGGCCCCTCGCGGTCGCCCTGGCAGCCGCGCGGGTGGTCGTCGCACCCCCGGCCGCCGCCGTCCCGGTGGCCACCGAGCCGCGCCCGCCGCAGGTCCCGGTCCTCCTCGCGCGCGTCGTCGTACGTCGCGGACCTCCTGCTCTCCTCGCTGCCTGACGCCCCGGCAGCACGGCACCGTCCCACCGCACGCGGCCTGAGCCCGTGCCCACTCTCGCGCGCCTCCGCGCTGCCCCGAGGAGATCTCTCGTGACCGACGTACTCAAGCCCGCGCCCGTGCGCGGCCGACCGGCCCGCACGAGCGCCGGCTGGTTCCGCGCCCTCTGGCGCTGGCACTTCTACGCCAGCATCCTGGTCGTCCCCGTCCTGCTGGTGCTCGCGAGCACCGGGCTCGTCTACCTGCTCCGCTTCCAGCTCGAACCCCTGATCCACGCCGACCTCATGACGATCGAGGCGGCGTCCGATACGCAGGTCCGCCAGCCGTACGCCGCGCAGCAGGCGGCCGTCGAGCGAGCCTTCCCCGACGCCGACGTGGTGTCGATGACCGAGCCGGCGGAGGCCGACCGCAGCACGGTGTTCTCGCTGACCGACGCCGACGGCGGTGCCCGGGACGCCTACGTGAACCCGTACGGCGCGGAGGTGCTCGGCTCGCTCGACCCCGACACCACGCTGTCGGGGTACGCCGTGCGCCTGCACGGCGAGCTGATGAGCGGCCGCCTCGGCGATCTGGTCATCGAGCTCGCCGCCTGCTGGGCGATCGTGATGGCGCTGACCGGCTACTACCTGCTCGTCAAGGGTCGCCGGGCCCGGCGCCGGCAGGCCGAGCGCACCGGCCGGCGGCTGAGGATGCGGCACGGCGCCGTGGGTGCCGTGGTGGGCGTCGGGCTGCTGACGCTGCTGGTCTCCGGGCTGCCGTGGACCGGGGTCTGGGGCGAGCGGGTGCAGCAGGTCGCGACGGCCAACGGCTCGTCGATGTGGAGCCTGGACCACGGTGCCCTCTCCGACCCCACGTCGAGCCTGGACGAGTCGCTGCCGCACAGCCACGCCGGCGACGTGCCGTGGGCGATGGGCGAGTCGCCCGTGCCTCGGTCCGGTCCCGGTGAGGGGCGCTCCAGCGTCGCCGACGTCGACACGGCGCTGGCGGTGGCCGAGCGCGAGGGGCTGCGGCACCCGATGACCGTGGCGCTGCCGGCCGGCGACGACGGCGTCCTCTCGGTGATCGGCTACGCCTTCGACGCCCCTTCCGACGAGCGGACCGTGCACGTCGACCGGTACGGCGGCCAGGTCGTGTCGTCGTACGGCTTCGCGGACTACCCGCTGCTCGCGAAGGTGGTGTCGCAGGGCATCGGGCTGCACGAGGGCCGCTCGCTGGGGCTGGTGTCGTTCTGGGGCGCGCTGCTCATGTGCCTGGGGGTCGTCCTCCTGTGCGTGACCGGCCCGCTGATGTGGTGGCGCCGGCGACCGAGCGGGGCCAGGAGCATGGCGGCCCCGCGGGGACGGCTCCCGCTGCGCGGCTCGCCGGTGCTGCTCGTCGGTCTGGTGGCGCTCGGGGTGCTGCTGCCGGTCTTCGGGGCGTCGGTGGTCGTGGTGCTGCTGCTCGACCGTCTCCTGCTGCGCCGGGGAGGCGCGCTGGGTCGCTTCTTCGACACCGCCTAGCCTCGGGGCCGTGAAGGCAGAGCCTGTGACCGACGACCTGACCGACCGCCTACGAGCTGCGACCCGCGCCGCGAGCACCGGAGTGTTCTGGCACGCGCCGAGGAGTCCCGCCGAGGTCCTCGCCGCGCTCGCCACCGCGGCCGCGGAGCTCGGCATCACCGAGTGGGACGTCTACGGCGACGGCGGTGCGGTGACGAGGCTCGAGGACGAGGTGGCCGGGCTGCTGGGCACGGACGCGGCGGTGTTCGTGCCCAGCGGGATCCTGGCCCAGCAGGCGGCGCTGCGGGTGTGGTGTGACCGCCGCGGCTCCCGCCGGGTCGCACTGCCCGACCTCTCCCACCTGCTCAGGCACGAGGCCGACGGGCCGCGGCTGTTGCACGGCCTCGAGGTCGAGCATCTGACCACCGGGCGCGAGGTGGCCACCGCCGCGCACCTCGCGAAGGTGCCCGGCCGCCTGGGCGCCGCGCTGGTCGAGCTCCCGCTGCGGGACGCCGGGTGCCTGCTGCCCACCCTCGAGGAGCTCCGCGGGCTGTCCACGGCGGCCGGGCAGCGCGGCGTGCCCCTGCACCTCGACGCGGCGCGGCTGTGGGAGGCGCAGCCGTCCTACGACGTGCCGTTGGCCGAGCTGGCGGGCCTGGCCGACTCGCTGTACGTGTCCTTCTACAAGGGGCTCGGTGCCCTCCCGGGTGCGGCGGTGGCCGGCGCCGCCGACGTGGTCGAGGAGGTCCGGCTGTGGCGCAAGCGGATGGGCGGCACCCTCCAACGGATGACGCCGCAGGCCCTCTCGGCGCTGGTGGCGCTGCGCGACCGGCTGCCCCACCTGGCCGAGGAGCTGGCGTGGGCACGGACGTTCGCCGCCGCGCTGGCCGAGCGGGGACTGCGCCCGCACCCCTCGCCGCCGCACACCAGCGTCTTCGAGGTGTACGCCGACCGGCCGGCCGACGAGGTCAACGAGCGCCTCCTCGCGCTCGTCGAGAGCACCGGCGTCGCGGTGGGCCCGCCCTGGCGGGCGGGGGACATGCCGGGCACCGCGGTGTGCGAGGTGTCCTGCTACAGCCAGGTGCTCGAGCACGACCCGGCCCGGGTGGCCGACTGGTTCGCGGCGGTCGCGGCGCCCGTAGGGTGACCGACGTGTCAGCCGTCGCCAGCCTTCCCAAGCGCTACTGCCCCGCCTGCGCGAACGTCGTCCGGCTGCGCAACTTCGGCCCGGGCCCCAACGGGAGGCCGCACGCGAGCTGCCCGCGGTGCCGGAGCCTCGAGCGGCACCGCTTCCTCGCGGTGCTGGTCAGCAGCCTCAAGCCCGCGATCGGCTCCGTGGACACCCTGCTCGACGTAGCCCCGTCGCCGCAGACGAGCGAGATCCTCGCCGGACTGCGCCCCGCGCGGCACGTCAAGCTCGACCTCGGGCTCGACGGGCGCCGCGTCGACGTGCTCGCCAGCCTCACCGACCTGCCGCTCGCCGACGGCTCGATCGACCTGCTGTTCTGCTACCACGTCCTCGAGCACGTCCCCGACGACCGGTCGGCCATGCAGGAGATCGCGCGGGTGCTGACGCCCGAGGGCCTGGCCCTGGTGCAGGTGCCGATCCGCTTCGGCACCGTGACCGACGAGGACGTCGACACCACGCCGGAGGAGCGCACGGTCCGCTTCGGGCAGCGCGACCACGTGCGATGGTACGGCGACGACTTCGAGGACCGGCTCGCCGACGCCGGCCTGACCTTCCAGCGCGTGACCCCGCGCGAGGTGCTGGGCGCCGACATGTGCACCTGGCTGCGCCTCTCGGAGGACGAGCCGGTGTGGATCGTACGGCGCGGCTCAGCCCCGCCGGCGCGGCTGCTGGGGGAGACCGGGCTCCCGGCCATGCTCGAGGCGCTGCTGGGCGAGCTCACCGCCGAGCGCGCGGCGCGGGTGGCGGCGCGCTCGCGGGTGGCCGTGCTGGAGCGGCGCACCGCTCGGGCGCGCCTCGGCCGCGTCGTTCGCCGAGTGAAGCACATCGGTTTATCAGCCCGAGAGTAAGTTATGCTCTTCATGTGGCGACAGTGAAGCCAGAATCTTCAGTAGTGCTCATCGGGGACATCGTCGGCTCCCGGCGGGCACCCGACCGGGGGCGGGTGCACGACCTCGTCGCAGCCGCGCTGGTCGAGACCAACTCAGCGTATGCCCCGACCGTGGACCTCGCCATCACAGCGGGCGACGAGTTCCAGGGCACCTTCGCCGACGTGGGCAGCGCCGTGGCCGTGTCGCTGCGGGTGCGGCTCTCCCTGCTCCCCGAGGTGGACGTCCGCCAGGGGATCGGGTGGGGACCGGTGGCCGTGCTGGCGGAGTCGCCGCGGGTGGAGGACGGCCCCGGCTGGTGGGCGGCCCGCGCGGCCATCGAGGCGGTCAAGGCGGACGCCATGCGCTCGGGCACGCGCTCGGCACGCACGCGCTACGCCGTGGCGCCGGGGGCGGACGGCCCGCGGTGCGAGCCGGTCAACGCCGCCCTCCTCGCGCGCGACCACCTCGTCGGCCGGCTCGACGCCCGGGCGCTGTCGGTGCTGCGTGGTCTGCTGTCCGGCAGGACCCAGCACGAGCTGGCCCGCGCCGAGGGCATCACGGCGTCGGCCGTCTCCCAACGGGTGCGCAACGATGGGATCGGGGTCGTGATGGCCATGGACGAGCTGCTGAGGAGGGTCTGGTGAGCTGGCTGGCCCTGCTCCTCGTCGGCCTCGGCCTCACCGACCTGGTGTTCTCCATCCGCCCGCAGAAGCTCCTCCCGGAGGGCGTGGCCGCCATCGCCGTCGTGCTGCTCGGGACCTCCGTGGGCCTCACGTCGGTGGCCGACGTGGTGGCGCTGCTCATGATCGCGGGCGTCGTCCTGGGGTGGGGCTGGGCGGTCACGCGCGGCTTCGGTGCCGGCCCGGCGTGGTGGCCCCTGGGCGTGTTCGGCGTCGCCGTGGCGGCGGCCCTGGCGGCCGGCGGGCTCGCCGGGTCCAGCGGGGGCTGGCTCGAGACGTGGCTCGCCGACTCGCCGATCCCCGGACTGGCCGGCCTGGCGCCCGACCGGGCCCTGCTGCTGCTCGGCCTGGTGCTGGTGCAGCTCTCGACGGGCAACGTGCTCGTCAGGCTCGTGCTCGCCGCCACCGACACCGTCAACCCCCGCAAGGGCGGCACGGGCCACGACCTGCCGCCGCAGCAGCTCAAGGGCGGCCGGCTCCTCGGCCCCTTGGAGCGGCTCTTCATCCTCGGGCTCGGGCTGGCCGGCGAGCTCACCGCGGCGGGCATCGTGGTGGCCGCCAAGGGCCTGATCCGCTTCCCCGAGCTGCAGGCCGAGCGTGACCGCGCCCGCGGCGCCGACCGCCGCGGCGACGGCCCGGTCGACGCGGCGATCCACGACGTCACCGAGTACTTCCTCGTCGGCAGCTTCGTCAGCTGGACCATCGCGCTCGCCGCGCTCGTGCTGCTGGCCGACTGACCGGGAGGAGCAGCCATGATCCCCGCCGTCACGACCGTGCGCCTCACCGGCGCCCGCAACCGCGCGGAGCTGCCGTTGCTGGTGCTCGGCCCGGGCCCCGGCGCGACGGCCACCGGGCTGTGGTCGGCATGCGCCGCCGGGCTCAGCGACGCCTTCGACGTGATCGCCTGGGACCTGCCCGGCCAGGGCCACAACCGTGCCGTGCCCGACGAGCCGTTCACGACGGGCGAGCTGGCGACCGGTGTGCTCCGGGCCGTCGACACCGTGCTGGAGCAGCGCGAGGAGGTGGGCGGGGCGTTCGCGCACGCCGGGGTCCTGCTCGGCGGTGCGGTCGGGCTCCACCTGCTGCTCGACCGTCCACACCGGGTGACGGGCGTGGCTCTCCTGGGGGCCGCGCCGATGGCCGACGACGTGCGCCCGCGGCTGGGCGAGATCGCGGCCCCCGTGCTGGCCGTCGCCGGCAGCGACGACGGCGCCACGACGCTGGCGGAGCTGCGTGAGGTGGCCGGGGGCGTCGCGGACGGGCGGCTGCTCGAGGTCGACGGCGTGGCGCACCACGCGCCTGTGGCATCCCCCGACGTCGTGGTCCGGCTGCTGCGCCACCACCTGCTGGGGGAGCCGCTCGAGCCGGACCACCGGGCCGACGACGTGCGCCGGCTGGTGGCGACGTACGACCGGGCCAGTGTCTGGACGCGTCCCGCCCTCGACCGCCGCAGTCGCTGGCTCGTCACGCTCACCGCCCTGCTCGCCGGCGCCCGGCACGACGAGCTGCCGACGGCGGTGCGGGCGGCACGGGCCGACGGCCTGACGCCCGAGGAGATCACCGAGCTGCTGCTCCACACCGCGACCCACGGCCTGCTGCCCGGAGCCGACCTGGCGATCCGGCTGACGCAGCGGGCCCTGTCAGAGAACGAGGACACCCATGACTGACTCCTTCGTGTACGCCGCGGCGCGGACGCCGTTCGGCCGCTTCGGCGGTGCGCTCGCCGACGTGCGTCCCGACGACCTGGCCGCGACCGCGCTCACCGGCGTGCTGGCCAAGGCGCCCGGCCTCGACCCGGCCGCGGTCGACGAGGTCGTGTGGGGCAACGCCAACGGCGCGGGCGAGGACAACCGCAACGTCGGCCGGATGGCCGTGCTGCTGGCCGGGCTGCCGGTCTCGGTGCCCGCCACGACCGTCAACCGGCTCTGCGGGTCCAGCCTCGACGCCGCGATGATGGCCTCACGGAGCATCGAGACGGGCGATGCCGAGGTCGTGGTGGTCGGGGGCGTGGAGTCGATGACCCGGGCGCCGTGGGTGCTGCCCAAGCCGTCGCGAGCCTTCCCCGCCGGGGACGCGACCGCGGTGAGCACCACCCTGGGGTGGCGGCTGGTCAACGATCGGATGCCGAGGGAGTGGACCGTCTCGCTCGGCGAGTGCAACGAGCAGGTCGCAGAGAGCCACGGCATCTCGCGCGAGCGGCAGGACGAGTTCGCCGCCCGTTCGCACCACCTGACCGACGCCGCCTGGACCGACGGGTTCTACGACGACCTGGTGGTGCCGGTGGAGGGGGTGGACCTCGCGCGGGACGAGAGCATCCGGCCCGGCAGCACCGTCGAGTCGCTCGCGCGGTTGAGGCCGGCCTTCCGCGCCGACGGCACCATCACCCCGGGCAATGCCTCCCCGCTCAACGACGGCGCCTCGGCGGTGCTGCTCGGCTCGGGGGCGGCGGGCGACGCGATCGGCCTGGCCCCGCTGGCCCGCATCGCCGGCCGCGGGTCCGCCGCCGTGGAGCCGCAGCTCTTCGGGCTCGCGCCTCTCGACGCTGCCGAGCAGGCGCTGGCCCGCGCGGGGATCGGCTGGGCCGACGTCGCGGCGGTCGAGCTCAATGAGGCGTTCGCCGTGCAGTCGGTCGCCTGCGTCGACGCCTGGCTCGAGCGCGGGCTCGGCGACCCCGAGCTCGTCAACGCTCGCGGCGGGGCCATTGCCATCGGCCACCCGCTGGGTGCGTCCGGGGCACGGATCCTCGGCACCCTGGCCCACCGGCTGCGCGAGTCCGGCGGCCGGTGGGGCGTCGCCGCGATCTGCATCGGGGTCGGTCAGGCCCTCGCCGTCGTGCTGGAGGCCGCCTGAGCAGTGCCCGCTGCGGCTCAGGGCCCCGTCGGCTGCGGCTCCGGGTCGGGGATGACGCCGGGGTCCTCGCCGGGTGCCACGGGGTTCACCGACGGGTCACCGGAGGGCACGATCTCGGGGTCGGAGGCGGGCTCGAAGGGGGTGGTGGTCATGGCGACCGGTACCCGCCCGCAGCGGGGGGATGCACCGCCACCGCCATGGCGGCGTCGGCGTGCGCCGGTCTCCGGGGCATGATCGACCCGCTCCGCGAACGCAGACCGAGAGGCTCCCATGACCACCGCCACCCTTGTCCGCCAGGCACGCCTGGTGCCCGTGCGCACGCCGCCCGCGGGGGAGGGTGAGCCCGTCGACCTGCGCATCGTCGACGGCGTGGTCGCCGAGGTGGCGCCGGCGCTGGCCCCGGCGACGGGTGAGCTCGTCGTCGAGGCGGCCGGGCGGTGGGCGGTGCCCGGGTTGTGGGACCAGCACGTGCACATGGCCCAGGCCGCGCACACCCGGATCCAGGTCGACCTCACCGGCAGCGCCGGGCCCGAGGAGGTCCTCGACCGCGTGCTGCGACACGTCGAGGGGCTGCCCGCGGCCTCCGAGGCGGCGGTCCTCGGCTTCGGCTTCCGGTCGGCCGCGTGGGCGCGACCCGCGACGGTGGACATGCTGGACGCCGTCGTGGCCGACCGCCCCGTCGTGCTGATCAGCGGCGACGCCCACAACGGCTGGCTGAACACCCGCGCGCTCACGCTGCTCGACGCACCGGCCACGGCGGGGCCGTTGCAGGAGCGGGAGTGGTTCGAGGTGTTCGCCCGGCTCGGAGAGCTCCCCGGTGACCCGGCGCTGCTCGAGCGTGCCTACCGCACCGCCGCCGCCGACGCCGCCGCCGCCGGGGTGGTCGGCATCGTCGACATGGACTTCGGGCGCCCGTACGCCGACTGGCCGGGCCGCACGGACGCCGGCATCGACCAGCTCCGGGTGCGCACGGCGGTCTACCCGGACCGGCTCGACGAGGTGGTGGGCGCCGGGCTGCGCACCGGCACCCCGCTCGATCCCTCAGGGTTGGTGACCATGGGTCCGCTCAAGATCATCTCCGACGGGTCGCTCAACACCAGGACGGCGTACTGCTGCCAGCCCTACGCGCCGGGGGAGCGCCCGCACGGGCAGCAGAACTACGGGCCCGAGGAGCTCGGCCACCTGCTGCGCCGCGCCGTCGAGCACGGTCTCCGGGTCGCCGTCCACGCAATCGGTGACGCCGCCACGACGACGGCTCTCGACGCCTTCGCGCAGTCCGGTGCCGCAGGGACCGTCGAGCACGCGCAGCTCGTGCGCCTCGAGGACCTCCCCCGGATGGCGGCCCTCGGGGTGGGCGCGAGCGTCCAGCCGGCGCACCTGCTGGACGACCGCGAGATCACCGGGCAGATCTGGGCCGACCGTGCCGACCGGTGCTTCCTGCTGCGCTCCATGCACGACGCGGGCGTGCGGCTGGGCTTCGGATCGGACGCCCCCGTCGCACCCCTCGACCCGTGGCTCGCCATGGACGCCGCCGTCCACCGTGCGCGTCGCGGCGAGGACCCGTGGAACGCGGCCGAGGTCGTCCCGCCCGCCCTGGCCCTCGCCTCCAGCACCGACGGCCAGGACACCCTCGCCGTGGGCTCGCGGGGCGACGTCGTCCTGCTCGACGACGAGCCGCTGGCGGCGGTCGCCTCGCGCCGGGCGCCGTACGTCGCGGCGACCCTGGTCGGCGGCCGGCCGACGCACCTCACGCTCTAGGTCGCCGACCCGCCACGGCCGCCCAGGCGCCGGTGCACCACAGCGCCCAGGCCACGAGCAGCGGCTGGAAGAACAGCCGGGCCAGTCGCGCCCGGTCGGTGTCGAGGCCGAAGGCGTCGTTGCCCTCGACGTACTGCGCGACGTTGCCCGGGAAGACCGCGACGAAGAGGGCGGCCGCGGCCAGGCCCAGGGCGACCCGATGACGCGGGAGCAGCAGGAGCCCGAGGCCGAGCACCACCTCCACCACGCCCGAGACCGCGACGACGACACCGCCGTCGACGGGGAACCACGACGGGACCTGCGCCAGGAACTCCTCCGGCAGCAGGAAGTGGCCGGTGCCCGCGAGCACGAGGGCGGCCCCGAGGAGCAGGCGGGCCGCCGTCCGGACGGGCGAGACGTCGGGCACGGGTCGTCCGACCGGTGACCGCGCGGTCAGCGGTCGGTCGCCGTCGCGCGCCGGGCCGCCCGCAGCGTGCCCGCGGCCCGCAGCGCCCGGCGGGTCAGGCGGTAGACCGGCCACCCCGCCGCCACCCACGGGCCCGCCACGATGATCGGGTCCATCCACTGGTGCTTGAGGTCGGTCCGGCCGGTGCCGAGGCGAGACGTCACCCCGCCGTGGGTGACCTCGGCCCTGACGCCCGTCTGGGTGAGGGGGTTGTCGGGACGCGTCGTGGCCAGGGACCGCAGGGCGTGGGCGGCGACGTCGACCCGGTCGCCCGCGATGAGAACGAGCCAGTGCGCCGTACGGGCCTCGCTCCAGCGCTCGTAGGCCAGCCGGCGGATCCGCCCCGACAGCCCGCGCAGCGGCTGGGCGGTGCCGAACACCGGGGTGAGGTCGGCGTGCTCGATCGAGCGCTCGCGGTAGCCGTCGTGCCGCTGCTGCTCCGGCAGGTCCCACCGCGCGCCCGCCGGCCGCAGGTCGAGCGACTCGCGGGGGTACGCCGGCCGGTCGGCGTGGTCGAGGTCGGCACCCCAGCCGGGGATCCGTGCCCTGAGCGACTCGACGGGCTCGGGGAGGGGCGGCTTCTGGCCGGAGTAGGGGGAGGTGAGGGGCATGGCGGTCTCCTCAGGCGGGGTTCGGGACGATCAGCGGCTTGATGCAGCCGTCGAGCTTGGCGGACATGATGTGGTAGCCCTCGGCGATGTGCTCGAGCGGGATCCGGTGCGTGACGATGTCGCTCGGCTTGAGGTAGCCGTTGCGGATGTGCTCGAAGAGCCGCGGCCACTGGCGCTTCACGGGCGCCTGGTTCATCCGCAGCGTGAGCCCCTTGTTGAGGGCGTCGCCGAACTTCACCGAGCTGAAGATCGGGCCGTAGGCGCCCATCACCGAGACGGTGCCGCCCTTGCGCACGGAGTCGATGGCCCAGTTGAGCGCGACCGGGGAGCCGCCCTGCAGCTTGAGCTTCGCCGAGGTGACGTGCATGAGCAGGTTGCCGTCGGCCTCCGCGCCCACCGCGTCGATCGCGACGTCGGCACCGAGGTGGTCGGTGAGCCTCTTCATCAGCACCACGACGTCGTCGTGCTCGGTGAAGTTGAAGGTCTCGGCGTGCGCGAACTCCCGTGCCTTCTCGAGCCGGAAGTCGAGGTGGTCCACGACGATCACCCGGCCGGCACCCATCAGCCACGCCGACCTCGCGGCGTACAGGCCGACCGGCCCGGCCCCGAAGACCACCACGACGTCGCCCTCGACGATGCCGCCGAGCTGGGCGCCGAAGTAGCCGGTCGCCAGCGCGTCGGTGAGCAGGACGGCGTCCTCGTCGTCCATCCAGTCGGGGATGACGCTCGGCCCGACGTCGGCGAACGGCACGCGGACGTACTCCGCCTGGCCGCCGTCGTACCCGCCGGTGGTGTGTGAGTAGCCGTAGATGCCGCCGACCGCGGTCGCGTTGGGATTGACGTTGTGGCAGTTGGAGTAGAGGCCGCGGGCGCAGAAGAAGCAGGACCCGCAGAAGACGTTGAAGGGCACCATCACGCGGTCGCCCACCCGGAGGTCCTGCACCGAGGAGCCCACCTCGTCGACGACCCCGATGAACTCGTGGCCGAACGTGTGGCCGACGCGGGTGTCGGGCATCATCCCGTGGTAGAGGTGCAGGTCGGACCCGCAGATCGCGGCGAGCTGCACCTTGACGATGGCGTCGTTCGGGTGCTCGATGCGGGGCCGTGGCTTCTCCTCCACGCGGATCCGATAGGGGCCGCGGTACACCATCGCTCGCATCTCTCGCCTCCGTGGCAGTCGTCGTCGCCGGTCATGAGGGGTACCCGCAGCGGCGGCGCCGTAGTCGTCGGCCGCACGGACTGGCGGGCCCGCGGCGGCGCGGGCGGCCCGGGAGCCGCTGACCAGCCACCCTCCGACGGTGACGACGGACCCGGGCACCGAGGGGCCGGCACGCCGGGGCCGCGGGTGACCCGGCTCAGCCGCCCGGCGGTGGCTCGTCGAGCTCGGCGACCACGGGGTCGCCGGCGCTGATGGCGGCCGCGGCGCGGCCGACCCACCCCGCTGAGAGGCCGTCGAGCACTCCCGCCCCGGCCAGCCGCTGCCGCAGGTCGGCCTCCACGTCCTCCGGCGTGTCGCCCGCGTGGGCGTTGAAGGTGGCATCGAGCGCGCCCTGGGCGCCGGCGACCACCGGCTTGCCCACGTGGGTCTCGACGCCGGGGGACTCCGGCTGCTCGGTCATCGCGGTCCTTCCGTCGGGAGCCACCCGGTAACCGCGGCGCGGCACCGGATGCCTGGCCCGGCGTTTGAGCCGCGGGACGCCGGATACCGGCGCTGCTCGGTCGAGCAGTGGCCGGCTTCCACGGGGGAGGAGCTGACATGGTGAGAACGTCCTCGACCTGGCTCGACGTCGACGGGCCCGTGCACGTCGCCGACCTCGGTGGCCCCCGAGAGGCCCCCGCCGTGCTGTGCGTGCACGGACTGGGCAGCTCGCACGCGGCGTGGGGGCCACTCGCCCTCGCGCTGTCCTCGACGCACCGGGTGCTCGCGGTCGACCTGCCCGGCCATGGTCGCTCCCCGGCCGACGGGCGCTCGACGGCCGTCAAGGACGCAGGCGGCGTCCTCGAGCGTGTCGTCCAGCGACTCGACGCCGGTCCGCTGACGCTCGTCGGGCACTCGATGGGCGCCGCAGTGGCGGTGCTGGCCGCGGCCCGGGCCCCGGAGCCGCTCGAACGCCTCGTGCTGCTGGCGCCGCCCATGCCGCGAGACCGGCTGGCGTTCATCAGTCCGGCGCTGCTGCCCCACGTCGCGCTGTGCGCCCTGCCGATGCTCGGCCACGCCGCCCTCGCCCGCCGCCTCGATCGCGGCAGCGTCGAGCAGCACATCATGGACGGACTCCGGCTCACGTGCGGGTCGCTGGACGCGGTCGCCGAGTTCGCCCCCGCCCTGGTGGCGGAGTTCGAGGCGGCCCGTGACCGAGGTGAG
>NZ_CADCUP010000226.1 GCF_902805925.1 uncultured Nocardioides sp.
CGATGTCGCGGCGCAGCGTGCGCTCGGAGACCTCGAGCCGACCGGCGAGCTCGGCGCCGCCCCAGAACCGGTGGGTCTGGAGGAGCGACAGCAGCCGCAGGGCGCGTGAGCTGGTGTTGGCCATGGCCCCAGGCTGACACACGAACCGGTCAGGAAGTGACCGGATGGCTCCCTAGCGTGGGAGGCGCCGGAGAACCCACGACAGGAGCACCCATGAGCACCGCCGCCGACGTGCCGCCGCAGGCCCCGACCACCGACCCGCCGACCGACAGGACCACCGTCGTCGAGGACGCGCCCCTGACCGGACGGGCCCGCACGGCCGCCCTGGTCAGCCTCCTCCTCGCCTCCACGATGGAGCTGATCGACACCACCATCGTCAACGTCGCGCTGCCGAGCATCGAGGCGGACCTCGGTGCCAGCGGGTCGCAGCTGCAGTGGATGGTGGCGGCCTACCCGCTCGCCTTCGCGGTGGCCCTCATCACCGGGTCCCGGCTCGGCGACGCCTTCGGCCGCAAGCGGCTCTTCGTCGGCGGGCTGCTGGCGTTCATCGCGATGTCGGCCGCCTGCGGGCTGGCCCCCGACCCGGAGACGCTGGTCGCCTTCCGTGCCCTCCAGGGACTCGGCGCGGCCGCGATGATCCCGCAGGTGATGTCGAACATCCAGGTGATGTACGCGCCGGCGGAGCGGGCGAAGGCGATGGGCGCCTTCACCGGCCTCGCCGGCATCGCCACGGTGGCCGGGCCGGTGCTCGGGGCCGTGCTGACCGAGGCCGACATCGCCGGCACCGGCTGGCGGGCGATCTTCCTGGTCAACGTCCCCGTCGGGGCGCTCGCGGTGTACGCCGCGCTGCGCTACATCCCGGAGTCCCGCTCGGCAGCCCGCCCGGACCTCGACCCGCTGGGCGTGCTGATGCTGGCCGGCGGCCTGCTCGCCGTGCTCTACCCGCTCACCATGGGCCGCGAGCAGGGCTGGCCCGCGTGGACCTTCGCGATGGTCGTCGTCGGGGTCGCCGTCCTGGCCCGCTTCGTCACGCTCCAGCGCCGCGCCGAGATCGTCGGACGCGAGCCGCTGGTGGCGCTCAGCCTCTACCGCGAGCGCTCGTTCGCGGGTGGCTCTGCGGTGCTGATGCTGCTGTTCGTCTCGATGGGCGCCTACTTCCTGGCCCAGACGATCTACCTCCAGGCGGGCCTGGGCTGGTCGGTGCTCAAGGCGGGCCTGACCGGCATCCCCTTCGCCGTGACGACCGCTGCCATGGCCGGCGTCGGGGTGGTGGTCCTGGCGCCGAGGATCGGCCGCCGGGTCCTCCAGCTCGGTGCCCTCGTCCTGGCCGCCGGTGCGGTCGTCGTGATGGCGACCGTGCAGGTCGCGACGCCCGACACGACGTTCTGGCTGTTCCTCCCCGGGTTCGTCGTGACCGGTGCCGGCTTCGGGCTGATGGTCGCCCCGATCGGCATGTTCACCGTCGCCGACGTGCCCGTCGAGCAGGCCGGCTCGGCCTCGGGCCTGTTCAACACCACCAGCCAGCTGGCCACCTCGATCGGCGTCGCCGTGCTCGGCACGGTCTTCTTCGAGGTCGCCGAGCGCCAGGGCTCGCGACTCCCCGCCGAGATCTTCGCGCCGGCCTTCCAGGTCACCCTGGCCGTGGTCGCCCTCCTCATGCTGGCGTCGTACGCCGCGTCGCGGGCCCTGCCCGCGGCGGCGCCCGAGGAGCCGGTCGAGCTGCACTGACCGGCTGCCGGGGTGGCAGCGGGCGCTGCCCTCCGGCAGGTGGGCGCTAGGTGGTCTCCCACTGGAAGAGGCGGGCGGCGAGCAGGGTGATCGCCACGGCGAAGGCCGCGAGCACGCCGAGCGGGAGGAGGATCGCCGCGGCCGGCTCGCCGCGCACCATCACGTCCAGCATCCCCTCGTTCAGCCAGCGCAGCGGCATGGCCCAGGAGACGGCCTGCAGCCACGCGGGGGTCCCCTCGAGGGAGAAGAACGAGCCGCTCAGGAACGACATCGGCAGCACGATGAAGTTGGCCATGTTGACCGCACCCTCGGTGGTCCTGGCCACCGCGCCGGCGAGCAGGCCGATCGACATGAAGCACAGCGTGCCGACGAGCAGCAGCGGGACGGCCGCGGGCCAGGCGCCGGTGAGCCGCAGCCCGAACGCCGCGACACCGAGCCCGACGAAGATCAGGGTCTGCACGAAGGCGATCGCGACCGTCACCGAGACCCGCGCGGCCACGACGGTGGTCGTGGGCACCGGCGAGAGCTGGAGTCGGCGCAGCAGCTTGGAGCTGCGCCACCCGTTGAGGGTGGCGGCCGCGCCGAAGGAGGCACTCATCGCGATCGCCCAGCCCAGCAGCCCGGGTGTGACGAACTGGATGGTCCGCAGCGAGTCGTCCTCGACCGCCTCGGACGCGAAGGAGTACGTCGCCGGCCGGCCCGACGCCGCGACGTTGCTGCCGTCGACGAAGGCGCGCAGCGTGCCCTGCGTGATGCCGGCCTTCACCTGGTCGGTCTGGGTGTAGTGGGCGACGAGGGTGTCGCCGCGCATCTCGATCGCGACGTCGGCGTCGCCCTTGCGCACCGCGGCGACGGCGGCGGCCAGGTCCGGCGAGCGGTCGATCTCGAAGGTCTCCTCGAACGCCTCCCGGGCACCGCCGGTGAGGTCGTCGACGAGGCCGACCTCACCGACCTCGATGAGGTGCACCTTCGACTGCGCCCGGTCGCCCATGACGCCGCCGAAGAGGACGAGGAACATCAGCGGGAAGACGAGGGCGAAGAAGACCGATGCCCGGTCGCGCAGGAAGCCCTTGATGATCGCGAGCGACAGCGCCACGTAGGCGCTCATGGGCGGTACTCCCGCCCGGTCACGGCGAGGAAGACGTCCTCGAGCGTGCCGGCGGCCACCGCGATCCCGTCGAGGTGCCCGTCGCCGGCGAGCCGTGCCAGGACCACGGCCGGCTCCCGCGTGGTCAGCACCAGCCCGTCGGCGTCGGCGTGCGCCCGCTCGACGCCCGGCAGCGCCTCGGCCTGGCCCTGGTCGAGCTGACCCGCGGCCACCGTGATGCGCGTCGGCGCGTCGAGGGAGCGGATCAGCCGGCGCGGCGTGTCGAGCTGGAGCACCCGGCCCCGATCCATGATCGCGACCCGGTCGCAGAGCACCTCGGCCTCGTCCATGTGGTGCGTGGTCAGCACCACGGTGCGGCCGGAGTCGTTGAGGCTCGACAGCAGGTCCCAGAGGTTGCGCCGGGCCTGCGGGTCGAGCGCCGCGGTGGGCTCGTCGAGGAAGACGACCTCGGGGTCGTGGACGAGGGCGCAGGCGATGGACAGCCGCTGCATCTGCCCGCCCGACAGGTCGGCGACGCGGGTGTCGACCTTGTCGACCAGCCCCACGTGCTCGAGCCAGTCGTCACCGCGCGCCGGCCGGACGCCGTACAGCGCGGCGAAGGTGTGGATCTGCTCACGCGCGGTGAGCCGTTCGAAGAACGACGAGGCCTGGAGCTGCACCCCCATCCTCGGCAGCAGGGCCGGGTTGCGCGGCCACGGCCGCTCCCCCAGCACCGTGACGGAGCCCGCGTCCGGCCTCCGGAGGCCCTCGATGATCTCCAGGGTGGTGGTCTTGCCCGCACCGTTGGGCCCGAGGATGCCGAAGAACTCGCCCTCGGCCACCTCGAAGCCCACCCCGTCGACCGCCCGGAGCTCCCCGTAGGCCTTCGCGAGGTCGACGACCTCGATCGCTCCCATGCCGGTGAGGCTAGTGGCTCCGGATCAGGTGGTGGCGAGCAGCGCGCGCACGACACGCAGGCCGACCGACATGCGCGCCAGGTCGGGGCTGTCGTCGGAGCAGATCTCCTCCAGGGTCGCGGCCGAGCGGCCGATCATGTCGGGGTCGGCGTCCTCCCACGTCGCGACCCGTGCCGGCGCCGGCTCCTCGCCGTCGGTCATGTCGAGTACCTGAGCGGTGAGCTGGGCGTGCACGGCGTACAAGTCGTCGCGCAGCGCGGCGCGCGCCATGGTCTGCCACCGGTCGGCTCGCGGCAGCGCGATGATCCGCCCGACCAGCGCCGGCAGCCCGAGCCGCTCGCCGAGGGCGAAGTGCACGCGGGCCACCTCGGCGGCGTCCACGTCCATCCGCTCGGCGGTCTCGATGACGTTGAGCAGCGCGTACGACGGCGGCAGCACCGCCACGCGGGAGGCGAGCCCGTCGGGGACCCCCTGCGCCACCAGGGAGTCGCGGCGCTCCACGAAGGCCTTGAGCTCGCGCCCGCCCAGCAGGTCGGGCAGCTCGCCCATCACCCGCTGCACCTTGACCTCGAAGAAGTCGACGGTCGCCTCGCTGTCGAGGGTCGGGCGACGGTTGATCAACCACCGCGAGGCACGCTCCACCAGGGTGCGCATCTCGATGCGCATCCGCGTCTGCACGGCCGCCGGCAGCACGTTGTCGAAGGACTTCAGGTCGTCGCGCAGCCGCAGGGAGCCGAAGATCTCCCGGGCCACGAAGTTGGCACGGGTGAGGTCGGCCGCCGTGGCCCCGGTCTCCCCGGCCAGCCGCGGCCAGTAGGTCATGCCGGCGCCGTTGACGAGGTCGTTGACGACCTGCGTCACGATGATCTCGCGCCGCAGCGGGTGGTCGAGCATCTGGGCGCGGTAGTCCTGGCGCATCTTGGAGGGGAAGTAGGCGAAGAGGTCGGCCCGAAGGAACGGGTCGTCGGGCAGGTCGGAGGCGATGAGGTCCTCGGCGAGCACGATCTTGGTCCAGGCCAGCAGCACCGAGAGCTCGGGCTGCGACAGCGCCTCCCCCAGCTCCAGCCGACGGCGCACCTGGCGGGAGGTGGGGAGGCCCTCCAGCTCCCGGTTGAGCACCCCTCGACGCTCCAGCGCCCTCATCCAGTCCTCGTGCACGTGCAGCAGCCCGGGGGCGTTGGCGGTGGCGTTGGCGAGCGCGAGGTTCTGCTCGTAGTTGTCGCGCAGCACCAGCTCGGCGACCTCGTCGGTCATGTCGGCCAGCAGGGTGTTGCGCTGCTTGCCGGTGAGGTCGCCCTCGGTCACGACCTTGTCGAGCAGGATCTTGATGTTGACCTCGTGGTCGGAGGTGTCGACGCCGGCGGAGTTGTCGATGAAGTCGGTGTTCAGGCGACCGCCCTCGCCACGGCGGGCCGAGCGGGCGTACTCGATCCGGCCGAGCTGGGTGAGGCCCAGGTTGCCGCCCTCGCCGACGCACTGGGCCCGCAGCTGCCCGCCGTCGACGCGGATGGCGTCGTTCGCCTTGTCCCCGGCGTCGCCGTGGGTCTCCTCCGACGCCTTGACGTAGGTGCCGATGCCGCCGTTCCAGAGCAGGTCGACCGGGGCGAGCAGGATCGCGCGCATCAGCTCCGCCGGGGTCATCGACGCCACGTCGGCGGCGATGCCGAGCGCGGCCCGCACCGGGTCGTTGAGCTGGATCGACTTCAGGGAGCGGCGGTGGACCCCGCCTCCCTCCGAGATCAGGCTCTTGTCGTAGTCCTGCCAGCTGGAGCGGGGCAGGTCGAAGAGGCGCTGCCGCTCGGCGAAGGAGGAGGCGGCGTCGGGATCGGGGTCGAGGAAGATGTCGCGGTGGTCGAATGCGGCGACCAGCCGGATGTGCTCGGAGCACAGCATGCCGTTGCCGAACACGTCGCCCGACATGTCGCCGATGCCGACGGCGGTGAAGTCCTCGGCCTGGCAGTCGATGCCCCGCTCGCGGAAGTGGCGCTGCACCGACACCCAGGCGCCGCGGGCGGTGATGCCCATGGCCTTGTGGTCGTAGCCCACCGACCCTCCGGAGGCGAAGGCGTCGCCCAGCCAGAAGCCGTAGTCGTGCGCCACGCCGTTGGCGATGTCGGAGAAGCTCGCGGTGCCCTTGTCGGCCGCCACCACCAGGTAGGAGTCGTCGCCGTCGTGGCGTACGACGCCCGCCGGCGGCGCCGTCTCGCCGTCGACGAGGTTGTCGGTGATGTCGAGCAGGCCGTAGACGAACGTCTTGTAGCAGGCGATGCCCTCGGCCAGCCACGCCTCGCGGTCGGAGGGGTCGGGCAGCTGCTTGGCGAAGAACCCGCCCTTCGCGCCCACGGGCACGATCACGGTGTTCTTCACCATCTGCGCCTTGACCAGCCCGAGCACCTCGGTGCGGAAGTCGTCGCGCCGGTCCGACCAGCGCAGCCCGCCGCGCGCCACGGCGCCGAAGCGGAGGTGGACGCCCTCGACGCGTGGGCTGTAGACGAAGATCTCGAAGCGCGGCCGCGGCTCGGGCAGGTCGGGGATCGCCGAGGGCTCGAGCTTGAACGACATGTAGTCGTGCACGCCGCCGTGGGAGGCCGGCTGGAAGTAGTTGGTGCGCAGGGTCGCGCCGATGTGGGTGAGGTAGGAGCGCAGGATGCGGTCGTGGTCGAGGCTCACCACCTCGTCGAGGGCCGTGGCGAGCTTCTCCTGCACCGCCTCGACCAGCGCGGTGCGTGCCTCGGCATCGGCCGCGAGGTCGTCCCTGCCGGGCTCGAAGCGGGCCTCGAAGAGCTGCACCAGCAGCCGGGTGATGTCGACGTTGCCGCGCAGTGCGCCCTCGATGTAGTCGAGGGCGAAGGGCGAGTTCCCCTGCCGCATGTACTTGGCGTAGGCCCGGAGCACGGTCGCCTGGCGCCAGGTCAGGCCGGCGGCGAGCACCAGTGCGTTGAACCCGTCGATCTCGTTGTAGCCGTCCCAGACCGCCTTCAGCGCGTCGACGAACAGCCGGCGCGCGCTCTCGGGCAGCTCGCGGCCGTAGCGCAGGCCGAACTCGTAGATGTAGGTCTCGCGCGGCAGTTCCGCCAGCGCGTAGGGCCGCTCGTCGACCACCTCCACGCCCATCGAGGCGAGCATCGGCAGCACCTGCGAGAGCGACAGCGGCGCACCGATGCGGAAGACCTTGAGCCGGGCCTCGCCGCGGCCGGCGTCGACGTGGACGTACAGCGAGAGGTCGATCCCCTCCTCGCCGTCGCCCGCGGCGGCGATCGCCTCCAGGCGGCCGAGGTCGGCCGCTGCGGTGCGCGGGGAGAAGTCCTCCTTGTAGGCCTCCGGGAAGGAGCCGAGGTAGGCGCGGCCGAGCCGCGAGCCCCGCTCGTCGCCGTACTCCCCGACGACGGCGGCGAGGAAGTCGTCGCGCCACGACCTCGACGCGTCGGCGAGCCGGCGCTCGATGTCGCCGGTGTCGATGTCGGCGATCTGGCCGCCGGCGGGCGGATGGACCACGAAGTGCACGCGTGCGGTCGTCGACTCGTTGACCCGGGCCGTGAACTCGACCGACTCGCCGCCCAGGCGGTCCCTGAGGATCTGCGCGAAGCGCTCGCGGACGCCGGTGTTGTAGCGGTCGCGCGGCAGGTAGACCAGCACGGAGACGTAGCGGCCGTAGGTGTCGCGGCGCACGAACGCGCGCAGCTGGCGCCGCTCGCCGGCGTACATGACGTTCTCGGCGATCGGCGCGAGCTCGGCGACCGGGGTGTGGAACAGCTCGTCGCGCGGGTAGTTCTCGAGGGTGTCCATGAGCGCCTTGCCGGCGTGGCTGCGCGGGTCGAAGCCGGCGAGGCGCTGCACCTCGGCGGCCTTCTCGCGCAGCAGCGGGATCCGCGTCAGCGACTCGGTGTAGGCACCGCTGGAGAAGAGCCCGAGGAAGCGGCGCTCGCCCACGACCTCGCCGTCGGCGTCGAACGTCTTGACGCCGACGTAGTCGAGGTACGCCGGCCGGTGCACGGTCGCACGCGAGTTGGCCTTGGCCAGCACGAGCAGCGTCTTCTCCCGCGCCTTGGCCTTCACCAGCGTGGGCAGCTTGCCGAACGACGTCGACATGTCCTGGTCGGCGCGCAGGATGCCGAGCCCGGTGCCGGGGACCGCCCGCAGGAGGATGTCGTCGCCCTCCTCGGCGAGCCTGTACTCGCGGTAGCCGAGGAACGTGAAGTGGTCGGCGGCCAGCCACTCCAGCAGGTCGCGGCCCTGTCGCAGCTCCTCCGCGTCCAGCGGCGGCGGGTCCTCGTCGAGCTCGGCGACGATGGCGCCGACGCGGTCCTGCATCCGGCCCCAGTCCTCCACCGACTCCCGCACGTCCTGGAGCACCTTGCGCAGGCAGTCCTCCACCTCGGCGACGTCCTCGTCGTCGGCGATCCGGTCGATCTCGACGTGCATCCACGACTCGGCCAGGGCGTGGTCGTCGGGGGCCACCTCGCCCTCCTCGACGGCGTGGACGCCCTGGAGGTCGCCGGTGATGTCGCGGAGCACCTGCAGCTGCGGGTGGATCACGGCGTGCACGTTGCGCTGCAGCCGGCTGAGCTCCATCGTCACCGAGTCGACGAGGAACGGCATGTCGTCGGTGACGATCTCCACGACCGAGTGGCCGCCGGCCGACCAGCCGGAGTCGGCGAGGCTCGGCGTGCTGACCCTGACCACGGCCCGGCCCTGGGGGCGGTGCTCGGCGAGCCGGTAGTGGCTGGCGAGCGCGGCGTACAGGTCGGTCTCGCTGCGCTCCACGACGTCCTCGGGGGCCACGTGGCGGTAGTAGGCCCGTAGCAGCGAGTCGACGACGTCGTGCGGCGGGCCCCCGGTGCCCCTGCTGCCCCGCGCGACCTCCGTCGCCCTGGCGATGAGTTCGGCCTTGTCGTCCTCGAGCGTGGTGGGCACGCACCGACCCTAGGACGGGTGACCGCGGCCACACAACGCGGGTGGCCACCTGGGGGTATGGGACAGAATGCCGACCATGACGACACGACTGACGCACGAGCTGACGTACGACGCGCCGCTGGCCGAGGTGTCGGCGATGCTCGGCGACCGGGGCTTCCGCGAGCAGGTCTGCGAGGCCCTCGGCGTGCTGCGCCACGAGGTCACGGTCGTGCCGGAGGGTGCCGGGAAGCGCGTGCGGATCGAGCAGGTGCAGGCCGCCGACAGGCTGCCGTCCTTCGCCACCAGGCTCGTCGGCAACCAGATCGAGATCGTCCAGGAGGAGCGCTGGTCCGGCACCGACCGGGCCGGCCTCACCGTGGTCGTCCCGGGGAAGCCCGGTCAGATGGACGGCACCATCCGGCTCGCCGAGTCCGGCGGGGTCACCACCCAGGTGGTCGACATGACGATCAAGGTGAGTCTCCCGCTGGTCGGCGGGAAGCTCGAGGGCCTGGTCGCCGACATGCTCCTGCGGGCCCTGAAGGTCGAGAACACGACCGGCCGCGGCTACCTCTCCTGACGCCGCCGCACCCACACCACGATCCCGAGCACCGCGAAGGGACCGAACGCCAGCAGCAGCGTCAGGGCCTGTTCGAAGGGGTGCAGGGACCCCAGGTGCAGGGGCGTGATGTTCATCGCCCCCCATTCTCGCGCGTGTCCGGAATGGCCGCCCCACCGCCCCGGTTGTGCCCGTGTTGCCCACACCCCACGCGAGGAGCCACGCATGCCCGACCTTTTCGACGCCCTGACCGTCAAGGACTGGGAGCTGCCCAACCGCCTGGTCATGGCGCCCCTGACCCGCAACCGCGCCGACGACCGTGGCGTCCCCGGTGACCTCGCCGTGGAGTACTACGCCCAGCGCGCCTCCGCCGGCCTGATCATCAGCGAGGGCACCCAGCCCAGCGCCGTCGGGCAGGGGTACCTGCACACCCCCGGCATCCACACCCCCGACCAGGTCGCCGGCTGGCGGCGCGTCGCCGACGCGGTGCACGCGCGGGGCGGTCGCATCGTCGTCCAGCTCATGCACGCCGGCCGGGTGGCGCACCCGGACAACAAGCACGGCCTCGAGAGCGTCGCGCCCAGCCCGATCGCGGCTCCCGGTGAGATGTTCACCGCCGACGGCATGAAGGCCCACCCCGTGCCGCGGGCGCTCGAGGCCTCCGAGATCACCGACGTCGTCCAGGAGTTCGTGCACGCCGCGCGCAGCGCCGTGGAAGCAGGCGTCGACGGCGTCGAGGTGCACGCCGCGAACGGCTACCTCGTCCACCAGTTCCTCGCGCCCGGCTCCAACCGGCGCACCGACGAGTACGGCGGCTCCCCCGCCGCCCGGGCCCGCTTCGCGATCGAGGTGACCCGGGCGGTCGCTGAGGCCATCGGCCCCGAGCGCGTCGGCATCCGCATCTCCCCCGCCCACAACATCCAGGGCGCGGTCGAGGAGGACCCGGCTGACGTCGAGGCGACGTACACGCACCTGATCGAGGCGATCGCCCCCCTGGGCCTGGCCTACCTCAGCGTGCTGGCCGAGCCCCGCGCGGAGGTGGTGCAGCACCTGCGGCTGGCCTTCGGCGGCGTGCTCGTCGCGAACGACGGCTTCGGTGAGGTGACGACCCGCGAGTCGGCGCAGGAGGTCCTCGACAAGGACCTGGCCGACGCCGTGGCCGTCGGCCGGCTGTTCCTGGCCAACCCCGACCTGCCGGCGCGCTGGGCGAGCGGCGCCGAGCTCAACGAGCCCGACCCCGAGACGTTCTACGGCGGCGGGGCCGAGGGCTACACCGACTACCCGTTCCTCACGCGCTGACGCCCACCCGCACATCGGCCACACACCCCGGCCACACGCGCACCGACCCCGCCCGGGAGCCCCGGGCGGGGTCGGTCGCGTCGCAGGCCCGCGATCAGTCCATGTAGGGGTAGCGGTGGTCGGTCGGGGGCACCAGGGTCTCCTTGATCGACCGGGGGCTGGTCCAGCGCTGCAGGTTGATCGCGGCGCCGGCCTTGTCGTTGGTGCCCGAGGCCCGGCCGCCGCCGAAGGGCTGCTGGCCGACGACCGCGCCGGTGGGCTTGTCGTTGATGTAGAAGTTCCCGGCGGCGAAGCGCATGGCGTCGCGGGCCCAGGCGATCGCGGAGCGGTCCTGGGCGATGATGGCGCCGGTCAGCGCGTAGGGCGCGAAGCTCTCCATCTGCTTGACGACCGACTCGAAGTCGGCGTCCTCGTAGACGTGCACGGCCAGGATCGGGCCGAAGTACTCGTCGGAGAACATCTGGTCGGTCGGGTCGCTGGACTCGATGACGGTCGGCCGGACGAAGTAGCCGACCGAGTCGTCGGTCTGCCCGCCGGCGAGCAGGGTGAGGTGGTCGTTGTCCTGCACCCGGTCGAGCGCCTTGCGGTGCTTGGCGAACGCGCGGTCGTCGATGACGGCGCCCATGAAGTGGGAGAGGTCGGTGACGTCGCCCATGGAGAGGTTCTCGACCTCGTCGACGAGCCCGTCCTTCATCCGCTCCCACACCGAGCGGGCGACGTAGGCACGCGAGGCGGCGGAGCACTTCTGGCCCTGGAACTCGAACGCGCCGCGGATCATCGCGACCCGCAGCACGTCGGGGTCGGCGCTGGGGTGGGCGACGATGAAGTCCTTGCCGCCGGTCTCGCCGACGATGCGGGGGTAGCCGCGGTAGTCGGCGATGTTCTCCCCGATCGTGCGCCACAGCGTGTGGAAGGTCGGGGTGGAGCCGGTGAAGTGGACGCCGGCCAGGTCGCGGTGCGGCAGGGCGACGCGCGAGACCTCGAGGCCGTCGCCGGGCAGCATGTTGATGACGCCGGGCGGCAGGCCGGCCTCCTCGAGCAGCTCCATGGTCAGCGACGCGGCCAGCTGCTGGGTGGGCGAGGGCTTCCAGATGACGGTGTTGCCCATCAGCGCCGGCGCGGTCGGCAGGTTGCCCGCGATGGCGGTGAAGTTGAACGGGGTGATCGCGTAGACGAAGCCCTCGAGCGGGCGGTGGTCGGTGCGGTTCCACACGCCGGGGCTGTTGCGGATCGGCTGCCCCTCCAGGATCCCGCGGGCGTAGTGGACGTTGAACCGCCAGAAGTCGATGAGCTCGCACGCGGCGTCGATCTCGGCCTGGAAGGCCGTCTTCGACTGTCCGAGCATCGTGGCCGCGTTCAGGCGCTGGCGCCAGGGGCCGGCCAGCAGGTCGGCGGCCTTGAGCAGGATCGCCGCGCGCTCGTCGAAGGGCATCCGCTGCCAGGGCAGCGCCGCCTCCTCGGCGGCCTCGATGGCCGCCTGGGCGTCCTTGGCGGTGGAGTTCCGCAGCGTGCCGAGCACGTGCTGGTGGTCGTGCGGCTGCACGACGGTGATCTCGTCGCCGCCGCCGTCGACCTGCTCGCCGCCGATGTGGGCGTGGAAGGTGTGCTGGGTGCTCTCGAGGGTCTCGATCTGCGCGACCAGGGCCTCCCGTTCGGGGGTGCCGGGTGCGTAGGTCAGGTTCGGCTCGTTGGTGGGAGCCGGCGGGGTGGTGACTGCGTCCATGCCAGCGAGGGTAGCGACCGTGGGGCCCGGGAGCCGAGTCGGCGGGGGCGGCGTACGGCGTCGGGCGGGGGCGCCGCTTCTGGTTCATCATGGTATGTCGCTGAACTGGCCCTTCCCACGGGCTGCAAGCCATGGGAAGCACCGGTTCGCCCACATACCATGATGAAGCGTCACCGACCCCCGCCCCCGGGGCTCACACCAGGTGGGGGACCTCCTGGACCGCGAACCACGCCAGGTCGTCGTCGGGGTCGGCGTCGTCCTCGGTGTCGACGTGCACGGCCACCACCTGGCGCCAGAGCAGCTCGCCGTCCGGGTCGCCGGTCTCGGCGACGACCACGCAGCGGCGGCCGGAGCCCGCGAGCAGGTCGGCCGAGAGGTCGGCCGCGGTCATCAGCGCGGCGTACTCCGCCTCCTCGTCGTCGCCCTCGGCGGGCACCCGCCCGGCCGAGGAGGGCACCAGACCGGCGGCGTGCCAGTCACGCAGCAGCTCGAGCGTGGCGGCGACGTAGGTCCGGGTCACTCCGGGCCCCCGCCGGCCGGCGGCCTCGTGCTGCGGCCCCGGGGGGCGCGGGGCCGCTGGGGGCTCGCCGAGTCGGCGAGCTCGTCGAGCGCCTCGTGCACGCACTGGCCCAGGACGTCGGCGTCGGGCACGAGGTCGCGGTCGGCGGTGATGCCGTAGAACACCCTGCCGTCGTACGACGTCACGCCGATCGCGAGGGCGTGCCCCGGCAGCAGCGGGTGGACGGGGTAGCTCTGCAGCATGCGCGCACCCGCGGCGTACAGCGGGAACTGCGGCCCCGGCACGTTGGTGACGGCGAGGTGGAAGCCACGGCGCACCTCCTGGGCGGCCACCCGCGAGCCCAGCGCGTGGAACGTCGTGGGCGCGAAGCCCGCGATGCCCGCCAGCCGCTGCGCGCCCACCGCGCGACCGGTCTCCCCGTGCCCGTGGAAGGCGTAGCTGACCTGGTGCAGGCGCAGCACGGGGCTGGGCTCGCCGATCGGGAGGGTGACCTCGTGGCCGGCGATCTGGGTGCCCAGCGACGTGGCCTCGAGCTCGTCGTCGATCACCGACATCGGCACCATCGCCTTGAGCCGGCGCACCCCGCCGAGGGACTCCGCACGGGTCATCAGCCAGCCGCGCAGCGCCCCGGTCACCGTGGCGAGGATCACGTCGTTGACGGTGCCGCCGTGGACGCGGCGGATGCGCTGGTAGGCCTTGAGGTCGGTGTCGACGGCCACGAATCGGCGCTGCTGCGACAGGACGCCGTTGACCGGCGACTCCGGCGCGGGGCGCCGGTTGGAGAGCGCCCCGGCGACGGTGCTGACCACGGTGGCCGCCTGCTCGGCCGTGCGCACCGCGGAGCCGACGTTGCTGCGCACGGTGTTGAGCACGCTCAGCGGGTCCTGGACCGACTCGGTGAGCGCGTCGGCGACCAGCGAGGCCGGCGTCGGCCGGGACCCGGCCTGCCACTCGTCGGGGCCCAGGGACTTGGGCTCCGGGGAGTCGTCGAGCAGCACCTGGCCGAGGTCGACGGTGCGCACGCCGTCGACGAGGACCTGGTGGGACTTCGACAGCACGGCGACCCGGCCGCCCTCGAGGCCCTCGACGAAGTAGACCTCCCACAGCGGCCGGGTGCGGTCCAGCGGCCGGGAGACGATGCGCGCGGTGAGCTCCCGCAGCTGGTCCAGGGTGCCCGGACGCGGCAGCGCGGAGCGGCGTACGTGGTAGGCGAGGTCGAAGTCGGGGTCGTCGACCCACACCGGGTTGGCCAGCCGGGCCGGCACGGCCCGGAGCCGCTGGCGGTAGCGCGGCACGAAGGCGATGCGGTCGGCGATCAGCTCGACCAGCCGCTGGTAGTCGAACGCGCTCCCGCCCGGGTCGAAGACCTCGAGGGTGGCGTTGTGCATGGGCGTCGTGGGCGACTCCGAGGCGAGGAATGCCAGGTCGCGTGGCCGCAGCCGCTCGCTCATCGTCACCCCTGTCCGTCCCGGTGGGCCCCGCGTGGACCCGGTCTTCCGCCTCGTGGGATTCTGGCAGACGCACGCAGTGAAGCAGGTGGGCCCCCACGTCGTGGTGGACCACACCCGACCCGAGGAGCCGTACGACGATGCGCCGCACCACGATGGGAGTGCTGGGCCTGTGCCTGGCCGCCACCGCCCTGGCAGGCTGTTCCGACGACGCGGACACCGCCAACGAGCCGTCCACCGGCGTCAGCGAGACGCCCGCTGCGTCGACCAGCCCGTCGACCAGCCCGTCGACCGGCCCGTCGACCGGCGAGAACAGCCAGGCCGCGGGATCCCGC
>NZ_CADCUP010000227.1 GCF_902805925.1 uncultured Nocardioides sp.
GGCGCTGGACCAGGACACCGCCCGGGTGGCCGACCTCGGCTGTGCGCTGCCGGGGTGCCTGGTGCGGCACGCGGTGGCGACCCAGCTCACCGTCGAGGACCGGGTGGTGGGCACCCTGATCGCGCTGGCGCCGTACCCCACCGGCAGCCTGCTGCGCGCCACCCACGAGGTGGCGGTGTGGGTCTCGGGGCAGCTGGAGCTCGCCGAGCTCGACGCCTCCCGCACCCGGCTGATGGAGGCGGAGGTGCGGGCGCTGCGCGCCCAGATCAGCCCGCACTTCATCTACAACTCCCTCGGCGCCATCGCCAGCTTCGTGCGCACCGACCCCGACCGGGCGCGCGAGCTGCTGCTGGAGTTCGCCGACTTCACGCGCTACTCCTTCCGCTCGCACGGCGACTACACGACGCTCGCCGAGGAGCTCCGGTCGATCGAGCGCTACCTGATGCTCGAGCAGGCCCGCTTCGGCGAGCGGCTGCAGGTGACGCTGCGCGTCGCCCCCGAGGTGCTGCCGGTGGCCGTGCCGTTCCTGTGCGTGCAGCCGCTGGTCGAGAACGCCGTCCGCCACGGCCTCGAGGGGTCGCACGAGGTCGGCCGCCTGAACATCGTGGCCCGCGACATCGGCCAGGAGTGCCTCATCGAGGTGGAGGACAACGGGGTCGGCGAGGAGCCCGACAAGGTACGCCGCGCGCTGGCCGGCGACGCCGCGCTCGACTCGGTCGGCCTCGGCAACGTCGACGCGAGGCTGCGCAACGCCTTCGGCGACGACTACGGCCTGGTGGTCGAGACCGCCCCCGGCGCCGGCACGAAGGTGATCGTGCGGGTGCCCAAGTTCGCCCCGGGGGTGCACGCGTGAGCCGCACCGCGACCCCGCTGCGCGTGCTGGTCATCGACGACGAGAGGCCCGCGCTCGACGAGCTGTCGTTCCTGCTCCGGCGCGACGCCCGCATCGGCGGCGTGCTGACCTGCGACTCCGCCACCGAGGCGCTGCGCGTGCTGCGCGAGACCCAGGTCGACGCCGTCTTCCTCGACATCTCCATGCCAGGGCTCAACGGCCTCGACCTCGCCCAGGTGCTCTCCCGCTTCCGTGAACCGCTGCCCGTCGTCTTCGTCACCGCCCACGACGGGCACGCGGTCGACGCCTTCGAGCTCGGCGCCGTCGACTACGTCCTCAAGCCGGTGCGCGAGGAGCGGCTCGCGGAGGCCGTGCGCCGCGTCGTCGGCGGTGGACGGGCGCCGAGGAGCACCGACGAGACCTCCATCCCGGTCGAGCGCGGCGGGGTGACCCGGTTCCTCGAGCGCGCCGACATCACCCACGTCGAGGCGCAGGGCGACTACGCACGCCTGCACACCGCCGAGGGCTCGCACCTGGTCCGCACCCCGTTGACCACCCTGGAGCGCGAGTGGGGTCCGGCGGGCTTCGTGCGCATCCACCGCTCGCTGCTCGTCGCTCTCGCGCACGTGCGCGAGCTGCGCATGGAGCAGGGCCGCGCCAGCGTCGTGGTCGGCGAGGGGGCCGGCGCGCGCGAGCTCGTCGTCAGCCGCCGGCACACCCGTGAGCTCCGCGAGCTCCTCACCCGGCGTACGCCGTGAGCGACACGCCGCCAGAGCGGGTCCGCGTCACCGGACCACCGCGACGCCCGACGACGCCGCGGCGCGCCGGCACCGGCGAGATCGACGCCGGCACGCCGGTGGGCGCGATCTACATGGGGTCGCTGCTGCGCGAGCAGGGCTGGCTGGCGGTGCGGATCCTGGTGCTGCTCACCGCCACGGTGGGCATCCTCCCGCTGGCCTTCCACGTCTTCCCCGACCTGGCCGCCGTGCGCCTGGGGGGCGTCCCGCTGTCGTGGCTGCTCATCGGCTTCCTCGTCTACCCGTGGCTCGTGGTGCTCGGGTGGCGCTACGTGCGCGCCGCGGAGGCCAACGAGCGCGACTTCGCCGCCCTGGTGGAGGAGGTCGAGAGGTGAACGCGCTGCCGGGCATCATCGCGGTCACCGTCGTCACGATCGCGACCCTGGCGATCGGCACGTGGGGCCTGCGGTTCTCCCGCACGACCAGCGACTTCCTGGTCGCCTCGCGCACCGTGCGGCCCGGGCTCAACGCCTCGGCGATCGGCGGTGAGTACCTCTCCGCGGCGTCCTTCCTCGGCGTCGCCGGCCTCGTGCTGGTCTTCGGCGCCGACATGCTGTGGTACCCCGTCGGCTGGACCGCCGGCTACCTGGTGCTGCTCGTGCTCGTCGCCGCACCGCTGCGCCGCTCGGGCGCCTACACGCTGCCCGACTTCGCCGAGGCGCGGCTCGGCTCGACGGCCGTGCGGGCGACCTGCTCCCTGCTCGTGGTGGCGATCGGGTGGCTCTACCTGATGCCGCAGTTCCAGGGCGCGGGCCTCACCCTGAGCGCCGCGACCGGCGCCCCGACCTGGCTCGGCCCGGTGATCGTCGGGCTCGTCGTCGTCGCGAACGTGACCTCGGGCGGCATGCGCAGCATCACCTTCGTGCAGGCCTTCCAGTACTGGCTCAAGCTCACCGCGCTCCTCGTCCCGGCGTTCGTGCTGCTGACGATCTGGCTCGGCGACGGCGCACCGCGGCCGCGGCACGACGGAGCGCCGGGCGGGCCGGACGTCTGGTCGCTGCCGCTCGGCGACGGCGGCGCCGAGGGTCTCTACGTCACCTACTCGCTGATCATCGCCACCTTCCTGGGCACCATGGGGCTGCCGCACGTGGTCGTGCGCTTCTACACCAACCCCGACGGCCGGGCCGCCCGCCGCACCACGCTCGCGGTGCTGGTGCTGCTCGGCGTCTTCTACCTGCTCCCGCCCGTGTACGGCGCCCTGGGCCGCGTCTACGCCCCCGACATCGCCGCCTCCGGCCGCTCCGACGCGCTGGTGCTGGAGCTGCCGCGGCTGATGGTGCCCGGCCTCGGGGGCGACCTCCTCACCGGGCTGGTCACCGGTGGCGCCTTCGCGGCGTTCCTCTCCACCTCCTCCGGGCTGGCCATCGCGGTGGCCGGCGTGCTCGGCCAGGACGTCACCGGCCGGCGCTTCGGCGACCGCCGGCTCGACGGCGTGACCGCCTTCCGGCTGGGCGCGGTGATCGCGGTGGCGGTGCCGTGCGCGCTCGCCCTCGCCGCTCCTGGCGTGGGGGTGGCCCGCGCCGTCGGGCTCGCCTTCGCGGTGTCGGCCTCCACGTTCTGCCCGCTGCTCGTGCTCGGCATCTGGTGGCGCGGGCTGACCCCGCGCGGGGCGATCGCCGGCCTGGTGGTCGGGGGCCTGGCCTCCGGCCTCGGGGTGCTGTGGACGCTCGGCAGCACCGGGACGACCGGCTGGGTCGCCGTACTCCTCGGGCAGCCGGCCGCCTGGAGCGTCCCCGCCGCCGTCACCACGATGGTGGCGGTCAGCCTGGCCACTCGCGACACCGCCCCCGCCCACGCCGGCCGGTTCATGGTGCGCCTGCACACGCCGGAGGCCGTGCCGCTGGACCGGGGGTGAGGGTGGGGGTTGGGA
>NZ_CADCUP010000228.1 GCF_902805925.1 uncultured Nocardioides sp.
CGCGATCGGGTCGGTGAGGAAGCGGGCCACGAAGCCGGTGTCGGCGAGCAGCTCGTCGTCCTCGTCGTCGGCGGTGCCGTGCCGGTCCGCCCCCGGCCGGGTGCCGCTGCGTGCGCCGGCCGCCGGCACGCCGGGTCCGGCGGCGGCCAGCCGCACCGCGCGACGGCGCTCCGCGACGTCCTGCGCCTGGTTGGTCAGGGCGCTCGCCACGTCGCCGAGGAGGTCGAGGCCGTGACGGTAGGGCACCCAGGCCGGCGCCAGCAACGGACGCACGTCTACCGGCTCGGAGGGACGTCGCCCGGCACGCGCCCGACGCGCCGCGAGCAGGTGGCGGGGCCGGGAGTAGACCGACACCAGGGCCGCGAGCTCGTCGAGCGCCTCGCCGACCGAGCGGACGGCGAGGAAGCCGAGCACGCGCAGCAGGGTGCCGGAGAACAGCCGGACCACCTGCCAGGGCAGCCGCCGGGAGGGCGCGTTGGCGAGCAGGGTGAAGAGCGCCGCGCGGCGCTCCTGGTAGTGGGTGTGCCGACCGGTCAGCGCGGTCCGGCGCACGCCGCGGTGCGCGGCCTCGGCATGGAAGACCACCGCCTGCGGCACCACGACCGTGGCGTGCCCGGCGTGGGCGGCGCGCCACCCGAAGTCGATGTCGTTGCCGAAGATCGGCAGGTCGGCGTCGAAGCCGCCGAGGTCCACCAGCGCGCGACGGCGTACGAGCATGCCGGCGGTGTTGACCGAGAGCACGTCACGCACCTCGTCGTGCTGGCCCTGGTCGTACTCACCCCGCTCCAGGCCGGTCTCCCGGCGGCCGGTGCCGGAGATGGTGACGCCCAGCTCGAGCAGCCGTCGCAGGCTGGGCCACTCGCGCAGCTTCGGGCCGAGGACGGCCGCGTCGGGCCGGGCCCGGGCCACCTCCACCAGCGCGGCGAGGGCACCGGGGGCCGGGTTGGCGTCGTCGTGCAGCAGCCAGACGAGCTCGTCGTCGCCGGCGGCGGGCGCCCTCTCGAGGGCGAGGTCGACGGCCTCGGGCCAGGTGGTGGCGCCGGACACGACGTGCACGGCGTCCTCGCCGAGGGCCGCTACCAGCAGGCTCGCGCTGTCGTCCTTGCTGCCGGTGTCGATCGCCACCACCCGGTCGACCGGGTGCTCCTGGGCGCCGAGACCGTCGAGGACCGTCGGCAGCCAGCGGGCCCCGTCATGGCTGACGAGGACGGCGGTGACGATCACCGAGGCAGCGTAACGACCGCCACGGTGGGGGCCGAATCAGCCGGGAAGAGGGCGGATCGACCCGTTCGCGACGGGCGTCGCGGTCAGACCGCGCGCTTCTTCAGCTTGCGGCGCTCCCGCTCGGAGAGCCCACCCCAGATGCCGAAGCGCTCGTCGTTCATCAGTGCGTACTCGAGACAGTCGTCGCGGACGTCGCACGTGAGGCAGACCTTCTTGGCCTCACGGGTCGACCCGCCCTTCTCGGGAAAGAACGCCTCAGGATCGGTCTGCGCGCACAGCGCGCGGTCCTGCCAACCCATCTCTTCGGCGTCGGAATCAAGGAGAAACAGTTCTCGCATCGGCCTTCGCCCTCTCGACCCTACGTGTCCCAGGCGGACCATGCGGGCCTCCTGGCAGTGCCAGCCCCAGTGGAAAGAACACTGTGGGAATTACATGCCTGTCGTACCCCTGAAGTCAAGCCCGGATCTGCTATACGTTCCTGACCCGGACGGACCGGCCACCTGGGTCCCGGGCACAGTGTGCCCATGCAGAAGATCACCGTGCTCTCCGGGGGCTACGGCGGAGCGACCTTCCTCCGCGGTCTGCGGCACGCCCTGCGCACCGGCCTCCTGCCCGGCGCCGACTCCTCCGGCGAGGTCGAGGTGACCGTGGTGTCGAACACCGCGGACGACCTGTGGATCCACGGTCTCAAGGTCTGCCCCGACCTGGACACGGTGATGTACACCCTCGGCGACGGGCTCGACACCGAGCGCGGGTGGGGCCGGCGCGATGAGACGTGGAGCATCAAGGAGGAGCTGAGCGCGTACGGCGTGGAGGGCACGTGGTTCGGCCTCGGCGACCGGGACGTGGCCACCCACCTGGTGCGCACGCAGATGATGGAGGCGGGCTACCCGCTCTCACAGGTCACCGAGGCGCTGTGCCGCCGCTGGCAGCCGGGGGTCCGCCTGCTGCCGATGACCGACGACCGGGTGGAGACCCACATCGCCGTGGCCGACGACCAGAGCCCCAGCGGGCGCCGCGTCGTGCACTTCCAGGAGTACTGGGTCCGGATGCGGGCCATGGTGCCGGCCGAGGCCGTGGTCGTCGTCGGCCTGGAGGGGTCCTCGCCCGCGCCCGGGGTGCTCGAGGCGATCGGCGGGGCCGACCTGGTGGTGCTGCCGCCGTCGAACCCGGTGGTCTCGGTCGGCACGATCCTGGGCGTGCCCGGCATCCGTGACGCCGTCCTGGCCACCGGCGCCCCGGTCGTCGGCCTCTCCCCCATCGTCGGCGGCACCCACGTGCGCGGCATGGCCCACCAGCTGCTCGACGCCATCGGGGTCGAGGTGTCCGCGGGCGGCGTCGGGCTGCACTACGGCGCCCGCGGCGAGGGGGGGCTGCTCGACGGCTGGCTGGTCGACCGACGCGACGCCCACCACCTGCCCGCGCTGGCCGCCGCCGGCATCCGGGCCGCCGCCGTGCCGTTGATGATGACCTCCCCCGAGGCCACCGCCGCGATGGCCGCCGCCGCCGTCGAGCTCGTCTCGTGACCGGCTCCCGGCTGGAGGCCTTCGCCCCCGACGGCCTGCCCGAGGTGGCGGCCGGCGACGACCTCGCCGGCCTGGTCGCCCGGCACGCCGCGCTGCGCGACGGCGACGTGGTGGCGGTGACGAGCAAGGTCGTGGCGAAGGCCGAGGGGCGCGTGCGTCGCGGCCACCGCGACGACGCCGTGGCGGGCGAGACCGCACGCGTGGTCGCCCGCCGCGGACCGGTCCTCATCGTGCGCACCCACCACGGGCTCACGATGGCGGCCGCGGGCATCGACGCCTCGAACGTCGCCTCCGGCAGTGTCGTGCTCCTGCCGCAGGACCCCGACGACTCCGCACGACGCCTGCGCGAGCGGCTGCACCGGCTGACCGGCGCGAACGTGGCCGTCGTCGTGACCGACACCGCCGGGCGCGCCTGGCGCGAGGGCCAGACCGACATGGCCATCGGGGCGGCGGGGCTGACGCCCCTGGAGGACTTCGTGGGCCGCGTCGACGCCCACGGCAACGAGCTGGCCGTCACGCGGCCGGCCGTCGCCGACGAGCTCGCGGGCGCGGCCGAGCTGGTGCAGGGCAAGCTGCACGGTCGTCCGGTGGCCGTGCTGCGCGGGCGGCCCGACCTGGTCCTGCCCGCCGGCGAGCACGGTCCCGGGGCCCGGGCACTGGTGCGCGACGACGCCTCCGACATGTTCGGGTATGGCGCCCGCGAGGCCGTCGTGCGCGCCCTCGTCGGCGCTCCCGACGACCAGGC
>NZ_CADCUP010000229.1 GCF_902805925.1 uncultured Nocardioides sp.
CCGCTTCGCCGCCACGGTCGACATCCCCAGCGCCGCGCCGAGCTCGGCCACACAGAACTCCGCCACCAACGGCGCACCGTCACCGGCGACGGGCTCCTCGTGCTCACCACCACCGGGCATGGTGAAGGTCGCGGCGGAGTCCTCGGTGGCGGGGTGGAGGTCGGCCCACTGGCACGCCGCGACCAGCAGGTCCGCCTCCGCGCGATCGGCAGCGGCACGGCGTGAGCGGGCGTAGCCGAGCACCGCAGCCGCGGTGTCCGGGAGCTCGCTCGTCGTGGTGGCCATAGGAGAACTCAACCACCGACCACCGACATTTTGAGGTGCGTGACGAGGGCCTGTGGACGACTGATAGGGATGGGTCGCGCTGCGGTCGTGAGGGCGTCGCCGGCGCTCCGCACGCCTCGACCAGCGGCTCGCCAGCGCCCATTCGTCCCACCATGCGGCTCACCGGCGCTGCAGCCGGCGACCTCGGGCGCGTGCCGCATTGGCGCGGTGGCGCGGCGGCCGGGTGGTCCGGTGGCCTCGGCTTCCCGGCTTCCCGGCTTCCCGGCTTCCCGGCTTCCCGGCTTGCCGCCGGTCCCCGCACGTCCACCATGCGGCACCCCGGCGCCCGCCCGCAGCGCCCCGGAGGGTGGCAGCGGCCCAGGCCGGTCCTGGCCCCTAGGGTGTACGCCGTGACGCAGTGGTCGAGCAACGCACGCGAGCGCCGCATCGTCGCCGTGGTCGTGACGTTCAACCGGCTCGGGCTGCTGCAGCGGCTGCTCGCCAGGCTGGCCGAGGTGGAGGGACTGGCGCACGTCCTCGTGCTCGACAACGCCTCCACCGACGGCACGGGGGAGTGGCTGGCCAGCCGGGCGGCGACGGGCGCGACCCCCGGGCTGCTGGCTCGGTCGCTGCCCACCAACCGCGGGGGCGCGGGCGGCTTCCACGACGGCCTGGCCTGGGCCATCGACCTGGACGCCGACCTGGTCTGGCTGATGGACGACGACGGCGTCCCCGACGCCGACTCCCTCGAGAGGCTGCTCCGCCACGACGGCGACCTCGACTTCTGGGGGCCGGCGGTGCTCGCCGAGCACGACCCGACCCGGCTGTGCTTCCCGATCCGGCTGCCCGGCGGCAGCAGGGTCGTGCACGACATGGCCTCGGTCGAGGAGGCGGCGCACGAGGGCCTCATCCGAGACGTGGTCATCCCCTTCAACGGCGTGCTCGTGACCGCCGCGCTGGTCGACCGGATCGGGCTGCCGCGCGAGGAGTTCTTCATCTGGGGCGACGACGTGGAGTACCTCTGGCGTGCCCGTGAGGCCGGCGCCCGCTGCGCCACCGTCGTCGACGCCCACTTCCTCCATCCGGCCACCGACGACCTCGGCACGCCCATGATGTTCGGCCGCACGACGTTCAACCACAGCCCGAGCGACCTCAAGCACTACTGCATGGCCCGCAACAACGTGGTCAACCTGCGCGACTACCGCGGCGGGCTGCACGCGACGGCGTTCGTGCTGAAGACCTTCTGGTTCTACACCTTCACCCGTCCGAGCCTGGCCCGCCTCCGGCTGAGCGTCAGCGCCATGCGCGCCGGCCTGCGCAGCGACTTCACCGGTCACGAGAGGTTCCTGCGGTGACCACCGTGGCCGTGGTGGTCGTGACGTACAACCGTGCCGACCTGCTGGTCGGCATGCTCGACGGGCTCGCGGCCCAGACGACCGCCCCCGACGCCGTCTTCGTGGTCGACAACGCCAGCACCGACCACACCGCGGTCGTGCTGGCGGCTCGCACCGACCTGCCGCTGCGGGTCACGCACACGCCCGAGAACCTCGGCGGCGCCGGTGGCTTCCACCTCGGCGTCCAGCAGGCCCACGCCGCGGGCTTCGACCGCATCTGGCTCATGGACGACGACGTCGTGCCCGCGCCCGACTGCCTGGCCACGCTGGTGGCCCACCCGGGCCGCTGCCTGGTGGCGGTCCGCGAGGACCTCTCCGGAGCGCTGGTCGAGAAGGCGGCGGTGCACTTCGACCTGCGCAACCCGCTGGCGATCCGGCCGAAGACGGCGAGCATCGACTCGACGTGGAGCCGCCGCGCCGACATGCCCCCCGAGGTGCCGGTCGAGAACGTCGCCTTCGAGGGGTTCATGGTCGCCCGCGAGGTGGTCGACGCGATCGGACTGCCGGACCCCTCGTTCTTCATCTTCTACGACGACGTCGACTACGCGGTGCGCGCCCGGCGGGCCGGCTTCCCCATCGTGGCGGTGCGCGACGCGGTCCTGGTGCGCCAGCTCGACTTCGACCAGCAGCACGACCTCTCGGGATGGAAGGGGTTCTACATGTACCGCAACCTCTTCGTCGTCCACTTCCGCCACGGCGAGAACCTGCCCGTCCGCCTCAAGCCCTACCTGATCGCCCTGGGCGTCGTCGCGCTGAGCCCGCTGCGCGGCGGCCGCGGCGAGGTGGCCAACGTGGTGCGGGCGCTGCGGTCGGCCCGCGGGATGCGGACGGTGGCGCCGTGACGGCCCAGCAGCCGGCCTGCTGCGCACCGCCGCGCACCGGTGGGCCGGCCCCCGCGCGCGCCCGGCCCACCGCCGGCGCAGGCTCGCTGCGGGGCGTCGTGGACGTCCCGGCGGGGCGGTTCGCCATGGGCGACGCCTTCGACGAGGGGTACCCCGGCGACGGCGAGCTGCCGGTGCACGACGTCGAGCTGCCGGCGTACCGCATCGGGGCGACCGCGGTGACCAACGCGCAGTTCGCGACGTTCGCGAAGGCGACCCGACATGTCACCGACGCCGAGGACCTCGGCGTCTCCGCGGTCTTCCACCTCGCCTTCGGCGGCGACCCCGCCGACGTGGTCGGCCGGGCCGCGGGCACGCCGTGGTGGCTGGCGGTGCGCGGGGCCGACTGGCGGCACCCCGAGGGGCCGGGCTCCGACGCGTCGTCGCGGCCCCAGCACCCGGTCGTGCACGTCTCGCACCGCGACGCCGAGGCGTACGCCGCGTGGGTGGGCGGCCGGCTGCCCACCGAGGCCGAGTGGGAGCGGGCCGCGCGGGGCGGGCTCGAGGGCGCCCGCTTCCCCTGGGGCGACGACCTCGCGCCCGAGGGACGCTGGCGCTGCAACATCTGGCAGGGCACCTTCCCGACGGCCAACACCGTGGACGACGGCTTCCTCACCACGGCGCCGGTGAAGACGTTCGCGCCCAACGGCCTGGGCCTGTGGCAGACCTCCGGGAACGTCTGGGAGTGGTGCTCCGACTGGTTCGCCGCCGACTGGTACGCCCGCTCACCCGTGCAGGCCCCCTCGGGAGCGGAGGAGGGCACCCACCGGGTGATGCGCGGTGGGTCCTACCTGTGCCACGACTCCTACTGCCACCGCTACCGGGTGGCCGCCCGGTCGGCCAACACCCCGGAGTCGGCGGCGTCCAACGTCGGGTTCCGCGTCGCCGCGGACGCGGCCGGCTCGCGGTGAGCGCCGCGGAGTGACGTTCGCGACGCGCGCGGAGGCCCGTGCCGAGTCGGAGCAGGGTCCCCCGGACCGTAGACTGGAGGGCGCCCCAGACCCAGGAGAGCCGCTGCCTTGTCATCGCCCGACGCCACGACCCCGTCGTCCGAGCCCGCCCCATCCCGCCAGCCCCGACCGGACCGGACCGGTCCGCCCGACCTCGTGGTCGTCGGCTCAGGCTTCTTCGGACTGACCGTCGCCGAGCGGTGCGCCGAGGAGCTCGGGCTGAAGGTCCTGGTGCTGGAGCGTCGCGACCACCTGGGTGGCAACGCCTACAGCGTGATCGACGAGGAGACCGGGATCGAGGTGCACCAGTACGGCACGCACCTGTTCCACACCTCCAACAAGCGGGTCTGGGAGTACGTCAACCGGTTCACCTCCTTCACCGGCTACCAGCACCGGGTCTTCGCCAAGTACCAGGGGCAGGTCTACTCGTTCCCGATGAACCTGGGGCTCATCAACCAGTTCTTCGGCAAGGCGCACACCCCCGACGAGGCACGCGCGCTGATCGCCGAGCAGGCCAGCGAGATCGCCACCGAGGACGCCCAGAACCTCGAGGAGAAGGCGATCTCCCTGATCGGCCGGCCGCTCTACGAGGCGTTCGTCAAGGGCTACACCGCCAAGCAGTGGCAGACCGACCCCAAGGAGCTGGGCGCGGACATCATCACGCGTCTCCCGGTCCGCTACACCTTCGACAACCGCTACTTCAACGACACCTACGAGGGCCTCCCGGTCGACGGCTACACCGCCTGGCTGACGCGGATGGCCGACCACCCGAACATCGAGGTGCGGCTCGAGACCGACTTCTTCGACGTCGCCGACGACTACAAGGGCACGGTCCCGATCGTCTACACCGGCCCCGTCGACGAGTACTTCGGCAGCTCCGAGGGGCGCCTGTCGTGGCGCACCATCGACCTGGAGCGCGAGACCCTCGACGTCGACGACTACCAGGGCACCGGCGTGGTCAACGCCAACGACCAGGACGTCCCCTGGACGCGCGTGCTGGAGTTCAAGCACCTCCACCCCGAGCGCACCTACCTGCCGGGCAAGTCGATCGTCGTGCACGAGTACTCCCGCTTCGCCGAGGAGGGCGACGAGCCGTACTACCCGGTCAACACCGCCGCCGACCGCGAGAAGCTCCTGAAGTACCGCGAGCTCGCCAAGAAGGAGCCCATGGTGCTCTTCGGCGGCCGCCTGGGCACCTACAAGTACCTCGACATGCACATGGCCATCGGGTCGGGGCTGTCGATGTTCGAGAACAAGCTGCGGCCGCACTTCGCCGACGGCGCCGAGCTCACCAGCGGAGGGGTCGACGGATGACCACCACACGGCTCCTGATGCGGCAGATCATGCCGGTCGACAGGGACACCGACGTCTTCCCCCTCTACGTCGACCTGGAGGAGGCCACGCTCGACGCCGACCGGTACGCCGTGGGCGGCAACAAGGCGGCCAAGGACCTCAACAACGCCGCCATCCGGCAGTCCACCAGCACCGGGCGCAAGCTGCACCCCGACCAGATCCGGTCGCGCACCTCCGTGCGGCTCGAGCCGCTCCAGCAGCTGTCGTTCGGCACCTACTTCAACGCCTTCCCCGCGTCGTACTGGCGGCGTCACACGGTGGTCACCGACGTCACCCTCACCGTGCGGCTCACCGGCCCCGGCTCGGTCGTGACCGTCTACAAGTCGATGGCGCGCGGCCACGCCCAGCGCGTCGACGGCGGCGTCGTGGAGGGGGAGTCCGGCACCTTCTCCTTCGACCTCTCGCTCAAGCCGTTCGTCGACGGCGGCTGGTACTGGTACGACGTCGTCGCCGGCGACGACGGCTGCACCGTCGAGAGCGGGGAGTGGGTGGCCGGGGTCCCGGACGACCGGGCCGAGCACGGCACGGCCGACATCTGCATCACCACCATGAACCGGCCCGACTTCTGCGCCCGGCTGCTCGCCCAGCTCGGCGAGGACGAGGTGCTCGCGCCGCACCTCGACACCGTGATGGTGATGGAGCAGGGCAGCGACGTGGTGGCCGACTCCGAGTTCTTCCCGGCGGCCGAGAAGGCGCTGGGGGAGCGGCTGCGCGTCATCGTGCAGGGAAACCTCGGCGGCTCCGGCGGCTACGCCCGCGGCCAGCTCGAGAGCCTCCGCAAGGGCACCGCGACCTACGCCCTGATGATGGACGACGACGTCGTGTGCGAGCCCGAGGGCGTCATCCGCGCGGTGACCTTCGGCGACCTCGCCAAGCGGCCGACCATCGTCGGCGGCCACATGTTCAACCTCTACAACCGCACCCAGCTGCACTCGTTCGGCGAGGTCGTGCAGCCGTGGCGGTTCTGGTGGCAGACCCGGCTCGACGGCTACTCGCAGTGGGACTTCGCCTCCCGCAACCTGCGGTCCTCCCGCTGGCTGCACAAGCGCGCCGACGTCGACTTCAACGGCTGGTTCATGTGCCTCATCCCGCGGGTCGTGATCGAGGAGATCGGCCTCTCGCTGCCCCTCTTCATCAAGTGGGACGACTCCGAGTACGGCCTGCGCGCCCAACGGGCGGGCTTCCCGACGGTCAGCTTCCCGGGCGCCGCGGTGTGGCACATCCCGTGGACGGACAAGAACGACGGCGTCGACTGGCAGTCCTACTTCCACCACCGCAACCGGCTCATCGCGGCGCTGCTGCACTCGCCCTACGAGCGCGGCGGCCGGATCGTGCGCGAGTCGTTCAACCACCAGGTCAAGCACCTGGCCTCGTTGCAGTACTCCACCGCCGAGCTGCGCCACCGCGCCATGGTGGACGTGCTGGACGGCCCGCACGCGCTGCACGAGGTGCTGGCCACGAAGCTGCCGGAGGTCAACGCCTTCCGCAAGCAGTTCACCGACGCCCAGCTGCACATCGACCGTGACGAGCTGCCCCCGGTGCGTCGCAAGAAGCCCCCGAAGAAGGGCAAGGCCGACATCGAGATCCCGGGCCGGCTCAGCACGCTGATCGCCGCCGGCCTGGCGCCGATCCGCCAGCTGCGGCCGCTGCGGCCCATGTCGCGCGACTACCCCGAGGCGGAGCTCGCGTCGATGGACTCCGCCTGGTTCAACCTCGTCAAGTACGACTCCGCCGTGGTGTCGATGAACGACGGCGCGTCCGTCGCGCTCTACCGCCGGGACCCCCAGAGGTACCGCGACCTGCTCCGGCGCACCGTCGGCATCCACCGGCGCTTCCATGCCGAGTGGCCGCGGCTCGCCCGGCAGTACCGCGCCGCCCTCACCGACGTCACCTCGCCGGAGGCGTGGGACAAGACCTTCGAGCCGTGGACCCGCGACCCCGAGGTGGGCGATGACTGACGTCGTCGACGGCAGGACCGGTGGTCGCCACCGGGGCGGCCCGGGCGACGTCGCGGAACGCCACGGCCTCGCGCACGTCCCGCTGATCGACCCCGCCGGCAGCACCGGCCTGCTCGAGGTGCTCCGGCGGCGCTACCTGCTGAGCCTGCTGGTGCGCCGCGAGATCAAGGCGCGCTACCTCGGCTCGCGCTTCGGGCTGCTGTGGTCCTACATCAACCCGCTGGTGCGCTTCCTGACGTTCTACTTCGTCTTCGGCATCATCGCCGGGCGGGGCGCCACCGTCGAGAACTTCGCCATCCACCTGTTCGCCGGCATGGTCATCGTGCACTTCCTGACCGAGAGCTACTCCGCGGGGATGCGCTCGATCATCGGCAACAAGGGCCTCGTGCAGAAGATGGCGATGCCCAAGGAGATGTTCCCGGTCGCCTCCATGCTCGTCTCGCTCTACCACACCGGCCCGCAGCTGGTGATCCTCATCGGCGCCTGCCTCGTCACCGGGTGGGACCCCGACCTGGTCGGCTTCGGCGCCGCGCTGCTGGGTTTCGTGATCATCCTCGTCCTGGCCACGGCGATGGCCCTGCTCTTCTCGGCGCTCAACGTCCTGTTCCGCGACTTCGGCCGCCTGGTGCAGAACATCACCCAGGTGGTGCCGTTCAGCGTGCCGATGATGTACCCCTACGAGCTCATCACCGAGCGCTTCGGCACCGGCATCTGGCACACCGTCTACATGGCCAACCCCGTCGTGGAGGCGGTGCTGCTCATGCAGCGGGGGTTCTGGGTCAACACGACCGGCGACGACCAGCCGGCCTACGTGGAGTCGGCGTTCCCCGCCGACCTCTTCCAGCGCGGCTGGATCGTGCTCGCCTGCTGCACCGTCTTCCTGGTCTTCTCGCAGTGGGCCTTCTCCCGGCTCGAGCGCCGGCTGCCCGAGGCGATCGGGTGAGCGTCGCCACCGCCACCCGCACCGGGCTGGAGTCGATCGTCGTCGACCACGTGTCCAAGGAGTTCCGCCTCCAGTACCACCGCACCCTCAAGCAGATGGCCGTGGCCAAGTCGCGCAAGCAGAAGATCAGCGATCGCTTCCTGGCCGTCGACGACGTCTCCTTCGCCGTCCAGCAGGGTGAGTCGATCGGCCTGATGGGCCTCAACGGCTCCGGCAAGTCCACGCTCCTGCGGATGGTCAACGGCAGCATGGTCCCCGACCGGGGCAGCGTCCGCACCCGCGGCCGGATCTCCGGGCTCATCGCCACCGGTGCCGGCTTCCACAACCAGCTGACCGGTCGCGAGAACATCTACATGAACGCCGCCATCCTCGGCATGAGCCGCCAGCAGACCGACGCCCGCTTCGAGGAGATCGTCGAGTTCGCCGACGTCGGCCGCTTCCTGGACACCCCGGTCGGGGTCTACTCCTCCGGCATGTACTCCCGCCTCGGCTTCGCGGTGGCCGTGCACGTCGACTGCGACGTCTTCATCGCCGACGAGGTGCTGGCGGTGGGGGACAAGCCGTTCAAGAAGAAGTGCCTGGCCAAGATGGAGGAGGTGCGCCGCAGCGGCGTCACCCTCTTCTACGTCAGCCACGCCGCCGGGTCGGTGAAGAAGATGTGCGACCGCGTCCTGGTCCTGGAGAAGGGCCGCCTGGTCTTCGACGGCGACGTGCAGGAGGGCATCGACCTGCTCGAGTACGACGGCGACGACGGCGACGAGGAGAACGACGACGAGGTGCTGGGCGCCGACATCTGACCGGCGCGATACACCGGCGACTTGACAAATCACGATGCGCCCGGCGTGTCGACTGGAAATTACAGCGCTGTAGTTACTCACTTTTCTTGGTCGAACCGGTGTGACTGGTGTGAAACTTGCTATCCCGTGTGAATCTTCCCCTTCACTGGAGTAGCCCTGATGCGTCTTTCCCAGATCCGCTTCGTCACCGCCTGCCAGCAGCTGCTGGCGCTCGGCGTGGTGCTCGCGGTGCTCACCCCGGCAGCCAGCATCGTCTCGCTGGACGTGGTCGGCCAGCGTCCCGAGGCGCCCGGCGCCGGGGCCTACCTCTCCGCCTCGCGCGCCACCGTGCCGACGACGGCGGTGGAGCCCGAGGTCACCGACTACGCGCTGTCGCCGGCCCTCGAGGACGACCAGGGCGACCGGCCCGGCCCGCAGAAGCAGGTGGCAGAGCCGCACGAGGTGGTCAGCCGACCGGCGCCCGTCGTGGGCTACGGCGCCGTCGGCGTCACCTGGAGGCAGGGCGAGGACGTGCCCGACGACGCGATCGCGGTGACGGTGCGCACCCGCACCGACGGCGACTGGTCGGCCTGGGCGGAGGTGCCGTACCACGACGAGCACGACCCCGACCCGACCAGCCGCGAGGGCCGCGGCGCGCGTCCCGGCACCGACGCCCTGCTCGTCGGTGACGTGGACGAGGTGCAGGTCAGGGCGGTCACCGATCCCGGTGCCGCGCCGCTGCCCGAGGACCTCGAGCTCTCGGTGATCGACCCGGGCAGGCCGAGCGGCACCATCGAGGAGGGGCCCGCCCTGGCAGGCGGTCACCGCGCGGGGGCTCCGGCTTCCGGCGACCAGGACGCCATGGCGCTCGCCGCGGCCGCCACGAAGGCCCCGATGCCGACGATCTACTCGCGCGCCCAGTGGGGTGCCGACGAGCGGATGCGCGACGGCGGGTCGCTGCGCTACGGCACGGTCAGCGCGGGCTTCGTCCACCACACCGTCAACGCCAACGACTACACCGCCGACCAGGTGCCCGCCATCCTCCGGGGCATCTACGCCTACCACACGCAGTCCCGCGGCTGGAGCGACGTCGGCTACAACTACCTCGTCGACCGGTTCGGCCGCATCTGGGAGGGCCGGTACGGCGGCGTCGACAAGCCCGTCGTCGGCGCCCACACCCTGGGCTACAACGACTACTCCTTCGCGATGTCGGCGATCGGCAACTTCGAGACCGTGCAGCCCAGCGAGGAGATGCTGAGGGCGTACGGCGCCCTGTTCGCGTGGAAGCTCGGGCTCCACGGGGTCAACCCGGCCTCCACGTCGCAGCAGGTCGGCAGGAAGGTCTTCCCGGCCGTCAACGGCCACCGCGACGCCGGCAGCACCGCGTGCCCGGGCCGGTACCTCTACGCCCAGCTGCCGCGGATCCGCCAGCTGGCCGCCGGCGCCCAGACGACGCCGACGCCGCCCGCGACCTGGTCGTCGGGCACGCTGAAGTCCAACCTCGCCGGCACGCCCTACCCCGACCTGGTGGTGCGGCGCGGCAGCGACAAGCGCGGCTTCGTGGTCACCACCGGCGGCCTCTCGGCGTTCGGCAAGCCGGTCGTGGTCGGGTCCCGCGGCTGGAAGGCCAAGAGGCAGGTGCTGGTCTCCGGCGACCTCACCGGTGACGGTCGCTCCGACCTGGTGATGACCTCGCGCTCGGGCACCGGCAAGATCCGCGCCGGCAACGGCACCGGGCGCTTCACCGGGCCGACCCGCAAGGTGAGGTCCCTGCGCGGGCACACCCTGGTGACCGCGGTCGGCGACATCAACGGCGACGGCCGCAACGACCTCGTGGCCAAGGTCCAGGGCAAGTCCCGGGTCGATGCGTTCCTGGGCACCCGCAAGGGAAGGCTGCGGGTCAAGGCGCTGGACAGCAGGTGGGGACGCTTCGTCGCCCTCAGCGGCGCCGGCGACGTCAACGGCGACGGCAGGGCCGACGTGATCGGTCGCGACGCCTCCGGCCAGGTGTGGCTGCGCGCCGGCACCGCCGGCCTCGGGTTCGTCAAGGCCCGCCGGGTCGTCGGCAACTGGGCGCCGTACAACCGGGTCATGGGCGGCAGCGACTACACCGCCGACGGCCGCCCCGACCTGATCGGTCGGATGCGGAACGGCAAGGCGTACCTGCTCGCCGGCCGCGGCGACGGCACCTTCGCACCGCCGGTCGGCGCCATGCGCAACCTCGGCGGGGTGCAGGACCTGGGCAACGCGGGCCAGCTCACCGGCGACCCGGCTCCCGACCTCCTCGGACGCAAGGGCGGCCAGCTGGTGGTGGTCCCGAACGCCGGCACCTACGACCTCGGCGCCCCCATCGACACCGGCGCCGACCTCAGCGGCTCCGACGTGCTGCTCAACGTCGGCGACTGGAACCGCGACGGGTTCGGCGACGTCATCTCCCGGGAGACCAACGGCACGATGCAGCTGCGGCGCGGCGACGGGCAGGGCCACCTCGCCCCGCCGGTGCAGGTCGGCAGCGGCTTCTCGATCGTCACCGGGCTGATGGCTGCCGGCGACGTGACCGGCGACGCCCTGCCCGACATCGTCGGCGTCCTCAACGGTGCCCGGACCGTCTGGCCCGGCACCGGCGCCGCCATCGGCGCCGCCCGGCCCGGCGGGCCCCTGAGCCCGCGCGCCGTCCTCAAGCACGACTTCAGGCCGTACGACTGGGTGATCGGGATCAGCGACATCAAGGCGTCCGGGCACGCCGACCTGCTGGCGCGCGAGGCCGGCACCGGGCGTCTGTACGTGCTCCACGGCTCGGCCACCGCGGTGACCGGGCGGCGCTACCTCGGCGACGGCATGGAGGGCTACGACCTGGCCGGGTGAGGGCTCAGGCCCGGGCGGTCGCCCGCTCCTCGACCGACAGCGCGTCGAGACGGGCGGCATCCGCCCCGGCCACGAGGACCACGGAGCCGCGGCGTACGAGCGGCTCGGTGAAGACAGCGGCACCTGGTGGGGAAGCCGGGTTCGCTGTCGTGAGGAGACGGCCACCGTCGGTGAGATCGATCCCGACGGTGGCCGTCGCCCGGGTGGGATCGAAGAGGTCGGTGTGGCTCAGCGCGTCGGTCGCCGCGTCCTCGTCACCGGGCGGGTCCCACGCGGTGAACGCGTCCGGCTGGCCCCAGATCTCGGCGCCGACGTCGTGCACGCCGGGCGGCACGCCGTCGGGGAAGCGGACGCCGAGCGGGAGGAGGCTGCACGCCAGCACCGGCAGGTGGTCGGCCCGCTCCGCCCAGGCGTCCAGCGTGCCGGGGCCGCACACCACGGCGTCCGGGTCGTCGCCGTCGGTGACGACCAGGCCGACGGTCCAGGCGGCACCCAGGAAGACCGTGCCCAGCCAGTGCGTGGGCAGGTCGACACGCAGGCGCTGGCCGCGCTCGAGGTCGCACTCCTCGACCAGCAGCCCGGCCGCCTTCGCCACCCAGTTGGCGTACGTCGTCACCGACAGCTCGACGCGTTCCCCGGTGCCGTCGTCGTAGAACGTCACCAGGGGCCGGCCGGCGTCGCGGGCGAGGAGGTCGCGGAGCACGTCGGTGAAGGTGGTCACCTGGTCAGCGTAGGCGGGCTCGCTACCCTCGCGGCCATGACCTCACCGCCGGACCCGGCACCCGACCGCCTCTGGGCGGTCATCCCCGCCGGCGGCGCCGGCACCCGGCTGTGGCCGCTCTCGCGCCGGGCCTCCCCGAAGTTCCTGCACGACCTCACCGGCTCCGGGCGCACCCTGCTGCAGGGCACCGTCGACCGGCTGGCGCCGCTCGTGGGCGATCGCGTGCTGGTGGTGACCGGGGACGCCCACCGGCAGGCCGTGCTCCACCAGCTGCCCGGGGTGGCGCCGGCCGACGTGGTCGCCGAGCCGTCCGCCCGGGACTCGATGGCCGCCGTCGGGCTGGCCGCCGCCCTGCTGGAGCGCCGCGACCCCGACGCGGTGATGGGCTCCTTCGCCGCCGACCACGTCATCGGTGACGAGGAGAGGTTCCGCGAGGTGGTCGCCGAGGCGGCCGCCGTCGCACGGGACGGCTGGCTGGTCACCGTCGGTGTCGCCCCGACCCACCCGTCCACCGGCTTCGGGTACGTCCGGCCGGGCGGGCCGCTCGCCGGCACCGCGAGCCGGGTGGACGAGTTCGTCGAGAAGCCGCCGCTGGCGGTCGCGACCCGCTACGTCGCGGAGGGACTGCTGTGGAACGCCGGCATGTTCGTGTGCCGGCCCTCGGTCATGCTCGACCTGCTGGCCCTCTCCGACCCGGGGTTCGCCGCGGCGCTGCGCGGCATCGCCGCCGACCCCGGCACGCTGGAGGGGGTGTGGCCGACGCTGCCGCGGATCGCGGTCGACCACGCCGTCGCCGAGCCGGCCGCCGCCGCGGGCCGGGTGGCCGTCGTGCCGGGGTCGTTCGGCTGGGACGACGTGGGCGACTTCGCCTCGCTCCTCGACATCGTCGGGGGGGACGGCGATCTCACCGTGCTCGGCGACCGCGGCCTCGTGCACGGCGTCGACGCCTCCGGCCTCGTCGTGCCCGCCGGTGGACGGACCGTCGCGGTGGTGGGCCTCGACGACGTCGTCGTGGTGGACACCGGTGACGCGCTGCTCGTCACCACGCGGGCCCGGGCGCAGGACGTGAGACGGATCGTGGCCGCCCTCAAGGAGGACGGCCACGACGAGCTGACCTGACGTCAGCGGGGAGAGGTCAGAGGACCGTCGGCTCCGGGGAGTCGAGGTAGGGGTACTCGAGCATGAACGACTCGACCGCCTCGCCGCTCGGCTCGCTGCAGTACTGCGTCGCGCCGACCTGCTTGGCCGGGTCTGTCTCGCCCGCGCCGCCGGCGGACCAGTGCGTCAGCGCGAGGTGCTGGCCGTCGGGGAACGGGTCGCCGTCCTCGCTGGTCCAGGGCGCGACCTTGAACTTGTTGCGCTGGTTGGACGCGCCACCGAACTTCGAGGCGATGCCGCGCAGCTCGTCCATCGTCGCCTCGTCCCCGGCGGCGGTCTCGTCGTACCAGAGGATGGTGTAGCCGTGCTCGAGGTTGTGCACGAGGTTGCCGAGCTCGGGCCGGTCGGAGGCGTTGTAGAACTTGCGGTCGATCGACTCCCAGACGTTGTAGTGCTGGCCGAAGGCCGGCGGGGAGTCGGCGAAGGCGAGCGGGGTGCCGGGCTCCACGTGATCCTGGGTGCCCTCGGCCTTCTTGGTCTCGGTCTCCTGGCACGCGTCGGTGGCCGGGGCGCCGATGTCGGCGAGGTCCATGCTCTCGAAGCTGCGCAGGTCCATCCAGTCCTTCACCGGCCTGTACGCCGCGGCGCCGATGATCAGCAGGCCCACCAGGACCGCCACACCGAGGATCATTCCTCCACGACGCCGCTCGGCACTCTTCTGCTTGTTGCGGATGTCGTCGATGACAGCCCTGCGGCTGGTCTTGTCCTGCTTCGCCACGTGTGGTCCTCGGTCGTTGTGGGTCGGTCGGGGGCAGAGTCTACGGAGTGCGGGGTGACACCCTCACAGCAACGCCCGATGAGCTCTCCCGCACCTCCTCGACGCCCCATCCGAAGGCGAAGCACACGGTCGTCACGGCCGTCAGC
>NZ_CADCUP010000230.1 GCF_902805925.1 uncultured Nocardioides sp.
GTTGGTGGTCCGGGTGGACACCACGGACCTCGGTGGTGTGGACGTCGCCCGGCTGGCACGTGAGGTGCGCGGCCGGATCGGTCCGTGACGCCGCGCCCCGCTCGCGGGACCAGAATGGGCCCATGACGCACGGAGTCTCCTTCGCCGCCCTTCCCGACGGCCGTCGCAGCACCAGCAGGGTGGGCCGGCAGGTGGTGGCCGACGCCCTGCGCGGCGTCGACCCGGTCGGTGCCCGGGCCGCCGAGCAGGAGACGGCCTGGCGCAGCGGCTACCTGCTGCACTTCCGCAGGCTGGTGGAGGCGGGCCTGGCGACGCCGGACGCGTGGCTCGCCATCGCCGGGGCCGGCCTCGACTCGGTCCACCGCAACCTGGTCGTGGCGGGCGACGAAAGCGACGACCGGCCGCTTGACAGCCTCCTGGAGGCCGGCGGCACGCGCGGGCTCCGCACCGCCGAGGTGACGGGGGAGGGGCAGCGGCAGGAGGAGCTCGTGGTGCCCTACCGCGGACGCCGGCTGCACGGGGCCGGGCTGCGCGACCAGCTTCTCGAGTGGGCGCGCCGCGGGGTGCTGGAGCCGTCGGTCGTCGACGCCGTCTCCGAGGTCGCCGCCCATCCCGAGCGGCTGCGCCTGGACGGCCACACCGTCGCGGTGCTCGGCGCCGGGGCCGAGATGGGGCCACTGGCGCCGCTGCTGGGCTGGGGAGCCACGGTGGCCGCCGTCGACCTGCCGCGTCCGGCGGTGTGGGAGCGCGTCCTGCGTGCCGGTCGCGCGGGTGCCGGGCGGCTGCTGGTCCCCGTGGCGGAGGGCGCCGGTGACCCCCGTGACGACGTCGGCCGGGCAGCGGGGGCCGACCTGCTGGCAGAGGTGCCCGAGGTCGCCGACTGGCTCGCCGGCCTCGACGGCCGCCTGGTCGTCGGCAACTACCTGTACGCCGACGGCGCCACCCACGTCCGGGTCTCCGTCGCCGCCGACGTGCTGGGGGCTCGGGTCAGCCGCGCGAGGCCCGAGACCGCGCTCGCCTTCCTCGCCACCCCGACCGACGTCTTCGTCGTGCCGCGCGACGCGGTGGAGCAGTCGACCCGCGCGTACGTCGACCGGTCCGGCACGGCCAAGTTGGTCGGACGCCCGCTTCGCTGGGCGTCGCGCGGCCGCCTCCTGCACCGCGCCTACCCGCCGGCCGCCGACCCGGGCATCGCCGACAGCCTCGTGCCCGTGCAGGGCCCCAACTACGCGCTGGCCAAGCGGGTCCAGCGCTGGCGCGCTGCCGTCGCCCGCGGCGACGGCCGGGCGGTCTCGCTCCACGTCGCCCCCTCGACCCGCACCCGCTCGGTGGTGAAGAACCGGGCGCTCGCCGCCGCCTTCGCCGGCGCCCACCGCTTCGGGGTCGAGATCTTCGAGCCCGAGACGTCCAACATCCTGATGGCCGCACTGCTGGTCCACGACCTCACCGCCGACGTGCCCCCGCACGAGCACCCGTGGCAGGACGAGGCGCACGCCGCGGTGCACGGCGGCCTCTGGCGGGCGGCGTACGAGCCGCGCAGCGCCCTGGGCCTGGCCGCGGTGCTCGGCTACGGCAGCGCCCGCGGGTAGCGGCGGACGGTGCTCGCCCCCCCGCACCCGGACGCCGTTCGTCCGCGAGTCGGCCTACCCTCCCCCCATGCCACTGACCTTCGCAGGGACCATCGACCACGCCGCCGTCCTCCGGGCGGTCGACCAGCTCACCGACCTCGTCGCCGTCCCCGGGATCGTCGATGCGTGGGAGCACGAGTCGGCGCTGCCGGGGATGACACTGGGCGGGCTGACCCGGCACCTCGTCAGCCAGCCCGAGTGCGCGGTGGAGTTCCTGCGCCAGCCGCCGCCCGAGGGGGCGCAGACGCTCTCGCTCGCCGACTACTTCGCGCGGGTCGACTGGCTGCACGCCCCGGTCGACAGCCCGGAGAACACCTCGATCCGCGACGACTTCAACGCGATGGCGGCCGGTGGCCCGCAGGAGTCCCGCGGCGTCCTGGCGTGGTCGCGCGGTGAGCTCCCGAGCGCCCTGGCGGGAGCCGGCCCGGCCGTCTTCGTGCCGTGGCAGGGCTGCTCGCTGCAGGTCGACGACTTCCTCGTCTGCCGGCTGATGGAGGTGGTCGTGCACGCCGACGACCTCGCGGCGAGCCTCGGCCGGGCCGCACCGGCCTTCGACGAGGAGGTGCTGGACCCGGTGCTGGCCCTCCTCGCCGTGCTGGCCGTACGCCGGCACGACCAGGGCGCCGTCGTCCGCGCGCTGTCGCGGAGCGAGCGCGCCGGTGGGCCCGTCTCCGCGTTCTGAGAACCGTCGCGACCCGAGGTGTCCACCCACGCGCTGAGATGTCATCGCCCAGGACGTAGCGATTCCCGGAATGGTTGGTAGTGTTGGTCACGCAACAGGTGCAAGTTCCAAGTGGTATGACGCCCGCGGAGTTTGTGATCCAACGGCGTTTCTTCTCATGGGCAAGACTCTTGGGTCGGAGCGACGTGTCACCGCATCTGATGCGGGATCGTCGAGGTGGCGGTCTTTCGCCCGATAACAGGAGTAACGAGCAATGGCTCAAGGCACCGTGAAGTGGTTCAACGCCGAGAAGGGTTTCGGCTTCATCGCCCAGGAGGACGGCGGCGACGACGTCTTCGTGCACTACTCGGCCATCCAGTCGCAGGGCTACAAGTCCCTGGACGAGAACCAGAAGGTCGAGTTCGACGTCACCCAGGGCCCCAAGGGCCCGCAGGCGGAGAACGTCCGCGCGATCTGATCGCGAGGATCGGCTCGGACAGCACCTGTCCGTGACTTTCGCACCATGACCAGGCCCCACCCGAACGGGTGGGGCCTGGTTGCGTCCTGGCCCGTCGTCGTGGCTCGATGACCAGGTGGGAATCCCGATCGGGTGGTGCGGCACGGCATGATCGGGTCGATCTTCTTGTGTGGGATGTTTAACCTCGAACCAGTAGGGCATCGTGTCAGGCGGACATGCGTCGACAAGGGAGGTCGCGTGCACGATCAGTTCGACGTCACGCTCGAGGACGGTGACCTGCTCGGTGAGGTGGAGCTCACCACGACGCTGATCATCGCGGCGAGCGAGTGCGAGGGTCGCCTGAGTGCCGAGGAGATCGACGAGCTCCTCGGTGTCACACCCGTGCCCGAACAACGCTCCTGAGCCGTCCACGCCTCGACCCCTGCTGCCACTCGGTGCAGGGGTCGTTCTGCGTCCGGGCACGCCGGCACCAGCGCAGATGAACGACGCGTGAACGGTCTCCGGATCGACCGGGAAGTGGTGTGAGACTACGTCCATGCCGTACGACGTGGTCGCCGCCGGTGCTGTCGTGACGCGGCGCGGGAACGAGGTGCTGCTCGTGCACCGTCCGCGCTACGACGACTGGTCCTTC
>NZ_CADCUP010000231.1 GCF_902805925.1 uncultured Nocardioides sp.
CGCTCGACCCCGTGCTCGAGCAGCGCCGCTCGCGCTCCGCCGATGTCGGTGTTGTCGGCGGACCAGCCGCCGTCGTCGTGCCGCACCAGCGTGTTGGCGGCCCCCGACATCCGCACGGTCTCCGACAGCCGGCCGGTCAGCGGCAGCACCTCCCGCTTCAGCGGCATGGTGACCGACAGCCCGCGCCACTCCTCGCCCAGGGACGCGACGACCTCGGCGAGCGTGCCGGCGGGCACCCGCCGGGCGTCGTACTCCCAGTCGAGCCCGGTGGCGGCGTACCCGGCACGGTGGAGCACCGGCGAGAGAGAGTGACCGACCGGGTCTCCCAGCACGCCGCAGCGACGACGAGCCGGCATCAGCAGGCTTCGGACTCGTTGGCGCAGTAGTCGCGCAGCTCGTCCTTGAACGCCAGGAACTTCTCGTAGCTCTCGGTGAACTTGGTCTCCCCGCTCTCGAGGTCGACGGTCACGTAGAACAGCCAGTTCCCGTCGGCAGGGTTCGCCGCCGCCGCCAGCGCGTCGTCCCCGGGCGCCTCGATCGGCGTGGGTGGGAGGCCGGGGCGCGTGTAGGTGTTGTACGGCGTGTCCGCCTCGATGTCCTCGGTCGTGGGCACCGCGCCCAGGCTCTGGTCCTGGCCGTAGTTGACCGACGCGTCGATCTGCAGGAGGCCGTTGGTCACCCCGTTGTCGGGATTCTCGAGGCGGTTGTAGATGACGCGGGCGATCTTGGGCATGTCCTCGCCGCGGCCCTCGGCCTCGACGAGCGAGGCGATCGTCATCAGCTCGGCGGGCGTGCGGCCCAGCGCAGCGGCCGACCCCTCGAGGTCGACGTCCTCGGCTGCCTGGCGCCAGCGGTCGACCATCGCGGTGAGCACCGACTTCGCGGTGGCGTCGGGCGGGACCTCGTAGGTCGCCGGGAAGAGGTAGCCCTCCGCGTTGCCCCCGGCGTAGTCGGGCAGCCCGAGACCCGCGGGATCTTCCAGCGCACGCTCGTACGCCGCCCGCTTGAAGGTGGTCTGCTCGACCAGGATGTCGAGCACGTCGACGACGCGCAGGCCCTCGGGCACGGTGACCGTCGACTTCACCTGGTTGGCGGGGTCCATCAGGACCGCGAGCGCGTCGGCCGCCGGCATCTGCTCCTGCAGGGCGTAGAACCCGACCTGGATGCTGTTGGAGTCGGGCTCGCCGGCCGCGGCGTCGATGAAGGCCTGCACCGAGGCGACCACCCCCTGGTCCTTGAGGCCGCGACCCATGTCGGCGATGGTGTCGCCGTCCGCGACCTCGAAGGTGACCTCGCCGCTGCCGGGACCGGAGAAGTCCTCGGCCGAGGAGAACTGGTCGGCGAGGAGCTCCGCGCCCCGGGTCACCGCGACGTAGGCACCGCCCGCCAGCACGGCCAGCGCGACGAGCACCGCGAGGCAGCCCGAGAGCCCGCGCCGCTTCCTGCGGGAGCCACCCAGGGGGTCGTCGCCCTCCTCGCGCTCCCCGTCGCGCATCTCGTCGACCTCGCCGACCTCGTCGGCGGAGCCCGGCCTGCCCTCACGGCTCAGCCGATCCTCACTCATCGCCGACCTCGACGATCTCGCCCGGCGCCGCCCCGGAGCCCCGCTCGGTGTCCAGCGCATGCTGCAGGATCACCACGGCTGCGGCCTGGTCGACCACGGCCCGTCGCCTGCTGCCGTTGCGACCGCGTTCGCGCAGCATGGCCTCCGCGGACACCGTGGTCATCCGCTCATCACACAGCCTGACGGGCACGGGGGCAACCTGGCGCGCCAGCGCGGCTGCGAACACCCGCACCTTGGCGGCCGCCGGCCCCTCGCGGCCCGACAGCGACCGGGGCAGCCCCACGACGACCTCGACGGCGTCCTCCTCGGCCAGGATGGCCTTGAGCCGGCGCAGGTCGCCACGCCCGCGGCGCACGGTCTCCACCGGCGTCGCCAGGAACCCCGAGGGGTCACTGCGCGCCACGCCGATCCGGGCATCTCCGGGGTCGATGCCCAGACGGACGCCGGGACGCACGCTCAGGCACCCGCCGCGCGGGCGACCTCGGTGGCGACCAGGGCGAGCGCCTCGTCGACCCGGCCGGCGTCGCTGCCGCCACCCTGCGCGACGTCGTCCTTGCCTCCGCCGCGGCCTCCCACGAGCTGCCCGACGGCGCGGACCAGATCGTTCGCGGAGAGCCCGCGGGCGCGACCGGCGTCGTTGACCGCGGCCACGACCGACACCTTGCCGTCGGCCACGCCGGCGATGACCACTGCACCGGGGCGGGAGGCGTCGAGGCGACTGCGGACGTCCAGCGCCAGGGTGCGTACGTCGCCCCCACCGGCGCCGTCGACGCGCTGGGCCACCACCGCGACACCGGCCACGTCGACCGCCGCGGCAGCGAGCGAGGCGCCGCCGGCGAGCAGCTGCGAGAGGCGCGCCCTCTCGAGCTCCTTCTCCGCGGCCCGCAGGCGCTCGACCATGTCCTGGACGCGTCCGACGACTCCGTCGGGCTGGACCTTGAGCAGCCCGGTGAGCTGGTGGACGAGGTCGCGCTCACGGGCGAGGTGGGCGAACCCCTCCACGCCGGTGAGGGCCTCGATGCGGCGGTTGCCCGAGCCCACGGAGGCCTCGGAGGTGACCACGACGGTGCCGATCTGGGAGGCGTGCTCGACGTGGGTGCCACCGCACAGCTCGCGCGACCACGGCCCGCCGATCTCGACGACGCGCACCCGGGTGTCGTCGTAGGTCTCCCCGAAGAGGGCGATCGCGCCCCAGTCCCTGGCCTCGGCCAGCGTCATGTACTGCCAGCCGACGGGCAGGTCGGCGCGCAGCGCCTGGTTCGACACCGTCTCGATGTCGCGCACCTGCTCCGGGCTCAGCCCGGTCGTCCAGCCGAAGTCGAGCCGGAGGTAGCCCGGCCGGTTGTAGGAGCCGGACTGCAGGGCCGAGGGACCGAGCACCTCGCGGAGCGCGGCGTGCACCACATGTGTCCCGGAGTGCGCCTGGCGGGCGCCGGTGCGCCACTGCGGGTCGACGCGCGCGTGCAGGTCTCCTCGTGGCGCGAACTCGCCCTCGAGGACCCGCACCTGGTGCACGACGAGCCCGCGGACCGGTCGCTGCACGTCGACGACCTCGAGCACGCCGCCGTCGTAGGCGATGGTGCCCGCATCGGCGACCTGGCCACCGGACTCGGCGTAGAACGGGGTGCGGTCGAGCACGAGCTCGCCGATCTCGCCCTGGCCCAGCGACGTGACCTGTCGGCCTCCCTGCAGCAGGGCCAGTGGGCGCGACTCGGTCTCGAGGGTCTCGTAGGCCAGCCACTCGGTGGGGCCGTTGGCGTCCAGGACCCCGCGGTAGACCGAGGTGTCGGCGTGCTGGCCCTTCTTGGACCGGGCGTCGTCCTTGGCACGCTGGCGCTGCTCGGCCATCAGGCCGCGGAAGCCGTCCTCGTCGACGGTGAGCCCCTGCTCGGAGGCCATCTCGAGGGTGAGGTCGATCGGGAAGCCGTAGGTGTCGTGCAGCGCGAACGCCTTGTCACCGGTGAGGGTGGTGGCGCCGCTGGTCCTCACCTCCTGCGCCGCGAGGTCGAAGATCTGCGTGCCCGCCTGGAGGGTCTTGCGGAACGTCTCCTCCTCGGCGAACGCGACGCGGGAGATGCGCTCCCAGTCGCGCACGAGGTCGACGTAGGTCTCCCCCATCCGGTCGCGGCTCACCGGCATCAGCTCGGGCAGGGCCGGGTCGTCGTACCCCAGCAGGCGCATGGAGCGCACGGCGCGGCGCAGCAGCCGGCGCAGCACGTAGCCGCGGGCCTCGTTGCCGGGCGTGACCCCGTCGCCGATGAGCATCATCGAGCTGCGGACGTGGTCGGCCACGACGCGGAACCGCACGTCGTCCTGGTGGTCGGCGCCGTACTTCTTGCCCGTGAGGGCCATCGCCTTCTCGATCACCGGGAACATGACGTCGATGTCGTACATGTTCTCCCGGCCCTGGAGCAGGTACGCCACCCGCTCCAGGCCCATGCCGGTGTCGATGTTGCGCTTCGGCAGCGACCCCGCGACGTCGAAGTCCTCCTTGGACCTGACCCCGGACAGCTCGTCCTGCATGAAGACGAGGTTCCAGATCTCGAGGTAGCGGTCCTCCAGCTCGGCCGGCATCGAGGTGCGGGTCGTGGTCTCGAACCGGCCGTCGGGCCCGTACTCCGGCCCGCGGTCGTAGAGGATCTCCGAGCACGGCCCACCGGGGCCGGGCACGCCCATGGACCAGTAGTTCTCCTTCGGGCCGAGCTTGACGATGCGCTCGGAGGGCAGGCCGGTGACCTTCATCCACAGTGACAGGGCCTCGTCGTCGCCCTGCAGGACCGAGGGCCACAGCCGTCCCTCCTCCAGGCCGAAGCCGCCGTCGGCGACCGGCCTGGTGACGAGGTCCCAGCCCAGCTCGATGGCCCCTTCCTTGAAGTAGTCGCCGAAGGAGAAGTTGCCGCACATCTCGAAGAACGTGCCGTGCCGCGTGGTCTTGCCGACCTCCTCGATGTCGGGGGTGCGCACACACTTCTGCACGCTCACCGCGCGGTCGTAGGGCGGTGTCTCCTGCCCGAGGAAGTACGGCTTGAACGGCACCATGCCGGCGTTGACGAACAGCAGGTTCGGGTCGTCGAGCAGCAGGGACGCCGACGGCACCGCGGTGTGGCCGGCGCGCTCGAAGTGCGAGACGAAGCGGCGGCGGATCTCAGCGGTGTCCACGGGTGGTGCCTTCCGGATGATCGTCGGTCGGGTGGGGAGCGCCGGCGAGCGCGTCGGGCCCCGGGTCTGCGGCGCCGAGCTCCGGTATCCCATGGGGCACCAGGCCGAGCCGCTCCCGCAACTGGGTTTCCGACTCCTGCTGACCGGCGCGGACCTCGTCGCGGAGGAGGCGGGCGCCCACGGCCAGGCCGGCGAGCCGGTCGCGGAGCCCCTCGCTGGTGAACGCCTCGGCGACGCGACGGGCGCGGGTCACGGCGTACACGCCCACCCCCGCGCCTGCGACGAACCAGATGCCGCGGCTCATGCGGCGTCCTCCGACTCGTCCCGGGCGGCCCGGGCGCGCGCCCGGTAGGCGCGCAGCGCCTCCTGCATCTCGGCCCGCCGGGACTTGCGCGAGCGCTTGACCTCGCGGCGCATCTCGAAGGCGATGCGGTTGCGGTTCTCGGGTGACAGCGCACGGCGTACCCCGTGCACCCACGAGGCGGTCTTCACCACCGACTCGCGCAGCACGAGGTCGGCGAAGAGCCGCCCCTCGACGACCCGCGGCTCCAGCACCACGGGCTCGGGGTGCTCGATCGGCGAGGCGACGACCACCGGCTCGATGGCGGCGGGCTGCGCCCGGTCGGCCACGGCGCGCTCCAGCTCGTCGAGCCGGCGGCGCAGCTCGGCGGCCTCGGTGCGAGCAGCGGCCACCTCCCGCCGCGAGGCGGCCCGCACGAGGAGCAGTGCGACGAGGGTCGCCAGTGCCAGTGCGCACGCACCGACCACCAGCCACGCCGTCTCGTCCCACCCGTTCACAGTGGGGAACCCTACCCGCCGCGGACGATGCGCCGGATGCGCTCCCAGCGCTCCTTGACCGCGGACTCGGCGCCCAGCGCCGTCGGGCGGTAGTACGCGGCGTCCACGACGGCGTCGGGGGCGTACTGCTGCTCGGCGATGCCGTACGGCTCGTCGTGGCTGTACTTGTAGGCCCTGCCGTGCCCGAGCCCCTTCGCGCCGGAGTAGTGCGCGTCGCGCAGGTGCGCCGGCACCCCCCCGATCCTCCCGGCGCGTACGTCGGCGCTCGCCGCGTCGATCGCGGTCGTGACGGCGTTCGACTTCGGCGCCACGGCCAGCGCGATGGTCGCCTGGGCGAGGTTGAGGCGGGCCTCGGGCATGCCGATGAGCTGGACCGCCTGGGCGGCGGCCACGGCGGTGGTCAGGGCGGTGGGGTCGGCCAGCCCGATGTCCTCGCTGGCCAGGATCACCAGCCGGCGGGCGATGAACCGGGGGTCCTCGCCCGCCTCCATCATCCGGGCCAGGTAGTGCAGCGCCGCGTCGGCGTCCGAGCCGCGCACCGACTTGATGAAGGCGCTGGTCACGTCGTAGTGCTGGTCGCCCTGGCGGTCGTAGCGCACGGCGGCCTGGTCGACGGCGGTCTCGGCCGTCTCCAGGTCGATCGTGTCGAGGCCCTGGTCGCGGGCAGCCCCGGCGGCGGCCTCCAGGTAGGTCAGCGAGCGCCGCGCGTCGCCCCCGGCCAGCCGCACGAGGTGGTCCAGCGCGGCGTCGTCGAGGCCCACCTCGCCGGCCAGGCCCCGCTCGTCGACCAGCGCCGCGGCCACCACGGACCGCACGTCATCGTCGGTCAGCGACTCCAGGCGCAGCAGCAGGCTGCGCGAGAGCAGCGGCGAGATGACCGAGAAGAACGGGTTCTCGGTGGTGGCGGCCACCAGCGTCACCCAGCGGTTCTCGACCCCGGGCAGCAGGGCGTCCTGCTGGGCCTTGGTGAAGCGGTGCACCTCGTCGACGAACAGCACGGTCTCCGAGCCGCCCCGCGCCAGCTCGCGACGGGCGGCGTCGATGGCCGCGCGCACCTCCTTGACCCCGGCGGCGACCGCGGAGACCTCGACGAACCGCCGGTCGGTCTGCTGGCTGAGGATGGAGGCGATGGTGGTCTTGCCGGTGCCCGGTGGGCCCCAGAGCAGCAGCGACATGGGCTGGTCGCCCTCGACCAGGCGGCGCAGCGGCGAGCCGGGGGCGCGCAGCTGCGACTGACCGACCAGCTCGTCGAGGGTGCGCGGACGCATCCGTACGGCGAGCGGCGCCGAGGCGTGCGAGACACCGGTCAGCGACCCGCCGCCGGACGGTCCTCCCCGTGGAGGACCGTCCGCCGGCGCGGTGTCGAACAGCGCGTCAGGCTCGTCCAAACGTCTTCTTGTCCAGGTCGAACCAGGTGTCGCTGTAGCCGGCCTGGGTGGTCAGCTCGGTGGACGGGGTGGCGCCGGGGTCGGCGTTGCCGTGGTCGTCGGTGCCCAGCAGGCGCGGGGTGACCGGGGTGACGGGGTGCCTGCCGATCTCGCCGGCGAAGTGGCAGGCGGCCTTGTGGCGCGGACCGATCTGCAGCAGCGGGGGCTCGTGCCTGGCGCAGATGTCCTGCGCCAGCGGGCACCGGGTGCGGAAGCGGCAGCCCGACGGGGGGTTGATCGGGCTCGGCACGTCGCCCTCGAGCATGATCCGCTCGCGCCGCCCGCCGATGACGGCCTGCTTCACGTCGGGCACGGCCGAGAGCAGCGCCTGGGTGTAGGGGTGGTGGGCGTGGGAGTAGATGCTCTCCCGGTCACCGATCTCGACGATCTTGCCGAGGTACATCACCGCCACCTCGGGGCAGAAGTGGCGCACCACCGCGAGGTCGTGGGCGATGAACAGGTAGGCGACGCCGAACTCCCGCTGGATGTCCTGGAGCAGGTTGATCACCTGCGCCTGGATCGAGACGTCGAGCGCGGAGACGGGCTCGTCGGCGACCAGCAGCTTGGGGTTGAGGGTGAGCGCGCGGGCGATGCCGATGCGCTGGCGCTGACCGCCGGAGAACTCGTTGGGGTAGCGGTTGTAGTGCTCGGGGTTGAGGCCGACCACCTCGAGCAGCTCCTGCACGCGGCCGAGGATCTGCTTCTTCGGCACGATGTCGTGCACCGCCAGCGGCGCACCCACGATCGCACCCACGGTGTGCCGGGGGTTCAGCGAGGTGTAGGGGTCCTGGAAGATCATCTGGATGTCGCGGCGCAGCGGCTTCATCTGGCGCTGGGAGAGCTTCGCGATGTCCTGGCCGCCGAACGTCATCGAGCCGCCGGTGGGGTTGTAGAGGCGGGTGATCAGGCGGCCGGTGGTCGACTTGCCGCAGCCCGACTCCCCGACCAGGCCGAGCGAGCCACCACGGGGCACCTCGAAGGAGATCCCGTCGACCGCCTGGACCTGCCCGATCGTGCGCCGCACGAGACCCGACGAGCGCACCGGGAAGTACATCTTGAGGTCCTCGACCGCGATGACCGGCTCGGCGGTCGGGTCCAGCACCGCCGCGGTGTGGCCCTGCTTGGCCAGCTCCCCGAAGGAGGCGTAGGACGCCTCGACGTCGTGGGGATCCTCGGTGGCCGAGTCCTGGAACTGGGCCGCGACGGTCGCGTTGGGCGCCTCGGGGGACTTCCCGGACTGGTCGGTGTGCCGACCGACGCGGGCGGTGTCTTCTGGGGAGGCCATCAGTTCTCCTCGACGAGGTCGGGTGCGATCTCCGGCAGCACTTCGCGCTGGTAGATCGCGTCGGGGTCGGCCAGGTGACAGCGCTTGACGTGCGCGGTGCCGATCGAGGCCGGGGTCAGCCGGGGCAGCGTGGTGGAGCACAGGCTGCCCGGCACCTTGTCGACGTGCGCGCACCGGGGGTGGAAGGAGCAGCCCGACGGCGGGTTGAGCAGGCTCGGCGGGTTGCCCGGGATCGGGATGAGGCGGGCACTGGTGTCGGACTGCACGTCCGGGATGCTGGACAGCAGGCCCCAGGTATAGGGCATCTCGGGGTGCGACAGGATCTGCTTGGTGGTGCCGTACTCGACCGCGCGGCCGGCGTACATCACCAGCACGTCGTCGGCCATCTCGGCCACGACGCCGAGGTCGTGGGTGATGATGATGACCGCGGAGTTGAACTCGCGCTGGAGGTCCTGCAGCAGGTCGAGGATCTGGGCCTGCACCGTGACGTCGAGCGCGGTGGTCGGCTCGTCGGCGATGAGCAGCGACGGGTCGTTGATCAGGCCCATCGCGATCATCGCCCGCTGGCGCATGCCACCGGAGAACTGGTGCGGGAAGTCGTCGACGCGCCGGTCGGGCTGCGGGATGCCGACCCGGTCGAGCATCTCGATCGCCTTGCGTCGCGCGTCGCGCTTGGAGGCGTTGGAGTGGTGCACCTGGTAGGCCTCGGCGAGCTGGCCCCCGACGCGGTAGAAGGGGTGGAGCGCCGCGAGGGCGTCCTGGAAGATCATGGAGACGGCGTTGCCGCGCAGCTTGCGCATCCCCGACTCGCTCAGGCCCACGACCTCCTTGTCGCCGATCCGGATGGATCCGGTGATCTTGGTCCGCTTCGTGTCGTGCAGGCCGAGCACCGCCATGCTCGAGACGGACTTGCCGGAGCCGGACTCGCCCACGATCCCGAGCGTCTGCCCCATGCCGACGGTGTAGGAGAGGTCGTTGACCGCCGTCAGCGGGCCGTCCGGCGTGGGGAACTCGATCGTGAGGTTCTCCACGGCCAGGTAGGCGCCCTCCTCGGACATCTGGTGCGCGCGGGGCTGGATGATGCTGTCGGTCATGACACTCTCACTCGCGGGTCAAGGACGCCGTAGACGACGTCCACGATGATGTTGCTCACGATGATCACGATGGCGCCGAACATGGCGGTGGCGGAGATGACGGGCAGGTCGAAGGAGCCGACGGCGCGCAGGCCCCAGAGCCCGATCCCCTGGATCTCGAAGATGCGCTCGGTGAAGATCGTACCCGCGAGCAGGATGCCGAGGTCGATGCCGAAGATCGTCACGACGGGCACCAGGGCGCTGCGCAGTCCGTGCTTGTAGACCACCGTGCGCGCCGGCAGGCCCTTGGCCTTTGCCGTGCGGATGTAGTCCTCGCTCAGCGACTCGACCATGGCCCCGCGCGTGTAGCGGGTGTAGGCGGTGCAGTTGAAGATGCCCAGGCACAGCCAGGGCAGCAGCAGCCCGGCGAACCACTTGGCGGGGTTGTCGAGGAGGGGCGTGTAGCCGCTGTCGCCGAGGACCGGCAGGTCCCATACCAGCGTGCAGTACAGCCAGGCCACCAGCGCGAAGAGGTAGTACGGGATCGAGCTGATCACCAGGAAGCTGCTGACGAGCAGCTTGTCGCCGAGGGTGCCGCGCCGACGGGCGGCGGCGATGCCGATGGGGATGCCGAGGAGGAGGTAGAGGGTCGCGCCGCCGATGGCGAGCGAGATCGTCGCGGGCAGCCGCTCGATGAGCTCGTCCCAGACGAGGGCGCGGGAGCGGAAGGAGAAGCCGAAGCACGGCGCGTCGCACTGGATGGTGTTGCCGCCCAACGCCATCTCGCGGCCGACGAAGATCCCCTTGGCGTACTTGCCGTACTCCACGTAGATGGGGTTGTTGTACCCCATGGACTCCTCGAAGTTCGCCAGTCGCTCATCGGTGCAGCGGTTGCTGGTCTCCTGGACGCAGATCGGCCGTGCGGGACTCTCGGGTCCGTACCAGAGGAGGGCGAAGACGGCCATGGAGACCAGGACGACCACGACCACGCCGGTCAGGAGCCGCTTGATGATGTAGGCGAACATGCGTCGGCCTTTCGTATCCGGTACTGCACACACCAGGCGGTGGTCCGAACCCGCCGTCGGCGCCGCTGACGGACGGAGTGGGGACCAGGCGTGAGCCTGGCCCCCACTCCGCTACTGCTCAGTTGAGCACTACTCGGGACTGTGCGTCACGGCTTGACGAACAGGTCCTTGTAGTTGATGGCGCTCATCGCCGCGTCACCGGTGAAGCCACCGATGTTGGCGCCCGCACCGAACAGGTCGTTGCGGTAGGCGGTGACGATGTTCGGCAGGTACTTCTGGGCGATCATCTCGTCGAGGTCACCCCAGGCATCGGCCTGCTCCTCGATCGGCAGCGTCGCGATCTCCTCGATGCGCTGGTCGACCTCCTCCTCGGAGAAGTACGAGGTGTTGTACGGCTGACCCGTCTGGACCAGCGGCGGGATCATCGTCGAACCGGCCGGCCAGTCGGAGCACCAGTTGGTCGCACGCAGGTTCAGCTTCTTGTTGATCGGGCTGTCCGCGTCGTCGAAGAGCGCGTAGGCGTCCTCCTGGTACGGGATCATCTCGACGGTGAAGCCGGCGGCCTCGTAGCCCGCCTTCTCCGCCTCGGCGCCGGCCTTGGTCTCGGCGTCGGAGTCGTCGTAGATGTAGGTCAGCTTGAAGCCGGGCTCGCCGGCCTCCTCGAGCAGCTGCTTGGCCTTCTCGGGGTTGTACGCGAACTGCTCACCGGCCGGGAAGAACTCCTTGCGACCCGCCATGCCGGGGGGCATGAGGCCCTGGGCCGGGATGCGCGTCACGCCGGGGATGTTGCCGCTGGCGAGCTGCACGTTGTCGAAGTCGAAGCCGTAGGCGATCGCCTGACGGATCTCCAGCTGGGGGATCTTGTTGTAGTCCGGGGTGCGGGTGCTGATGCACTGGCCGGTCTGCTGGATGTAGTTCGAGCCCAGCGCCTCCTTGAGGGCGTTGGCGTTCGTCGCACCCAGGGAGTTGGCCACCGTGGTGGCGGCGTCGGCGTTGCCCGAGAGCAGGATCTGGTCGGTCTTCTCCTGGTCCTGGTCGAACTTGATCAGGAACTCGTCGGCGTACTGGTGACGAGCCGGGTCGGTGGCCGGGTCCCACTGGTCGTTCTTGACCAGACGGAGCGACTCGTTGACGCGGAAGCCACCCTCGGGGATCTTGTACGGGCCGGTCGAGAGCGGCGCGCGGCCGTAGGCCGGGAACTCGGAGTTCTCGAGCGGGATCGGGCCGATCGCCATGAAGGTCGACCACAGGTTGAAGTCGGGGAACGACTTGCTCATCCGGATGGTGAGCTCCTGGCCGTCGGCCTGGACCGCGTCGCAGTCGCCGCTCTTGGTGGGACCGGCGTAGTCCTCGGGGCAGTCGACCCAGCCGACGGTGTAGGCCTGGCCGGGGCCGGACGTGAAGGTCTCGGTGTCGAACGAGCGCAGGATGCCGTTCTTGACCTCCTCAGCGGTGACCGGGTCGCCGGTCTCCCACTTCACGCCGTCCTTGATCGTGAACGTCCACTCGGTGAAGTCCTCGTTGGGGGTGCCGAGGTCGGTCGCGAGGTCGGGCACGACCTCGGTGCCACCCTCGGGGTTGCGGCGGTACTGCGTGAGCGACCGGTTGGTGAGGGCCTGCTGGATCGAGTTGCCCAGCACGGACCAGCCGTTGGTGGGGTCGAGGTCCTCGGGCCCCGGGTCGCTGGGGACGAGCACCGTGATGACGCCGCCCTCCTCAGCACCCTCGACCTCGGGCGCAGCGCCCTCGGCCTCGACGAGCTCGAAGCTCGACGCCGGGTCGATGAACTTGTCCTTCGACGTGGAACCGGATCCTCCCCCGTCGCCACCGTCTCCACCACAGGCCGCAAGCGTGACCATGGCGAAGCCGGCGACAACGGCAAGCGACTTGGTGCGCTTCATGTTGTCAGCCTTTCTTTCGCTCGTGCCGCGAGACGGGCGCCCGCGACAACATCTGTGGGACCTGCGCGATCCGCAGGTCGAACCGGCTCAGCGCCGGGTCTTGGGGTCCACGGCGTCGCGGATCGCGTCGCCGAGGAGGTTGAGCGCGACCACGAGGATCACGATGCCGAGCAGGGGCTCCCAGAGGTACAGCGGGTACTTCTCGAAGTACGGGCTGGCCTGCAGGATCGTCTGGCCCCACGACGCGCCCTGGGTGACGCCGATCCCGAGGAAGGCCAGGCCCGCCTCGGCCGCGATGAAGCCGGGCAGCATCAGGGAGACGGCGACCACGATGGGGGCCACCAGGTTGGGCAGCAGCTCCTTGAACAGGATGCGCCCGGTGGGCATCCCGATCACGCGGGAGGCCTGGATGAACTCGCGCTCGCGCAGCGACATCGTCTCTCCGCGAACCAGACGGGCGACGCCCATCCAGCCGAAGAAGACCAGCACCGCCACGAGGCCGAACTTCTGGATCGTGGGGTAGTCGGGGTCGCTGGCGAAGCGCGAGGTGATGATCGGGGCGATGATCAGCGCCATCAGCAGGAACGGGAGCGTGAGGAACAGGTCGATCACGAAGGAGATCACCTTGTCGACGACCCCGCCGGCGAAGCCGGCGACGAGGCCGGTGACCACACCGATGAGCGTGGCGAACAGCGTGGCCGTCGAGGCGATCACGAGCGAGGTGCGGCAGCCGTAGAGCCAGTAGGCGAGGTTGTCGTTCGCCGTCTTGGGGGCCACGCCGAAGGGGTGCTCGGGGTCGAACCCGTAGTTCGGCGGGCCGTTGAGCGGCATGCCGTCACCGAGGAAGTCCAGCTGCTCGGCCGGGCGGCCGACCGTCAGGTTGACGTTGAACAGGTCGGCCAGCGTGCCGGCGAAGATGGCGATCAGCACGAACAGCATCACGATGGACAGGCACACCATGGCGACCGTGTCCTTGCGGATCCGGTGGGCCGCGATGCGCAGCGGGGACCGACCCGCCTGGAGCTCCCTGGGCGCTGTGGCGTCCTCGACGACCGAGTCCTCGGTGTGCGTGGTGATCACCTCGCCGGGGATCGACATATCCACCTCAATCGGACGGGCACTGCCGTCTTCAGTCCGTGCCGGGCCCAGCCCGGTGACGCCGTCGGCGCCGGAACGGGACTCTATGTGACGCACAGCGCACGAACGGTCACCCGGACGTAACGATCTGATCTCGACGTGTTACCTCGCAGGTCAGGCGGTACACCGGGATGTTCTCTCCGACTCGTCAGGCATCCGCCGCGACGTCTTCTGCCGCAGGCGCGTCGACACCGGCCTCCTTGCGCTGCTGGGTCGTGATCGGCGCCGGCGCGGCGGTCAACGGGTCGTAGCCGCCCCCCGACTTCGGGAACGCGATGACCTCCCGGATGGAGTCCGCACCCGCCAGGAGCGCGACGATCCGGTCCCAGCCGAAGGCGATGCCGCCGTGCGGAGGGGCGCCGTACTTGAAGGCGTCCAGCAGGAAGCCGAACTTCTCCTGCGCCTCCTCCTCGCCGATGCCCATCACGGAGAACACCCGCCGCTGGACGTCGTCGCGGTGGATACGGATCGAGCCGCCACCGATCTCGTTGCCGTTGCAGACGATGTCGTTGTG
>NZ_CADCUP010000232.1 GCF_902805925.1 uncultured Nocardioides sp.
CACCCCGATGAACGAGTCCGACCACCAGCACGCGTCCGACCGGACGCACGGATCCGACCGGACGCCCGAGGTCGACCGGACGCACGAGTTCGACCGGACGCACGAGTCCGACCGCAACCAGGGCCAGGAGACCAGGCAGCCGGGCGTCGAGGAGATCGAGGCCGACATCGAGCGCACCCGCGCGGAGCTGGCGGCGACCGTGGAGGCCCTCACCGACCGACTGGACGTCAAGAGCAGGCTGCGGGGCAAGGTCGAGCACACCAAGCGGGACGCCGTGCAGCGGGTGCACACCGCGCGGAGCCGCGCCACCGACCAGGACGGCAGGCCCACACCCCCGGTGATCGCCGGTGCCGCTGCACTGGTCGCACTCGTGGCCCTCCTGGTGTGGCGGAGGACCCGATGAAGCTGTTCTCCCGCTCCGACGACGACTCCCAGCAGCCCGACTCCGCCGCCGGCACGACGGGGGAGAAGCAGGCCGCGCCGGATCCTGACGACTCGCGCAAGCCGGACTCTCCCGCAGACCTGAAGAAGCCGGCGTGGACCTACGTGCTGAAGAAGACGGTGCGCGAGTTCTCCGACGACCAGTGCACCGACCTGGCAGCGGCCCTGACCTACTACGGCGTGCTGGCCCTCTTCCCGGCCGCGATCGCGATGCTGTCGCTGGTCGGCCTGGTCAGCAACGGCGAGCAGACCGTGCAGACGCTGCTCGACATCCTCCGCAACATCGGGGCCTCCTCGGCTGCGGACACCCTCGAACCCACGCTCGTGCAGCTCGCGAGCACCCCCGGCGCGGGGCTGGCGCTGGTCATCGGCCTGCTGAGCGCGCTGTGGTCGGCCTCCGGCTACGTCGGCGCCTTCGGCCGCGGCATGAACCGGGTCTACGAGGTCGGCGAGGGCCGACCGTTCTGGAAGCTGCGCCCCACCATGCTGCTCGTGACGCTGGTGATGGTCCTGCTCGTCGCGCTGGTGGCCGTCGGCCTCGTGGTGAGCGGGCCCGCCGCGGAGGCGGTGGGCAACGCCATCGGGCTGGGCTCCACCGTCGTGACGGTCTGGAGCATCGCGAAGTGGCCGGTGATGCTCGCCATCGTCGTCCTCGTCGTCGCGCTGCTCTACTGGGCGACCCCCAACGTGCAGCAGCCGAAGTTCCGCTGGGTCAGCATGGGGGCCGTCGTGGCCATCGTGGTGTGGATCCTGGCGTCGGCGGCGTTCGGCTTCTACGTCTCCAACTTCGGCAGCTACAACAAGACCTACGGCTCCCTGGCCGGGGTCATCGTGTTCCTCCTGTGGCTGTGGATCACCAACATCGCGCTGCTCTTCGGTGCCGAGCTCGACGCCGAGCTCGAGCGGGGCCGCCAGCTGCAGGCCGGCATCGAGGCCGAGGAGACCCTCCAGCTGCCGCCGCGCGACACCAGCAAGACGGACAAGGCGGCGGAGAAGGAGCGCGAGATCGTCGAGGAGGGACGCCGGCTCCGCACCTCGGGCGGCCGGGAGAAGTAGTCCGCGTCAGCCGATCCACCGCGTCAGGCGGCGGCGACCACGGGCTCTGAGGTGCCGGTGGGGCGGTACGCCCATGGCGCTGCCACGGAGGGAAGGCGCTGCTCGCCACCACCCCCGTCGACGGCGAGCAGCGCCTCGGCTCACCGGCAGAACCGGGAGCTCACGCGGAGTTCTTGCTGAAGGCGAACACCGCGATCGGGGAGGTCTTGGGGATTCTCGAGCCTCCCGCCGGCTCCACGGTGATCCCCACGCCGGTGGCCTCGGTCGCGTCACCCGACAGCACGAGGGTGTTGTCGGAGCCCTCCGGCATCAGGCCGGCGGGGCTCAGGTGGCCCGTGGCGTCCTGCAGCCAGGCCTGGTAGACCTTGCCGGCGGGCGGCGGCGGCATGTCGCGGGTGACCAGCACGGCCTTGCCCTCGCGCTTGGACCGCACGACGGTCGCCTCGGCGTCCTCGATGCTCAGCGACACCTCCTCGGCGTCCGGCGCCTGCAGCACCCGGTCGGCCGCGGTCGGTGCCACCGACGTGTCCGGCTGGTTGTCGTCCCACGGCTGCCAGGCCACGCCGGCGCCGCCGACGATCACGGCCGCCGCGGCGGCGGCCAGAAAGGGGGCCCACCTGCGGGGTCGACGAGGCAACCGGGTGACCTCGGGCGGCAGGGGCCGGACCGTGGCGATGTCGGCGAGCACTGCGTCGCGGAGCGCGGGCGGCGGGGCGACGGGGGCAGCCGAGGCCAGCATCCCGGCGGCGGCGCGGAGGCCGTCGAGCTCGGCGCGGCAGTCCCCGCACTCCACGAGGTGCTCCTCGAAGCGAGCCCGCTCGTCGTCGTCGACGGCGTCGACCGCATAGGCGCCCACGAGGGCGTGGCTGTCACTCATTGTCCCACTCCCATCGTGTCGCGCAGCCGGATCAGTCCGTCTCGGATGCGGGTCTTGGCGGTGCCTACGGGCAGGTCCAGCATGGTGGCCACCTCGGTGTGCGTGTAGCCGCCGAAGTAGGCGAGCTCGATGGCCGTGCGCTGTGCGTCGGTCAGGTCGGCCATGGCCTTCCGGACCCGCTGGCCCTCGATGACCGTCGTCGCCGCTTCTGCGGTGGTGTCGTGCGCGACGGTCTGGTTGGTCTGGTGGTAGGTGGTGTCTCGTCGGGTGGAGGCCTCGGCCGACCTCACCCGGTCGACCGCCTTGCGGTGCGCGATGGTGAGGAGCCACGAGATCGCGCTGCCGCGGGCGGGGTCGAAGCGGGAGGCGGTCCGCCAGGTCTCGAGGAAGGCCTCCTGGGTGACCTCCTGCGCCTGCGCCGGGTCGCGTACGACCCGGAGCACGAGCCCGTAGACGCGTGACGACGTGGCGTCGTACAGCCCGGCGAAGGCGGCCTCGTCGCCCCGTGAGGAGCGGCGGAGCAGCTCGCCGAGATCCGGCGCGGCCGTGCCGCCCGGTGACTGCTCACCGGACGGCACGGACGAGAGACCGCTCATGTGCGACAGTCTGCCGTGGATCAGGAGGGCATGAGCACGGAGTCGACGATGTAGACCGTGGCGTTGGCCGTCGGGACGTTGCCGCAGATGACCGAGGCCATGGTGCCGCCGCCGGCGTCGACCATGAACTCCTCGCCGCTGCCCTCGACGGTGACCTTGTCCTTGTTCAGGGTGTCGTGCTCACCGGCCAGGGTCTCCGGGGTGAGCGCGCCGCCCACGACGTGGTGGGTGAGGATCTGCGTCAGCAGGGCCTTGTCGGCCAGCACGGCCTTGAGGTCCTTCTTCGGCAGCTTCGCGAAGGCGTCGTCGGTCGGCGCGAAGACGGTGATGTCCTGGGCCGAGTTGAGGGTGTCGACGAGGCCGGCCTCGGTGACGGCCGCGACGAGCGTCTTCAGCAGCGGGTTGGCCGAGGCCGCGTTGGCCACGGGCTCGGTCGCCATGCCGTCGAACGAGCCGCCACCCTCGGTGGGCACGGCCGCACAGCCGGGACCGAAGACCTGGCCGGCGGCGCCCTCCGCTGCGGGGGCGCTCTCCTCCTCGGCGGGAGTCGAGGGCTCGGCCGGGGCGGAGCTCTCGGGGGTGTCGGACGCGGTCTCGTCTGCGGGGCTGTCGGACTCGTTGCCGCAGGCGCTGAGGCCGAGGGACAGGGTGAGTGCGAGGGCAGCGAGGGAGCCGCCGGTGCGGGTGGTCGAGCGCTTCATGATGGAGCCTTTCGTTGGGTTCCGTGCTGCGGTGATGTGAGTTGTTCGGTGCACTCGTCGGAGCGGATTGGAGCTACTCGACGAAGATGGTGATCTCCTGGATCCCGCTGGACCCCTCGGGGAACGGCTTCATGCGCGCGGCCGTCTGCACCTCGTCCTCCCGGCTGGTCGCGCGCACGGCGAGCACGTGCGTGCCCACCTCGGCGTCCCAGGGGAGGTACCACTGGCGCCAGTACTCGACGTTGACCTCGGGGCCGAGCTCGGCCGCCTGCCAGGCGCCGCCGTCGATGCGCACCTCGACCCCCCCGATGCCGCGGGTCTGGGCCCACGCCACACCGCCGATGGCGGTCCGTCCTGGCTTGACGCGCGCCAGCGGCTTGGGCGTGTCGATGCGGCTGGACACCTTGATCGGTGCGTCGGTGGCCCACTCCCGGTCGGTCCAGTACGCCGACTGCTCGGCGTACGTCGTGAGCGTCAGGCGGGTCAGCCACTTGGTGGCGCCCACGAAGCCGTAGATGCCCGGCGTGATCATCCGGCAGGGGAAGCCGTGCTCTCGGGGGAGCGGCTCGCCGTTCATGCCGATGACGATCATCGAGTTGCGGCCGTCGGTGGCGACCTCGAGCGGGGTGGAGATGGTGAAGCCGTCGACGTCGGTGGAGAGGATCTGGTCGGCGCCGCTGCCCACGCCGGCCCGGTCGAGCAGGGTGGTGAGCGGCACGCCGAGCCAGCGCGCGGCGCCGATGTACTCGCCGCCGACGTCGTTGCTGACGCACGTCATGGTGATGTCGTGCTCCTCCAGCGACATCGCCGTGAGCTCGTCGAAGGTGAAGGTGAGCTCCTCCTCCACGTCACCGTCGATGGTGAGCGTCCAGGAGTCGACGTCGACGATCGGCAGCGTGAGCCGGGTGTCGACGCGGTAGAAGTCGGCGTTGGAGGTGCGCAGCGGGGTGATGTCGGCGTACGTCGCCTCCAGACCGGTGGGCAGCGGCTTGGCCTTCCGGGCCGCGGCGGGGAGGGTGATGTCGGCGATCCGGGTGCGGGCGCGGGTGATCCACTCCCCGGCTCCGCCGATGGCCACGACCGCGAGCGCGACCGCCCCCATGCCGAGCACGCCGCGACGCGAGACGCGCGTGCCCTCACCGGCGCTCCGCGGCTCGCGGAGCGTGCGGGTGACCAGGAACAGGACCAGCACGCCGACCACGGCGGCGACCACGGCGGGCAGGACGTCGGCCGCTCCCGCGGTCGGGCGGGTGAGGGCGGCCGCGCCGGCGAGCGCGGTCAGCACGACGAGGAGCCCGGCGCCGAGCGCGAAGCGGCGGCGGGCGACGACGCCCGCGATCCCGGCCAGGACGAGGGTGCCGGCGAAGACCGAGCCGATGAGGATCGGCTTGTCGGCGGTGCCGAAGGTGGCGATCGCCCACTCCTTGACCGGGGTCGGGGTGAGGTCGATGACCGTGGAGCCGACCGAGACCACGGGGCTGGTCGCGGGGTCGGTGAGGGCCGCGGTGAGGTGCGCGACCCCCAGTCCGGCGAGCGTGGCGAGGACGCCGCCCGCCGCCGCGGGGACCCCTGTCCGCAGGGACGTGCGCAGTCGATTGGCCATACCGGGTGTTCGTGGCGGCATGGGGCCGCGGATTGGCCGGGACCCGCTCCGCCCTCCGCTCCCTGCCCTCCGCTCCGGCCGGCGCGGGGAGCGCCCCTGACAGGATGATCGCCATGACCGAGCTCGTGCAGTACGCCGTCAGCGGCCCCCGCGCCACCATCACCCTGGACTCCCCGCACAACCGCAACGCACTGTCGCGGCAGCTGGTGACCGAGCTGGTGGCCCACCTCGAGCGGGCGGCGGGGGACCCGGAGGTGCGGGTGGCGCTCGTGCGCAGCAGCGGCAGGGTCTTCTGCTCCGGCGCCGACCTCGCCGAGGCCACCGCCGACGGCATGGAGGAGGGCGCGCGCCGCATCGTGGAGCTCCAGCGGCTCGTCGTCACCATGGACAAGCCGGTCGTCACCGCCAACCTCGGCGCGGTGCGCGCCGGCGGCATCGGCATCGTGGCGGCCGCCGACGTCGCGATCAGCGCCGACGACGCGACGTTCGCGCTCACCGAGGTCAAGCTCGGCCTGGCCGCCGCGATCATCAGCCTCACCGTGCACCACCGGATGCACCCGCGGGCCGCGGCGCTGACCACGCTGGGCGGCGAGGTGTTCACCGGCGCCCAGGCCGCGGCGTACGGCCTGGTCACCACGGCGGTGCCCGCCGCCGACCTCGACGCGGAGGTCGACCGGGTCTGCGAGAGCCTGGCGACGGGTGCGCCGCAGGGGCTGCGCGAGTCCAAGCGCATCCTCAACGCCGACCTCGTGGCGCGCATCGACGCCCGCGGTGACGAGATGGCGGCGCTGAGCGCCCGGCTCTTCGCCTCGACGCAGGCGCGCGAGGCGATGACCGCCTTCTTGTCGAGAAAGGGATAGTCCGGGCGCGGGCGGGTATCGTTCTCCACTTGCCGGATCGCTGAGGGTGTAGGGGAAGCAGGAGTTGTCCGAAGACGTCGAGCAGCGCGAGATCGCTGCCGAGCAGGCATTCGTCGACCGGGTCTACGTGCAGCTGGAGCGCTCCGCCACCGCGGCCGCCCAGCTCGCCACGGAGGGCCACAGCCGCGCGCGCCTCGGCCACGAGGGCGGGCTGGTGGAACGTGACGCCATGGTGTTCCAGGCCGCCCGCCGCATCGCCCAGCTCGACGCCGCCCACGAGGGCCTGGTCTTCGGGCGCCTCGACCTCGACCCGGGCTTCGACGCCGAGCCCCGCTACATCGGTCGGATCGGCCTGCGCGACGACCAGCGCGACTCGCTGCTGATCGACTGGCGCGCCCCGGCCGCCGCGGTGTTCTACCAGGCCACCGCCGCCGAGCCCCGGCAGGTCGTGCGCCGCCGCGTGCTGCGCGCCGACCACCGCACCGTCGTGGGGGTCGAGGACGAGCTCCTCGACGCCGACAACCCCGCCGCCGAGCACCTGCCCGTGGTCGGTGAGGGCGCGCTGATGGCGCAGCTCTCGCGGGCCCGCGACCGCTCCATGCACTCCATCGTCGCCACGATCCAGGCCGAGCAGGACAAGGCGATCCGCGCCCCGGGCCGCGGCGTCGTCTCCATCTCGGGCGGCCCGGGCACCGGCAAGACCGTGGTGGCGCTGCACCGGGCGGCGTACCTCCTCTACTCCGACCGCCGTCGCTACGAGGGCGGCGGCGTGCTCGTGGTCGGCCCCAGCGGCGTGTTCATGCGCTACATCGAGCGGGTGCTGCCCAGCCTCGGCGAGACCGCGGTGGCCCTGCGCAGCCTCGGCGAGGTCGTCGACGGAGTGCGCGCCACCCGCCACGACGAGCCGGCCGTCGCCGACATCAAGGGCTCCGAGCGGATGGCCGAGCTCCTGCGCCGTACGGCGCGCCAACAGGCCCCGGGGAGCCCCCGCGAGTTCAGCGTGTTCTGGCGCGACGACCGCATCCGGCTCGACGCCGGCACGCTCGGTCGCGTCCGCCGCAAGCTGATGAGCCAGGGCCGCCGCAACCGCCAGCTCTCACGGGTGGCCCCGGCGCTGCTCGACGCGATGTGGCGCCAGGTCCGCGGCGAGCGCGGTCGGGAGCGGGGGCGCGAGTACTTCGACGCCGAGATGCTCTCCTCCCAGGCCTTCGTCGACTTCGCCGTCTCCTGGTGGCCGCCGCTCGACGCGATGACCGTGCTCGCCTGGCTGCGCGACCCCGAGGTCCTGGCCCGGGCCGGCGACGGCGTGCTCAGCGACGAGGACCAGCGCATCCTCACCAAGTCCTGGGGCTTCGACCTCAGTGTCGAGGACGTCCCGCTGCTCGACGAGCTGCGCTACGCGCTCGGCGACGTCCCGCAGACCACCGAGGAGGACGACACCCTCGGCGTCGCCGAGGGCGGCGTCGACCTGCAGGAGCTGACCACCGCCTCCGAGCGCGAGTACGCCCCGAGCGGCCGCTCCTGGGCGCCGCCCACCCACCGCATCGAGGACGACGGCTTCGCCCACGTGCTCATCGACGAGGCGCAGGACCTCACGCCCATGCAGTGGCGCATGGTCGGCCGCCGCGGCCGCGGCGCGAGCTGGACCATCGTCGGCGACCCCGCGCAGTCGTCCTGGCCGGTGCCCGAGGAGTCCGCCCGGGCCCGCGCCGAGGCGCTCGAGGGCAAGGCGCTCCACGAGTTCCACCTCTCGACCAACTACCGCAACTCCTCCGAGATCTACGAGTACGCCGCGGCGTACGCCGAGCGCGTCGGGCTCGACGCCGACCTCCCCACCGCCGTCCGCTCCACCGGGGTCGCCCCGCGCGAGGTCGACGCCGGGGACGACCTCGAGGGCGCGGCCCACGAGGCCGTGGTCGACATCGCCGGCAGGGTCGGCGGCACGGTGGCGATCGTGGTGCCCGTGGCCCGACGCAGCGAGGTCAACGCCTGGCTGGCCGGCTGGCCCGAGGTCGCCGACGACGCCTCCGGCGCCCGCGCCTCGGTCGACTCCTCGGTCACGCCGAGCGGCGAGGACCGCATCGTCGTGCTGACCGGCCTGGACACCAAGGGACTGGAGTTCGACGGCATCGTGGTCGTGCGCCCCGACGAGATCGAGGCGGAGTCCGCGACGGGCCGGGCCACCCTGTACGTCGTGCTGACCCGTGCCACGCAGCTGCTGACGACGGTGCGCTGAGGCGCGCACCGGCCGAGCCACGGGGGACGGCCGCGCGTCAACGGGCTCGGCGCACCCGACCCAGCAGGGACCGCGTGGTAGCAGGAGGCTCGCTCGCGAGCCGCGTGATGAGCTCCTTGAGCTGCTTGCGGTTGAGGTCGAAGAGCGAGCGGCCGCCGGGCACCTCCCCCTTCGTCGCCACCAGAACGGCGTGGGCCTCCCGGAGCAGGTCGATGCGCTCCTGGTGCAGGCGGGTGCGCTGGTCCAGCCGCTCGCGCAGGGTGCCGACCTGCTGCTCCAGCTCGGTGACGCGGGCGAGGCCGTCGTCGCGCGCCGCCTCCGCCTCCCCGCGGGCCGCCACCGCCTCGTCGCGGGTAGAGACCGCCTCGTCATGGGCGGCGACGGCCCGGTCATGGGCGTCCACCGCCTCGACCTGCGCGGCCACCGCCTCGTCGCGGGCCGCCACCGCCTCGTCGTGGGCGGACACCGCCGTCCTGTGTGCCGCCAGGGCCGCCTCGAGGTCGTCGATGACACCCTGGTGGGCGGCCGCCAGGTCGCGGAGCTCGAGCCTGACCTCGTCACGGGCGTCGAGGGCCTCCACGAGGGTCGAGGCCGTCCCGGGCGGCAGGAGCAGCAGCTGCTGGTCGAAACCGTGCCGGACGGCAGCATGCGCCGCGGCCCACGTCTCGTCGTCGTGCAGCGACCGAGAGCCCTCGCCGACCCACCACCGGTAGACACACGTGTGCTCGGCAGCGTCGACCACCCCTACCACGGCTGCGGCACGGACCAGGAACGCCCAGTCCTCGGTGGTGTCGAGGGACTCCTCGAAGCGGTGGCCGAGACCGTGCACCACGCCACGGGGGAAGGCCACGGACATGAAGGGGGAGGAGTTGCCGCGCAGGTGGTCGAGCATGCTGAACTCCAGGGGCCAGGGCGCCGTGGCCGGGCCGGTCGGCACGGGACACAGCGTCTCCTCCGCGCCCACCTCGACCGGGACCACGTCCTGGCGCAGCGCACCGGCGCGCAGCACGCGCCCCGGCGCCTCCTGCTCGAGCCGGTGGAAGGTCTCCACCCAGTGGCTCAGCACGGTGTCGTCGTCGTCGAGCGCCACGACGTAGCGACCCGATGCGGTGGCGAAGCCGTCGTTCAGCGGGGCGGCCCGTCCGGGCCGGTCGACCGTGATGACGCGGAGCTGGTCGCGCAGCCAGGTCGGCTGCCGGAGCACCGCCTCGTGCACGCCGGCCAGCGCCTCCGGTGACGCCCGGTGGCAGACCAGCACGACCTCGAAGTCGCGGTCGGTCTGCGCGGCCAGACAGGTCAGCGCCTCCTCGAGGCACTGCAGCCGGGTGCCGCCCTGCGTGCGGGTGACGATGCTGAGGAAGGGCCGCTGCGTGCGGTCGGGCTCCGGAACGGCAAGGCCGACCTCGTGCACGAGCGCGCCCAGCACCGACGCCGGGAGCGCGGCGGGGTGACCGGAGGGCGAGGCGCCGGGCGGAGGGGAGACGGGGCCGGTGGCACGACGGGGCACCACGGTGCCGTCGCGTTCGACCCGGACGTCGCGCAGCACGGTCGCGTCCACGCGGCACTCCACCACCAGGCCGGCCGAGCCGGCCCGGGCGACGACCTCGGGACCGCTCGCCCCGCCGATCACAGCCAGGGTGTCGGCGCGCGCCGCCAGGCAGCTGCCGGTCACGAGCCGGCCGGTGCCGGGCGCGGCTGACCCGTCGGCGGCGGCGTCGCCCGCCATCCCCACCGGGAGCGTGCGGGCGTCGGCCACCGCCACACCGCCCTCGACGGCGTCCACGAGTCGAGGGAGGAGGTGCGGACCGGGCAGGTCGACGGCGTCGGCGACCACCACCACGTCGTCGTCGGCCGGTCGCTCGGCGAGCGGCGTGCCCGACTCCTCGCAGAGACGGCGCGCAGCGGCGACGACGGCGTCGTCGGCGCCGACCGGATGGAGCACCACGCGCGTGGGGCGCTCGAGGCCCGCCAGGGCGTCGAGCCACCCGGGAACCGTGCGCCCGAGGACCACGGCCGGGTCGCCCCGCCCCGCGAGGTCCTCGGACAGGGTCAACCGCAGCGTCACTCCGAGACCTGGCACGGCCATCTCCTGTCTCCGAACGGCGTCCCACCGACGGACGGGCGCCGACTCTACCCGCGGTCCATGACTAGGGTTCTGGCCATGTCCGAGCCGCTGACCGCCCGTGCCGCGATCGAGGCGATCCGGGGGCACGAGGCGTGGGCGATCATCCGGCGCTCCACGCGGGCGGGCGACAAGGACACCGTGGGGGTCGTGGGCGGACGGCGCCGCGTCGTGGAGTCGCTGCTCGACGTACCCCTCGAGGAGGGGCCGCCGCGCGACGGGCACATCGCCGACCGGCTGCTCGCGGTGCCGTTCCGGCAGGTGCGGGAGCGGGGCTTCGAGGCGCACGACGACGGCGCCCCGCTCGTGGTGGTCGACGTGGAGTCGGAGCTGGAGTTCACGGTGGCCGAGGTGGTCGAGGCGATCGACGACGTCCCCGTCGACTTCTCCGACCGCGGCGGCTTCGAGACCTCCGACGACGACTACGCCGGCGTCATCGAGACGATCATCGACGACGAGATCGGCCAGGGCGAGGGCGCCAACCTCGTCGTGGGCCGGCACTACCGGGCCACGGTGGCCGACTGGGGCGCCGACGCGGCGCTGGCGGTGTTCCGGCGGCTGCTGGAGCGCGAGCGCGGCGCCTACTGGACCTACGTCTTCTTCACCGGCGACCGCTACCTCATCGGCGCGAGCCCGGAGCGGCACGTCACCATCCATGGCGGTGACGTGCGGATGAATCCCATCAGCGGCACCTTCCGGATCCCCCGCGACGGCGGCGACGTGCACGGCCGGCTGCTGGAGTTCCTGCGCGACGAGAAGGAGGTCTACGAGCTCTTCATGGTCGTCGACGAGGAGCTCAAGATGATGTGCGACATCTGCACCGAGGGCGGCCAGGTGCTGGGCCCGTTCCTCAAGCCGATGAGCCACCTCGTGCACACCGAGTACCTCCTCGCCGGCCACACCACCCGCGACCCCCGCGAGGTCCTGCGCGACACCATGTTCGCCGCGACCGTCACCGGATCCCCGGTGGAGAACGCCTGCCGCCTCATCAAGCGGTACGAGTCGGAGGGCCGCGGCTACTACGGCGCCGCGCTGGCCATCCTCGGCCGCGACGCCGCTGGGGGGCCCGTGGTCGACAGCCCCATCGTGATCCGCACCGCCGACGTCGACCTCGAGGGCCGGCTCAAGGTCACCGCGGGGGCGACGCTGGTGCGCGACTCCGAGCCGGCGTACGAGGTGGCGGAGACGCACGCCAAGGCCGGCGGCATCCTCAGCGCCTTCGGCCTCGTGCCGCCCGCGCCGACGCCCGGCGTCAACGTCGCCGAGCTCGTCAACGACGAGGACGTCCTTCTCGCACTGAACGCCCGCAACCGCCGGCTGAGCACCTTCTGGCTCACCGACCAGGCCGGTGCGCCGGTCGACCCGGCCCTGGCCGGGCAGCGCGTCGGCATCCTCGACGGCGAGGACGACTTCGTGAACATGCTGCGCCACGTGCTCGGCGTGCTCGGGCTGACCAGCGAGGTGATCCGCCACGACGCCTACGTCGACGGCTCGCTCGACGACTTCGACCTGGTCGTGGTGGGGCCGGGGCCGGGCGACCCGCGCGACGACGACGACGTGAAGATGCAGACGATCCGCAGGGCGGTCGACCGGCTGCTCGAGCGGGAGCAGCCGTTCCTGGCCGTCTGCCTGGGCCACCAGGCGCTGTGCCACCGGCTCGGCATCCCGCTCGCCTTCAAGGACATCGTCTTCCAGGGCACCCAGTCCCCGGTGGGCATCGGAGGCCGGGTCGAGCGGGTGGGCTTCTACAACACCTTCGTCGGCAAGGCGGGCGGCGCGCTGCCCGACGGCGTGAGCGTGGAGTCCGACGAGGCCACCGGCGACGTCCACCTGGTGCGCGGACCGCACTACCGCGGCATCCAGTTCCACGCCGAGTCGATCCTCACCGAGCACGGCCGGGACCTCCTCCACGAGCTCGTCAGCGACCTCGTCGGCACGTCTACGGCGAAATAGCCGAGAAAAGTCGCGATTCCGGGCAACCTGTTGCCACGCCACCACGTCTATGTGGGTGGAGACCGGTTTCGAGGAGGACACCGCGCGCATGCGACGTCACGGGGGCATCGCGGCGCTGATCGGCCTAGTGGCCGGGTCGGTGCTGCTCGCGGGATGCGGCACGGTCGGGCCTCGCCCGGCCGCCGCCGCCGATCCTCCTCGGCCGGTCTCCGACCAGGGCGCGGCGCAGGGCGACCGCGCGCCCTCGCAGCAGGGCGGAACCACCCGGGAGCGGGCCGACCGCCCCAACATCGTGCTCGTGCTCATGGACGACTTCTCCATGGACCTGCTGCAGACGATGAAGGGCGCCCGCCGGCTGGCGCGCAAGGGCGCGTCGTACCCGCACTCCTTCGTCGTGGACTCGCTGTGCTGCGTCTCGCGCAGCAGCATCTTCACCGGGCAGTACCCCCACCAGACCGGCGTCCGCACCAACACCGCCGCCGGCCCGAGCAACAGCGGGCCGATGGGCGGGTGGGAGGCGTTCGACACCTACGGCAACGACGAGCGGAGCGTCAACGTCCGGCTCCAGGACGCCGGCTACACGACGGGCTTCGTCGGCAAGTACCTCAACGAGTACGAGTACGTGCCCGGCCGCAAGCCGGTGCCGCCGGTGCCCCCGGGCTGGTCGCAGTTCAACGTGGTCTTCGGCTCGGCCTACGACGGCTGGGGCTTCGACAGCACCACGATCCGCGACGGCGGCCTGCACCTGGTGAGCCACCCCGCGCCGCCCGCCGGCTCCCCGGCCTCGGTGATCGACGACGCCTACGCCGGCCGGGCGATCGAGGACTACGCGCTCGACTTCATCCGCGAGCACCGCGGCGGCCAGGCGCCGTACTTCCTGGAGGTGGCGCCGTACGCCACGCACAGCCGCGTCAACGCCGCGGGCGCCTACGCCGGTGAGCCGCTCTTCCCGGCCATGCTCCGCGACCGGGTGGGCGGCACGAGGCCAGGCGGCAACTGCGGCGTCCCGTGCCGGCGGCTGACGACCAGGGATCTGCCGGGCTTCGGTGACGACCGTGCCGACAACCGGCCGCGACGCCGCAACGGCCGGCCGGCGACCGCGTGGAACACGCTGCGCGACCGGCTGCCGGCCTCGGCGTACGTGGAGTCGCTGCGCACCCGGGCCCAGATGGCGCAGTCCGTCGACCGCACGCTCCGCAAGATCATCAGGGCCGTGGGCGACGACACCGTCGTGGTGCTCACCTCCGACAACGGGTTCCACCTCGGCCAGCACGGGCTCGGCCGCGGCAAGGGCACGGCCTACGACACCGACGTGCGGGTGCCGCTGCTCATCGCCGGACCGGGCATCGCCCCGGGCAGGCGGCAGGAGATGGTCAACAACATCGACCTGGCGCCCACCTTCGAGGACCTCGCCGGCATCGC
>NZ_CADCUP010000233.1:0-2994 GCF_902805925.1 uncultured Nocardioides sp.
GGCGGATGGCGCCTGACGGGGGCCGCCGTCGACGATCCGGTGGGCAGGTGAATCCTGGTGGCTGCCCGCGGTGGCCACGACTAGCCTCCGAGGATGATCGACGCCCCGGCCGACCTGCTCTCCGCCTACGACTCGCAGCTCCGCGAGGAGGCCGAGATGTCGACGGCCTCGCAGTGGCACCGGCACGGTCCGATCCTGCGCGCGATCTTCAGCCACGGCGGGTTCGTCACCTACCGCGACCTCGCGGGCCTCCAGGGTGCGGCCCTCGACAAGGTCATCGCCGACACGGTCCGGTGGTTCCGCGACGAGACCGACGTCGCGTCCTTCGAGTGGAAGTCCCGCGGCCACGACGCACCGGCGGACCTCCCGGCGCGGCTCGAGGCCCACGGGCTCGTCGCCGACGCGCTGGAGACGGTGATGATCGGTGCCGCTGAGCGGCTCGACCAGCCGGTCGAGCTGCCCGCCGGTGTCGTCGTACGCCGGGCCGGGGACGGCGGCGACCTGCTGGCCGACCTCACCGCCGCGGCGGCGCTGCAGACGGAGGTGTTCGGCAACGACGCCGGTCCCGCCCCCGCCGACCTGGCGGAGCGGATCACCGCCTTACCGCACCTCTCCGAGCACTGGCTCGCCCTCGGACCGGACGGTGACGTGGTGTGTGCCGGCCGCGTCGACGTCGTCCCCGGCACCGAGTTCGCCGGGCTGTGGGGCGGTGGCACCCGTCCCGCGTGGCGCGGGCAGGGCATCTACCGCGCCCTGGTGGCGGCCCGAGCCCGGTCGGCACTGCGGCTCGGGGCGCGCTACCTCCACAGCGACTGCACCGACATGTCGCGACCCATCCTCGAGCGCAGCGGGCTGGTGGCGGTGACCACGACGACGCCGTACAACTGGACGCGCGACTGAGCGTGCGCCTGCCGGCTCCCGGCGGGAGAGCTTCCTAGGATCGGAGGATGCCGGGTCGAGGGGTGCGCAGATGAGCGGCGACGACCCGGGCGCGGTGGACGAGGCCGGCCTGCCCGAGCCTTTCGCCCGCGTGCTCGGCGACTACGAGCGCCACCTGGTATCCGAGCGCGACCTCGCGCCGCACACCGTGCGCGCCTACCTGGGCGACGTCGCAGGCCTGCTCGAGCACCTGCATCGGCTCGGCCACGCCGACGTCGCCACCATCGACCTGCGCGGCCTCCGCAGCTGGCTGGCCAAGCAGCACACGATGGGCGGCGCCCGTTCCAGCGTTGCGCGCCGGGCGACCGCCGCGCGCGTGTTCACCGCCTGGCTGACCCGCACGGGCCGCGCCCCGGCCGACGCAGGGGCGACCCTAGCCTCGCCGAAGAAGGCAGCGTCGTTGCCACCGGTGCTCCGCGCGGACGAGGCCAGCGACCTCATCCGGGCCGCCGCCGCGCTCGCCGACGACGGCAGCCCCACCGGGATCCGCGACGTCGCCATGCTGGAGCTGCTGTACGCCACGGGGATCCGGGTCGGCGAGCTGGTCGCCCTCGACGTCGACGACCTCGACCACGAGCGCCGTGTCGCTCGGGTGCTCGGCAAGGGCCGCAAGGAGCGGACCGTGCCCTACGGGCAGCCGGCGGCTGTCGCGCTCGAGCGCTGGCTGGCGCGGGGTCGGGAGCGGCTGCGGGCCGAGGGGGCGGGGGCTGCGCTCTTCCTGGGTGCACGCGGGCGCCGGATCGACCAGCGCATGGTGCGCGAGCTGGTGCACCGCCGCATCGCCGAGGTGCCCGGCGCTCCCGACATCGGCCCCCACGGCCTGCGCCACACCGCGGCCACCCACCTGCTGGAGGGAGGCGCGGACCTGCGGTCGGTGCAGGAGCTCCTGGGCCATGCGTCCCTGGCCACCACGCAGCTCTACACGCACGTGAGCACCGAGCGCCTGCGCTCGGCGTACCGGCAGGCGCACCCCCGCGCCTGAGTCGCGGGCCCGACTACGTAGCGGCACCTACGCATCGGGTAGGCAGCTCCGCCGATGTGGCGAGGGGCCCGGCGGACCGACAGTGCTCGTGGGGCGGTCGTCCGGCCGCCAGGGAGCAAGGAGAAGTCCGATGAAGTACACACCATCTCGCAAGGCGCTGGGCCTGGTCGCGGCCTCCGCGGTCATGACGACCGGTGCCGTGGCGGTCACGCCCGCAGGCGCGGCCGTGCAGGACCGCGCAGCACAGGGCTGGGGCAAGATCTGGAAGAAGAAGCTGCAGGACAAGGCCGACCAGCGCTACTACACCAAGACCCAGTCCGACACGAGGTACGCCGGCAAGGGCGGCTCGTACACCAAGCCGGAGTCCGACGCGAGGTACTACTCGAAGACCGACGCGGACGCCAGGTACCAGGCGAGGCAGAGGACCTACCGGGGCACCTACCTCGTCGGATCGCCCTCCACGGTGGCGGGGGCCTACGTGTTCGGTGACCTGTCCTACGGCGTCACGCTGGCGGCGGCGCCCACGGCCCACTACATCCAGGTGGGTGCCGCAGTGCCGCCCGGCTGCTCCGGCACGGCCGCGGCCCCCAGCGCGGACCCCGGGCACCTGTGCGTCTTCGAGTCCCAGGCGCTCAACGTCGGCGCGCCCCGCTTCGTGACGAACCTGGCGTTCGACGCGAGCACCGCGACGCCGACCGGGGCGTGGTTGTACTCCCCGACGGTGGGAGGGGCCTACGGCTTCTTCGGCGGCACCTGGGCCATGCAGCCCGGGGGCGCCGCCACCGTCGCCGCGAAGGGCGCCGTGCCCGAGGTCGGGCCGACCGAGGGACTGCCGCGCGTGCACTGAACCAACCAGCGCACGACCAGCACGGTGACCGGCACCTCCCTGAGGGGAGCCGGTCACCACTGGGTCGCCAGCCGCCACCAGCCCTCGAAGGGGAGGGCCGGACGTGCGGGTCGCGACGGGACCGGCACGGGCTCGTCGCGCCACAGGGGGAGGAGGCGGACCGGACCGGTGTCGCCGACGAGCGTGAGCGGGTCGAGGTAGAGGTCTCCCCGCTTCCAGCCCCCCC
>NZ_CADCUP010000233.1:3004-3328 GCF_902805925.1 uncultured Nocardioides sp.
GGGCTCGTAGGTGGTTCGGGTGTCGCCGTGGTCGACGACCACCACGCCCCGGCCCGCCAGGTGCCCGGCGAAGGCGACCCGGCCCGCCATGGCGGCGCGCACCGCCTGCCCCGGCCGACCCACGAGGTCGACGCCTCGGTGACCGGCGCCCCAGGGGTCCTCGGGCGGGTCGAACCCCGACTCCACCGCAGGCTCGGGCCGGAGCGGCCACACCCCGACGGGATCGGTCGTGGCCGACACCGGACCGGCCCGGGCGAGCAGCAGCGGGACGACGAGGAGGAGTGCCAGGGCACGGATGACCATGGCGGTAGCCTCATCAAGGCT
>NZ_CADCUP010000234.1 GCF_902805925.1 uncultured Nocardioides sp.
CCCAGCGACGCACCCCGTGGGCCCGCTTCTCGGTGCTGTCTTCCATGACGTCGTCCTTCTGTCCACCGCAGGAGGCCACCGTCCTTGGGCTTCTCGGTGCTGTACCCAATTTAGGGTAGGGCGGTGGCCGAGGTCGGGCGTTTCAGAGAACGACGAGGTCGTCTCGGTGGACGACCTCGCGCTCGTACGCCGATCCGAGCGTGGACACCAGCTCTGACGTGCTCCTTCCCAGCAGCTGCGGGATCTCCGCGGCATCGAAGTTGACTAGACCGCGAGCCACCGGGCGGCCGTCGGGAGCGACCAGGTCGACGGGGTCGCCCGCGTGGAAGGCACCCTGGACGCCCGTCAGCCCGGCCGCCAGCAGGGAGGCCCGGCGAGCGGTCACCGCGGTCACCGCACCGTCGTCGAGCACCAGGCGTCCCTGCGGCTCGGTGGCGTGGGCCAGCCAGAGCAGCCGGGTGGGGCGCCGCTTGCCGGTGGCGTGGAAGAGCGTGCCGACCGGCTCCCCGGCCAGCGCTCCCCCGGCCTGGTCCGCGGCCGCCAGCACCACCGGGATGCCGGCGCCGGTGGCGATGCGTGCCGAGGCGAGCTTGGTGACCATGCCGCCGGTGCCGACCCCGGCGGAGCCGGCGGAGCCCGTCACCACGTCGGCGAGGTCGGCGTCCGAGCGCACGTCCTCGATCCGGGTGCTGCCGGGACGGGACGGCGGGCCGTCGTACAGGCCGTCGACGTCGGAGAGCAGCACCAGCAGGTCGGCGTGCACGAGGTGGGCGACCAGGGCCGCCAGCCGGTCGTTGTCGCCGAAGCGGATCTCGGTGGTGGCGACCGTGTCGTTCTCGTTGACGATCGGCAGCGCGCCGAGCTCGAGGAGCTTGGCGAACGTGCGGTAGGCGTTGCGGTAGTGCGCGCGCCGGGTCACGTCGTCCACGGTCAGCAGCACCTGCCCGGTCACCAGGTCGTGCCGGGCGAACTCCTCCTGGTAGCGGTGGGCGAGCAGCCCCTGCCCCACCGACGCCGCGGCTTGCTGGGCGTCCAGGGCGCGGGGTCGCCGGGCCAGGCCCAGCGGCGACAGCCCGGCCGCGATCGCCCCCGAGGACACCAGCACCACCTCGACGCCCGAGGCGCGGGTCCCGGCCAGCACGTCGACCAGCCGGCGCACGCGTCCGGGGTCGATCCCGCCCGCCGCCGAGGTCAGCGAGGAGGAGCCGACCTTGACCACCACCCGGCGCGCGGCGGTCACCTCCCCGCGCGTGGTCATGCGTGCGGGTCGCCGGGGACCCGGTCGGGGTCGTCGGTCGACCCGATCTCGTAGGACATCGGGCCCACCCGCTCGCTGCGGTCGAGCCGCCGGGCGACGTCGGCGCGGGTCTCGTTCTCCCCACGGTCCCCCATCGCCTCGTCGATGTCGCGGCGACGGCGGGCAGCGGGGCGGGACTCCTCGAACCGGTGGTCCTCGCCGCGCCGGCCGAGCATCTCGGCACCGGCCTCCATGCCCGGCTTGAAGTCGAAGACGACCGAGTTGTCAGGGTGGCCGATGAGCACGGTGTCGCCCTCCCGGGCGCCCTGCTTGACCAGCTCCACCTCCACACCGAGCCGGTTGAGCCGGTCGGCGAGGAAGCCGACCGCCTCGTCGTTGCTGAAGTCGGTCTGGCGGACCCAGCGCTCGGGCTTGAGCCCGCGCACCCGCCAGCCGTCGGGGTCCTGCGCCACGGAGAAGTCGCCGCCGCCGTCGACCGACGGCGGCCGGATGACGATGCGGGTCGTCTCCACCACGGGCTTGGCGGCCCGCGCCCGCTGCACGATCCCGGCCATCGCGAAGGTCAGCTCGCGCAGGCCGGCGCCGGAGGCCGCGGACACCGAGAAGACGGTCATCCCCCGCTCACGGAGGTCGTCGACCACCATGTCGGCGATGTCCTGGCCGTCGGGCACGTCGGTCTTGTTCAGGGCGACCAGGCGTGGGCGGTCCTCGAGGCCGCCGTACCTGGCCAGCTCCCGCTCGATCACCTCGAGGTCGTCGAGGGGGTTGCGACCCGGCTCGATGGAGGCGGTGTCGACCACGTGCACCAGCGCCGCGCAGCGCTCGATGTGGCGCAGGAAGTCGTGCCCGAGGCCGCGGCCGTCCGCGGCGCCCTCGATGAGTCCGGGCACGTCGGCCACGGTGAAGGTCGTGTCGCCGGCGCGGACGACGCCCAGGTTGGGCACCAGGGTGGTGAAGGGGTAGTCGGCGATCTTGGGCCGGGCGCGGGACACGGCCGCGATCAGCGAGGACTTGCCGGCGCTGGGGAAGCCGACCAGGCCGATGTCGGCGACCACCTTGAGCTCGAGGACCACGTCGATCTCGTCGCCGGGCTCGCCCAGCAGCGCGAAGCCCGGGGCCTTGCGCTTGGCCGAGGCCAGCGCGGCGTTGCCGAGGCCGCCACGGCCGCCGGAGGCGATCACCATCTCCGTGCCGGGACCCAGGAGGTCCCCGAGCACGGTGCCGTCGGCGGCGGTGACCACGGTGCCCTCGGGCACCGGCAGCACCAGGTCGGCCCCGTGGGCGCCGTTGCGGTGGTCACCGGCACCATGGCCGCCGTGCTCGGCCCGGCGCCTGGGGCTGTGGTGGTAGTCGATGAGCGTGGTGACGTCGGGGTCCACGCGCAGGATCACCGAGCCGCCCGGCCCGCCGTTGCCGCCGTCGGGACCGCCGAGCGGCTTGAACTTCTCGCGGTGCACCGACGCGACGCCGTTGCCTCCCCGACCCGCGGCGATGTGCAGCCGCACCTGGTCGACGAACGTCGGGACTGCCATGGGTGCCTCCGGTGGTGCAGAAATGGCGAAGGGCGCCCCGAGACCGGGACGCCCAACGCGGAGATGGTGGTGCAGACGAGCGTCAGGTCACTCGCCGGGAACGATGTTGACGACCTTGCGGCCGCGCTTCGTGCCGAACTCGACCGCACCGCCCACGAGCGCGAAGAGGGTGTCGTCGCCGCCGCGGCCGACACCGGCGCCCGGGTGGAAGTGGGTGCCGCGCTGACGGACGATGATCTCGCCGGCGTTGACGGTCTGACCGCCGAAGCGCTTCACACCGAGCCGCTGGGAGTTGGAGTCGCGGCCGTTCTTGGTGGACGCCGCACCCTTCTTGTGTGCCATGGGTTCAGTCCTTCGAGGTTCGAGAGAGGTCCGAGCGGGGCTCAGAGGGAGATGTCGGTGACCTTGACCTGGGTGTACTTCTGACGGTGACCCTGGCGCTTCTTGTAGCCGGTCTTGTTCTTGTACTTCTGGATGACGATCTTGGGACCCTTGGTCCGGCCGAGCACCTCGACGGTCACGGCGGCCTTGTCGAGGCCGGTCGCCGTGACGACCTCGCCGTCGACGACCATGACCACGGGCAGGCTCACGGACTCGCCCACACCCGTGTCGACCTTGTCGATCTCGATGACGTCGCCCACAGCAACCTTCTGCTGCTTGCTGCCACTGCGCACGATCGCGTACACCGCGACTCACTCTCCTCGTCGGACTCGGGAGGTCCTCGTCCATTGCCAGAACATCCATCGGCCTGGGGACTCCCCCCGCCCGGCCCGCGACGGAGCGCAGGAGGCAAGGGAGTGATGTCCACACAGGAACGGCACGCACGAGCGCGCCGAGGTTCAATAGTACGGATCCGGTGTGCTCACAGCAATTCGCCATGAGCACACCGGCGCTCAGCGCTTGCGCGAGCCCTTCTTCTTGACCGGCACGTGCTCGACGTGCTCCTCGACCTGCGCATCGTCGCCCGCCTCGAGCCGCGCCGGACCGGCCCCGACCGGCGCGACGGCGTCCGTGGTCGCGGAGCCCGGGGCGGCCTCGGTCGGCTCGGCGGTGCCGGCCGCGCGACGGGCCCGGCCCCGCAGGGTCCGGGTCACCACCTTCGGCGGTGGCGGGTCGTCGCTCACGGACCCTGCCGCCACCGGTACCTCGACCGGCGCCGGCGCCTGCTCGGCAGCGGGTACGCCGTCGGTCGCGGCCGTCGCGTCCGCGGCGGCACCCGGACCGGCGGGCCGGCTGGCGCTGCGCCTGCGGGTGCGCGTGACCACCTGGGGGGCCGCCGGCGCCACGGGCGCCTGCGGCTGCTCCGTCTGGGGCTCAGGCTGGGGCTCCGGCTGGGCCTCGGGCTGCCGGACCGGCGGCTCCTGGACCGGCGGCTGCTCGACCGGCGGCTGCTCGACCGGCGGCTGCTCGACCGGCGGCTGCTCGACCGGCGGCTGCTCGCTCGGCTGCTGCTCCGGGGCGTCCGGCCGCTCGTCCTCGGACCGCTCGGCCCGAGCCATCGCGGCGATGTCCTTCGGGGAGGGCGCCCTCAGCTCGGGGCCGCCGCCTGCTCCCCCGTTGTCGCGGCCGCGGCCACCACGGCCGCGACGGCCACCGGCGGGGGGGCCCTCGCTCCGGCCGCCACGGCGGCCGTCGTCGTCGCCCCGGGGCTCGACCGGCTCGGCCTGCACGACGACCCCGCGGCCCTGGCAGTGCTCGCAGTCGGTGGCGAACGACTCGAGCAGCCCGGTGCCGATCCGCTTGCGGGTCATCTGCACCAGACCCAGCGAGGTCACCTCGGCGACCTGGTGGCGGGTGCGGTCGCGGCCCAGGCACTCGACGAGGCGGCGGACCACGAGGTCGCGGTTGGACTCCAGCACCATGTCGATGAAGTCGACGACGATGATGCCGCCGATGTCGCGCAGCCGGAGCTGGCGCACGATCTCCTCGGCGGCCTCGAGGTTGTTCTTGGTGACCGTCTCCTCGAGGTTGCCCCCGGAGCCGGTGAACTTCCCGGTGTTGACGTCGACGACCGTCATCGCCTCGGTGCGGTCGATCACCAGGGAGCCGCCGGAGGGCAGCCACACCTTGCGGTCGAGGCCCTTGCTGATCTGCTCGTCGATCCGGTGGCTGGCGAAGACGTCGCGGCCGTCGTCTGCCGGCTCGTAGCGCTCGACGCGCTCCTTGAGGTCGGGAGCCACGCGCTCGACGTAGTTGCGCACGGTGTCCCAGGCGGCGTCACCCTCGATGACCAGGCGTGCGAAGTCCTCGGTGAACAGGTCGCGCACGACCTTCAGGGTGAGGTCGGGCTCGCCGTACAGCAGCTGGGGCGCCTTGCCCTTGGCGCGCGCCTCGATGTCGTCCCAGCGCGCGGTGAGCCGCTCCACGTCGCGGGTGAGCTCCTCCTCGGAGGCCCCCTCGGCGGCGGTGCGCACGATGACGCCCGCCTCGCTGGGCACGATCTCCTTGAGCAGCGTCTTGAGGCGGTTGCGCTCGGTGTCGGGCAGCTTGCGCGAGATGCCGCTGGTGGTGCCGTCGGGCACGTACACCAGGAACCGACCGGCCAGGCTGACCTGGCTCGTCAGGCGGGCGCCCTTGTGCCCGACCGGGTCCTTGGTGACCTGCACCAGGATGCTCTGCCCCGAGGAGAGCACCGACTCGATCTTGCGGGGCTGGCCCTCCTTGTGGCCCAGTGCCGACCAGTTGACCTCACCGGCGTAGAGCACGGCGTTGCGGCCCTTGCCGATGTCGACGAAGGCGGCCTCCATCGAGGGCAGCACGTTCTGCACGCGGCCGAGGTAGACGTTGCCGATCAGCGAGGTCTGCGACTCCCGGGCGACGTAGTGCTCCACGAGCACCTTGTCCTCCAGGACGGCGATCTGGGTGAGGCCCTCGCGCTGGCGGATGACCATGGTGCGGTCGACCGACTCGCGGCGGGCCAGGAACTCGGCCTCGCTGACGATCGGTGCCCGGCGGCGCCCGGCCTCGCGGCCCTCGCGGCGGCGCTGCTTCTTGGCCTCGAGCCGTGTCGAGCCGGCCAGCGCGGTGATCTGGTCCTCGGCGGCCTTGCGGGTGCGCACCCGCGTGACGGTGTTGTCCGGGTCGTCGGAGCCGCCTGCGCCGTCGCCGTTGTCGTCACCGGCGCGGCGACGCCGGCGGCGTCGGCGCGAGCTGGTGCCTCCCTCGGCGGAGTCGTCCCCGCCGTTGTCGGCGGCGGCGGTCTCCTCGGCGTCGCCGGAGTCGTCGTCGGTCGTGGACTCCGGCTCGTCGGCGTCCGCGCCCTCCCCGGACCTGCGACGGCGCCGGCCGCCACGGCGGCGACGGCGGCGCGCGGGCGTGCCGGCCTCGTCGTCGTCCTGGTCATCGGAGTCGTCGGCCTCCTCGGAGCTGTCGGCGTCCTCGGGCTCGTCGGTCCCGGCGTCCTCGGGCAGCTCGACCGTGTCGTCGGCGTCGGCGTCCTCCACCGCGTCGCCCATCGGCTCCGCGGGCACCTCCTCGTCCTCGACCAGGGGCTCGACGGGCTCGACGGGGGGCTCGACGGGGGCGGCGACCTTCTTGCCGCCCCGGCGGGTGCGGGTGGCCTTCTTCGCCGGGGCAGGAGCCGCGGTCCCTGCCGGGTCGCCCGGCGTGTCGTTCGGGGTGTCGCTCTGAGTGTCGTCCGGGGTGTCGTTCGGGGTGTCGCTCGTCGGCTCGGGTGCGGGCTCGACCGGAGCCGCCGCCCGGGCGCGGGTACGGCGCGCGGGCCGGGTGGGCTCGGGGGCCTGGAACAGCACCGCAGCAGCCGGGGGCGCGGTCGCCGCAGGCTCCTGGGTCGGCTCGGGCTCCACAGGCGCAGGGGCATCCGCGGCCGGCTCCTCCACGGGTGCCTCGGCGCTCTTGCGCGTGCGCCGCGTCGTGGCCTTCTTCGCCGGCGCCCGCTTGGCGGCCCTGGCCACCGGGGCGTCGGTGTCGGCCGGGGTATCGGCCGGGGTGTCGGCCGGGGTGTCGAGCGGGAGCTCGGCCGCCCCGTCGGGCGGGGCGGGGGCCGGGTCGGCCTCCGGTGCCTCGGCGGCCTTCTTCGTGGTGCGCCGGGCCGTCGCCTTCTTGGCGGGAGCACGCCGGGCGGTCTTCCTCGCCGGCGGGGCCTCGGCGGCGGGTGCTTCCTGGTGGTCGTTCTCGGTCGTGGCCGAGTCGTCGCGTTCGTCGAGCATGGTGCTCTCCTCGTCCGGCGCCGAGCGCCGGAGACATCGGGACGCCAGCGGTGGGAGGACCGGTCTCGACCGGCCCGGACCGTGACGCGAAGCCTGGTCGGGTGGCGGCGACACTCTCCGCGGGCGCGTCGACACGTCGACGCCGCGCACCTACCGCGGTCGACGAGCCAGCGTGGACACCCACTCACGTGTCCGACATGGTGTCGCCGCTGTCACCGACTCACCCTGGCCGCGTCGCGGTCCGGTGACGACCTCGTGTGTCGTGCCGGCCGCGGCGGTGGTGCTGAGCCCCGGACGGCGAGAACGTCGTCGGGTCGGACGGTGCGGCGAGCCGCTCGTTCGACCGAGGCGAGTATCGCACACCGGCCGGAGATCGCCGCTATGTCGAGACGGCCAGCGGGTCGCCGACGGTCTCCCGGTCCTCGTCGAGCGGGCCCTGCGCGAGGCGCGTGAGCAGGGGCACCCCGGCGGGCACGAGCCCCGATTGGCGACCGAGCCCGGTCAGGACGTCGTCGGGCCGCACCGAGGGCACCGTGTGCCGCAGGACCACGTCGACCACGCTGCCGACGGGCTCGGCGGGGGCCACCGTGGCCCGCACCACCGCGGCCCGGCAGTCGAACTCGCGCAGCCCCTTCTTGGTCATCCGCTCCACCAGCACCGACCCGGTCGCCAGGAAGGACGCGACCGCCGCTCCCACGGTCTCCGGGTCCTCGGCCAGGGCGATCCGCCACACCGAGGCCTGGAGCAGGTCGGCCAGCGAGCCCCCGGCCGACTCCACCACCTCGAGCACGTCCAGCCCCGGGGGCAGGGCCTCGTCGAGCCGGGCGTGGACGACCGCGGGGTCGACGACCTCGGCGAGGCCGATCTCGAGGTACTCCGCCTCGCTCGCCGAACCGGTGGGTGCGGCGCCCGCGTAGGAGATGCGGGGGTGGGGGTGGAAGCCCGAGGAGTACGCCATCGGCACGCGCGCCCGGAACACGGCACGCTCGAAGGCCCGGCTGAAGTCCCGGTGGCTGGTGAACCGGAGGCGCCCGCGCTTGGCGTACCGGATGCGGAGTCGCTGCACCGGCGGGGCCTGCTGCTCCGGCTGCTCGCGCACGGCTCAAGGGTAGGTCAGCCGGACGAGGGCGGGGAATCGCCCGACGTCACGCTAGTCGCCGTTCTCCTGCGGGGCCGCGGAGGGACACCTAGCATTCGGGAACGCCTCGAACGGAGTGCACCCCCTCATGGACACCGACGCCCGGCCCGCCGCGCTACGCGGACGCACCGCCTTCATCCTGGCGTGTGCGGTCGCGGCTGTCGTGCTGCCCTTCACCGAGCGCCCCACGCCCGGCGCGATCCGCGAGATGTGGCCACCGGTGACGGTCTTCTTCGTGTGGACCACGCTCTTCTTCGACGGTGACGAGCCCCTCGGCCGGCGGCTGGCGATGCACTGCGCCGCCCAGCTGTCCATCTTCGCCGGTCTGGCCACCGCGCTCGGCACGCCTGCGTCCGAGGCGGTGCACATGGGTGTGGTCAACGTCGTGTGCGCGCTCGTGGTGGCCCGCCTCTTCTGGTCGCTGAACGGTGGCTGGGACCTCGCGACGCCCCACTCCGTCACCCTCGTGATGGCGGTCTCGGCGGTGTCGGGGCTGTTCGTGGGCCTGCTCGGCGGCTTCCCCGACCTTGCCGCGTTCGATCTCGACGCCAAGCTGCTCATGTGGTGGGTGATCCGCAACGGCGTCTTCATGTTCGTCGGGGTGTCCACGATGATGGTGGTCTTCCACGCCCAGCGGCCCGCGTGGACCGACCGCGACACGCGGTGGTGGGAGGTGGCGCTGCTCGGGCCGTTCTCGCTCGCCTGCGTGTGGCTGGTCTTCGAGGGTCCAGAGCTGCCCACCTCGTGGGTCCTGCTGCTCCCCGGGGTGGTGTCCGGACTCATCTTCACCCGCCTGGGTGCCGCGGCCTCGACGCTGGCCGTCTCCGTCCTCGCCGCCGGCTTCACGATGATGCCCGGCAACAGGTACGGCTACGACGGCCTGATCCCCGCCTCCGTGGTGGTCGACCTGCTGCTGCTCGCGATGACCTTCCTGGCGCTGCAGCTCGCCGTCGTGCGCGAGCAGCGGGCGACCATGATGGGCGAGCTGGTGGCCAGCCGGGCGCGCACCCGTTCGCAGGCGACCCTCCTCGCCCAGGTGCTCGACTCGATGAACGACGGCGTCATCGTCCTCGGCCGGGAGGGAGAGGTGGCCTTCCACAACCCGGCGGCCCGCCAGCTCCTCGGGCGCCGGCTGCCCGAGCGGGTCGGCGGCACCACGTGGGTCGACCACTTCGGCCTCGCCGGCGCCGACGGCAGCCCCCTCACCGACCGCGACCTGGTCGAGCTCGCCGACGGTCACGGGCGCGCGCTGCTCGTCGACAACCCCGGCAGCAAGCGCTACATCCAGGCCGGGATCTCCGAGCTGGAGACCGAGACGGGGCCGGCCAGCCTGGTCCTCTTCTCCGACGTGACCGCCCAGCGCCAGCGGATGGCCGAGCTCGCCGGCTTCGCGCGCATCGTCGCCCATGACCTCCGCACGCCGCTCACCAGCCTCTACGGCCGCCTGGAGCTGGCCCGCGAGGACCTCGAGGACGGGCAGTACGCCGACGTGCACACCCACCTCGGTCGCGCCGTCGAGAGCGGTCACCGGATGCGCGAGGTCATCGACGACTGGCTGACCTACAGCGTGCTGCGCGACGGGCGCCTCGCGCCGACGCCGCTCGACCTCGGCCCGATGGTCGACGACGTCCTGACGGGCTACCTGGACGACACCGGCGAGGACCGCGTCCTGGCCGTGGACGTCCACCACAAGGTCGTGGCCGATGCCGCGATGGTGCGGCAGCTGGTGGCCAACCTCGTCGGCAACGCCGTGAAGTACGTCGCGGCCGGGCGGCCGGCACAGGTGCACATCTCCTCGCACGCCGACGACGAGGACGGCTGGGTGCGTATCGACGTCAGCGACCGCGGCATCGGCATCCCGGCCGGGCAGGAGGAGGCCATCTTCGACGAGTTCCACCGGGCGCCCCAGCACTGCGAGTCGTTCAAGGGCTCGGGCCTGGGGCTCGCGCTGTGCCGGCGCATCGTCCATCAGCACGGCGGCCGCATCAGCGCCGCCAGCAACGCCCCCGACCACGGGGCCACCATCAGCTTCACCCTCCCCGCGGCCTGAGCCGGCGGCGTACGGCGCGATACCGTGCGGCCATGCCGTCCGACCCCGCCGCGGTGCCGCGGATCAGCTTCGCGATCCCCTACTACGACGGCCTGCACTACCTGCGCGAGGCCATCGGGAGCGTGCTGGCCCAGACCGTGACCGACTGGGAGCTCGTCGTCGTCGACGACCGCGGACCCGAGCCGGCCGGCGAGGTCGTCGCCGCCTACGACGACCCCCGGATCTCCTCCGTGCGCAACGAGCGCAACCTGGGCCTGGCCGGCAACTGGAACGAGTGCGTGCGCCGCACCCGCGCCCCGCTGCTGACGATCCTGCACGGCGACGACCGCCTGCTGCCCGACTACGCCGCCCGGGTGCTCGACGCCGCGGACCGCCACCCCGACGTCGCCGCGGTGTTCACCGACGCGCTCACCATCGGCAGCAGCGGCCAGCCCACCCGCACCCTCGCCGACCGCGTCAAGGAGCGGATGCCGCGTCCCGGCGGCGACCACCGGCTGCAGGGCGACGCCGACCTGGCCGGGCTGCTCCGCGGCAACTACATCGTCTGCCCGAGCATGTGCCTGCGCCGCGAGCTCGTCGGCGCGGCGCCGTTCGACGACAGCCTGCGCTTCGTGCCCGACTGGGACTTCACGACCCGGATGCTGATGGAGGGACGCAGCCTCTTCGGTGTGCGGACCCCGCTCATCGAGTACCGCCGGCACTCCGACAGCCAGACCTCGCTGCAGACCGAGGACGCCTCCCGGTTCGAGGAGGAGCTGCGCTTCCTGCGCCGCGTCGCCGGCGACGCCGACCGCCTCGACCTGCCGAGGTCGGCGGCGATGGCCCGCCGACGCGTCACGGTGCGCGGCCACCTGGCGGTGCAGGCCGGTCTCGACGCGGTGGCGCGCCGGTGGCCCAACGCCCGGGCGAAGTGGCGCATCCTGCGCGCCGACCTCGTCGGGTCGGCCGACGTCAGGCCACGTCGTCGACGGGGACCTCGACCGGCGCCGCCGGCTCGGGGTGGATGACCCGGATCCGCAGCAGCGACAGGAACGCACCGGCGAGGATGGTCTGGCCTCCGAGCACCAGGCCCAGGATGGCGGGCGTGACCGCGCGGGCGCTGTCCTCCGGCTCCAGGGCGCCGAAGCCGGCCTCGCGCCAGCCCCACAGCGAGACACCGAGCCAGACCAGGCCGACGAGGAAGACCAGCAGGCCCAGGCCGATGACGTTCTCGAGGTTCAGCCGCCGCTGGAAGCCCTCGAAGCGCGGGCTGCTGGGCAGGAAGCCCTCGTGGGAGGCGTACACCTTCGACAGCAGCGCGAAGACCACCGCCTGGTAGCCCACCACCGTGATCGCCATCGCGCACATCATCGTGCCGATGTCGAGGCCGAAGTCGCCGATGAGGATCGGGCCGCGGACCAACAGGAGCGTCACCAGCAGGCCGACGAGGGTCAGGGCGACGCCGGGGTAGAAGAAGAGCCAGCGCGGGCTGTAGAGCAGCAGGAAGCGGAGGTGGCGCCAGCCGTCGCGCCAGCTGCGCAGGTGCGGGGGGCGGCTGCGGCCGTCCTTGCGCAGGGTCGTCGGCACCTCGACGATCGCAAGGTCGGCCAGCGACGCCTTGACGACCATCTCGCTGGCGAACTCCATGCCGGAGGTGCGCAGGGACAGCGCCAGGATGGCGTCGCGGCGGAACGCCCGCAGGCCGCAGTGGAAGTCGTTGACCGGGGTCTTGAAGAAGAGCTGGCCGACCCTGGAGAGCACCGGGTTGCCGAGGTACTTGTGCAGCGGCGGCATGGCGCCCTTCTCGATCCCGCCGCGGAACCGGTTGCCCATCACCAGGTCGGCACCGCTGCGCAGCTCCTCCACGAACGGGCCGAGGCCCTCGAAGTCGTAGCTGTCGTCGGCGTCGCCCATCGCGACGTAGCGTCCGCGCGCGGCCCGGATCCCGGCGCCCAGGGCGGCGCCGTACCCGCGCTCCTCGACCTCGACCACCCGGGCACCCTCGGCCCGCGCGATCTCCCGCGAGCCGTCGGTGCTGCCGTTGTCGGCGACGAGGACCTCGCCCGCGATGCCCGAGGAGGCCAGGAACGTCAGCGCGTGCCTGATGCAGGTCGCCAGCGTCTCGCTCTCGTCGAGGCAGGGCATGACGATGGAGAGCTCGATCTCGCGCTCGTCGGCACGCTGGGCGTGGGACTCGATCCGAGTGGCAGACACGACACACGATCCTATTCGCGGGAGGGGTGGAACGACGAGTCGGGCTCAGAGGCACTCGAGGAGCCAGGCGGTCTGGTCGCCGCGGCCGGCCCGGTTGAGCTCGGCGGCGCGCTGTGCCCAGGCGTCCAGCTCCGCCCGGGAGAACGTGCTGCCGCCCGGCGACCTGAGCACCGAGCGCTCGTCCATCAGCGGGATGCCGCGGCGTACCTGCTCGCTGCCCCAGAACTGGAAGCCGGTCGAGTCGTCGAGCGCGCCGACGATCTTCAGGCCGTGGCGCCCGGCCAGGACGTCCATGCCGGCTCGCGAGAACACCGTCAGGTGGCGCGGCGCGTCGAGCTGGACCCAGTCGGTGCCGTACTCGTCGTACGCCGCCGACGACACCGTGGGCATCCGCACCAGGATCCGGCCACCCGGGGCCAGCAGGCGCTTGGCCTGGACCAGGCTCTCGGCCGGGTCGGGGACGTGCTCGAAGCTGTGGTGGAACGTCACGAGGTCGAAGGTGCCCTCGACCTCCGAGAGGTCCCGCCGCACCACGCGAGCGCCCGAGTCGAGGTCCCGGTCGGTGGGCGCGAACGGGTCGACGCCCACCGAGGTGCGTACGCCGGCGAGCCCGAGGGCGTAGACCAGCACGCCCGAGCCGCAGCCGACGTCGAGCACGCGGGAGTCCCGGCCACGGGGCAGCCCGGCGAAGGCCAGGGAGTCAAGGACGATCAGGAAGCTGTGGAACTGCCGCATCCGCACGACCCGGGCGGCCAGCCCCGCGAGCCGGCGCCGGCCGAACAGCACCGACCGGCTCACGAGCGTGGCGAACTGGCGGACACCGGGACGGCCGAGAGCGCGCTCGGGGTCGACGTCGATCGAGTAGTAGTCCGTCGGGTAGTACGCCGAGAGGTCGTCGGGGACGTCACGCAGCCACAGGCTTGCGCACTCGACGCACTCGGAGTAGGTGAACTCCTCGTCCCGTCCGAACATCATCTCCCGGACGACCACGTCCGTCGTCGGTGCACCGCCGCACGCCGGGCACTCCCACGATGTCGTCATCCACGCCGCCTTCCGTCTCGAGCTCGGACACAGGGTAGGGCAGCCCCGTCCGGGTCGGCCCCGCGCGCGCCGGTATGGTCCGG